>JAAYPP010000122.1 GCA_012519765.1 Lentisphaerota bacterium
CGCGCGCGAATTTTAGCGGCGTCCGATTGTCATCACGGTTATGTCGGCGCCAGGCATGGCACGGCAGGCTTCAGTTAAGGTTGAACCGGTGGTGAAAACATCGTCAATCAATAGGATCTTGAGTCCGTCAACGCTTACGCCTTTGCGCAGAACAAAAGCGTTTTTCAGGTTCTTTATGCGTGCTTCGCGATTGAGGGTGGCTTGACGACGGGTGCGCCGGCATCGTCGAATAATATTGCACAGCGGAATATTCAATTCATGATGCAACTGTAGTCCGAAAAGCTGAGCCTGATTATAGCCGCGCTGCAGTTGACGTGTCCAATGCAACGGTATCGGTACGATCATATCAAATTGCGTTTTGGCATGAAGCAGTGTTTCGTTGCCGATTTGGGCAAAGGCCCGGGCCAGCTCGATTCCGCCGCGGTATTTATAACGGTGAATCATGGCGCGCCCAAATTCATTGATTTCAAACAAGGCGAAGGCATTATTCCAGGGACGGACACCGAATTCAAGACATTTCGAACAGTAATCAAGAATTCCGTCAATACTGCCGCCGCATCCGCGGCAATGCGGTTCAGACGGTCGTTGAAGTTTGCTGCGGCAGTCAGTGCAGAATCTATTCCAGTTTTCCACTGAAACGGTCCCGCAGCCGGGGCAGGGGAAAGTGAGCACCTCGCCGGCCAGCGTGGCGGGCAGGACTTTCAGTTTGTCATAAAACCGCAAATTTTGCCCGCAATTCTTCAAATTTTCCAGCCTCAATACTTTCGCGAACCTGTTGCATCAGGCTCAGATAATAGTGTAGATTATGAATGGTCAACAGGCGCAGTCCGGTAATCTCCTGAACATTAAGCAGATGACGGATATATGCTTTGGTGAAATTACGGCAGCAGTAGCAGTCACATTCCGGATCAACCGGAGTGAAATCTTTAGCGTACCGTCCGGCTTTGACCGGAATTATTTCGCCGGTTCCGACGTAAGCGCTGCCGTGTCGCGCCATTCGGGTCGGCAGAACACAGTCAAACATATCAATGCCGCGCGCGACGCTTTCAATCAACTGTTTCGGGGTTCCAGCTCCCATCAGGTAACGCGGTTTATCGGCAGGGAGACAGGGTACTGTCCAATCAAGACATTCAAACATCTGTTTTTCCGGTTCGCCTACACTCAAGCCACCGATAGCGTAGCCTTCAAACCCGATTTTAACCAGTTCACGAGCTGATTCTTCACGGAGATCGCGGTAAGTGGAACCTTGGACAATTCCGAACATCAGATGTCCTTCGCGCATGGGTTGTTCACGGGAAATTTTTTCCCATTCAATGGTCTGCTTCAGCGATTTCAATGCATCAGCATGCGAACACGGATACGGAGTACATTCGTCAAAGGCCATGACAATATCAGACCCGAGCACTTTCTGGATATGAATAGATTCTTTGGGTCCGAGAAAAAAACGACTGCCGTCGATATGTGACGAAAACCAGACCCCGTCTTTTTCGATTTTGCGCAGTTTGGCGAGGCTGAAAATCTGAAAACCACCGCAGTCGGTCAGTATCGGGCGATGCCAACCGCTGAAATTATGAAGTCCTCCGGCCGCTTCCATAATTTCCAGTCCCGGCTTCAGAAAAAGATGATAAGTGTTTCCCAGGATGATTTGTGCGTCCAGTTCTTCCAATTCACGCGGCGTCATTGCTTTTACGCTACCGCGGGTACCGACCGGCATGAAAATCGGAGTTTGAATAGTGCCGTGTGGTGTGGTCAGAACGCCGCGGCGGGCGTTGCCGGCAGTTTTTAGGATTTTAAATGACATGTTAGAGCGAACCTGAATAGAGCATGCCTTTCAACACCTCATTTGCGGATTTGCCCAGCGCTTCCGCAAGCGCGGCAGCAAACTCGAAAACAGCGGCAGGTCCTTTGCCGGTAACAATCCGTCCGTCAGTTTCAGCCATGTTGCCGGTATAATTACAGTTGCCGAATTGATTTTCCATTCCCGGATAGCCGGTGATACGACGTTTTTCGGTCAAACCGAATGCCGCCAAGGCCATTGGCGCCGCGCAGATGGCAGCGGCAATTCCGCCCTGCTGATAAACCGCTGTCACCGTATTTTTTACTTCTATACTATCGCGTAAATTAGCTGATCCGGGCATCCCGCCGGGCAATACAACCGCGTCGAAATCTTCAGGGTTGAGCTCTGAAAGTTTTTTGTCAGCATGTATTTCGATCTGATGGGCACCATTTATCGTGGTGGAATCAAGACCTGCAGTCACGACCTCAAAGCTGCAGCGCCGCAAAATATCAACAGCTCCGACGGCTTCTATTTCTTCAAATCCTTCAGCCAAAATAACCATTATTTTTTTCATAGTGTCAGTCCTTTAATTGTCACAGGTTTACCGATGGGGAATAGCGGTCACAACGTTCTGTTAAACTTGAAAAGTACCGCTGAAAAATATCGTAATCTACCCGATATCAACAGAAAATCAACCGAATAGTAATAAACCTGAATAAATGCTGTCCGATGCGGTAAGAATATTGCAGTTAAAATCTACCGGTATTCGGATTGGGACCAGTTGCTTGATCGATTTTCAGCTAATGCGCTCTTTCTGGATGCGTTCAGACTCTTGATAAATCGTCAATTAAGTAGTAGATTATAAATTCACCATTTAACTTTAAGAAGATTTATGACAGAACTTGATTTGATCCGAAATTTTTCAATTATTGCACATATTGACCATGGAAAATCTACATTGGCAGACCGGTTGCTTGAACAAACTGCGACTATTGCAAAAAGAGATCTTCAGGAGCAAGTGCTCGATGCCATGGATTTGGAACGTGAACGCGGCATTACTATCAAATCCCATCCGGTGCGGATGGATTATCACGGCGCGGATGGACAAGAGTACAAGCTTAATCTGATTGATACTCCAGGGCATGTCGATTTTACCTATGAAGTGAGCAGAGCGCTTTCGGCCTGTGAAGGAGCGTTGCTGATTATTGACGCGACGCAGGGTGTTCAAGCCCAGACCGTGGCTAATGTATCGCTGGCATTTCGTCAGAATCTGACCATAATTCCGGTGATCAATAAAATTGATTTGCCGGCTTCCAATCCTGAATTATGCTATGAACAGATGGAAGAGGTATTGATGATTCCGCGTGAGGATGCGATTCTGGTCAGCGCTAAAGAGGGAATCGGCATTTCCGAACTCTTGGAGGCAATTGTAACGCGAATCCCGCCGCCTAAACTGAAATCATATGACGAACCCAGTTGTCTGATTTTTGATTCAAATTATGACGCTTATCGCGGAGTGGTTACTTATGTCCGGGTTTTCAGCGGAGAATTCCGTCGCGGTATGAAGGTGCGGGTTTTCAGTAACGGCATTGAAAGTGAAGTCAAGGAAGTCGGCTTTTTTAAGCCCGGAATGATTGCGGCCGAAAGTTTGTCGGCTGGCGAAGTCGGCTATCTGATTCCCAATCTCAAGAGTCCAAGCGATACCAAGATGGGGGATACTGTTACTGACGCGAAAAATCCCTGTAAGGACGCATTGCCCGGATTTCGCGAAGTTAATCCGATGGTTTTCAGCGGTATTTATCCAATTGACTCTGCCGATTACGAACAGCTCAAATTGAGTGTGGCGAAACTGCAACTCAATGATGCCGCGTTCAAATATCAGGCAGAAACCTCGGCTGCGCTCGGATTCGGATTCCGTTGCGGTTTTCTTGGACTGTTGCATATGGAGATTATACAAGAACGTCTGCGCCGTGAATACAGCATGGATATTATTGCGACTTATCCCAGCGTGATTTATCATGTTTATCTGCGTGACGGCAATATGCTCAATGTCGATAATCCGGTGCATATGCCGGATCCGACGCTGATCGACCGCATTGAAGAACCGCTGATCAATGCCAGGATTATGGCACCAAACAATTATATCGGCGACATCATGGCACTGGTGATGAATAAACGTGGAATTTGCACTTCCACAGAAGCCGTGGACGGCAGTCATGTGATTATTGAGGCGGAACTGCCCATGCATGAAATTCTGATTGACTTTCACGACAAGCTGAAATCGATTACTCGCGGCTACGGAAGTTTTGACTATGAAGCATCCGGTTATCGTGCGGACAAACTGGTTAAACTGGATATTATGGTCAACGGCGAACCGGTGGATGCTTTTTCCTCGATTGTTCATATTGATCATGCCCATTTTCGCGGCAGTAATCTTTGTTCGAAACTTAAAGATCTGATTCCTCCGCAGATGTTCCAGATTGCGATCCAGGGCGCGGTCGGCGGTAAAATCGTTTCCCGTGAAACGGTCCGGCAACTGCGTAAAAATGTTATCGCCAAATGTTACGGCGGCGATATTACGCGTAAACGCAAACTGCTTGACAAGCAGAAAGAGGGGAAAAAGCGAATGAAAGAAGTCGGTCAGGTTTATATTCCGCAAGAGGCTTTCGTCGAAGTGCTCAAGGCTACTGACAACAAATAAAGGCGCCGTTATGTTTAAAATATTGGCAAAACGTAAATTACGTCGGCAACTGGATGATTTTCGCAAGCAGATTCGTTTTATTTTGCACGCGGATGACGATATTCTTGAACTTCCGCAAAAAGAGACACTGAAAAAGCTTCTGGATAACAGTGAGGAAATTGGTCAAGAACCGGCTGACAAAATTCGCACGTTTTTGAATGAAGCGCAACCGCTCATAGTTCGCAACTCACCGCGTTTCCGTTCCTGTCGTATCCGCGAACTGCTGGACGTTCTGGCCGTTGCCTGTATGGTGGCTTTCGGGATTCGCGGATTGTTTTTACAGCCGTTCAAAATCCCTACCAGCAGCATGCAGCCGACCTTGTTTGGCATCCACTATGTGGAAGATAAAGTAATTCCGAATATTAATTCTGCCGCCGCATTTGCGCTTTATTCTGCGGTTCCGGCTAAAGCTGAAATTACTGCGCCCGGTCGTTTGGATTTGAATTCATTTTCCAACAACGCCAGAGGCGGTAATCCGCTGGCCAAATTCTTTTTCGGTCAAACCTCATTCATTATTGGCGACAAAACCTATACTTTGCCCGGTACCTTGCAGAAAGTGGCTGACTATACCGCTTTGAGCAGGGATCAGATTTATCGTCCCGGCGAAAAACTCGCCGACGGCTGGCTTTCGATGGGCGATCATTTGTTTGTTGACCGTATGTCTCATCATTTTTGGGATTTCAGACGCGGTGATGTCGTGGTTTTTAATACCGAAGGAATTACTGACAATGGTCAGCCGCTGGCCGGTTTTTACTATATCAAGCGGCTGGTCGGCATGCCGGGCGATACCTTGAAAATCGACGGCAATCAGTTGTTGGTCAAGTCAAAAGATAGTAACGAATTTATCCCGGTTCAAGAACTCTGCCAGAAATTTGAAAAAATCTACAGCGGGCAGGGCGGATACCACGGACACTTGAATCAGGTCGGCTCCGGTTATGGACGTTTTCTCGGCAGTCCTGATGCGGAACTGATTATTCCCGAAAATTTTTACTTTATGCTTGGTGATAATTCTTTATTCAGCTCGGACAGCCGGGTATGGGGACTGGTACCGCGTTCTAATATGGTCGGTCGTGCATTTTTTGTCTTCTGGCCGTTCTCACGCCGCTGGGGACTCGCTGACAGCACTGCTCCGTTGCCTGTTCCTACCACCGAAAGCCGGGGCAATAGTTTTCCGCAGATGTCGCAACAATAGCGATACGGGACTCTGTTCCGGATAACTTCTAATCAGAATAAGGATAAAACTTATCGTTTTAACTGCTTTGTCATGATGATAAATCAGATGCTTAACTTCGCGCGCGCATTATGCGCGCGCGAAGTTAAGAAACAAAGTTACATGATTTTTCTTCTCGCTTATTGTTCTTTTCTGCGGTAAACAAAATTGCCGCCGACAATCGTAGCTTCGGCCCGTCCTTTGAATTTTGTACCATGAAACGGCGTATTGCGGGATTTGGAAAATGATGTATTGACATCATAAACAAATTCTTCATCAGGATTAATAACTGTGATATCGGCATTGGTTCCCGGCTCAAGTGTTCCCGCATTCAAGCCGAGTAAGGTTGCCGGACCGACTGTAAATTTGGATACCAGTTCGGACATTGACAGTATGCCGCTGTGGTAAAGTTCGGTCAGACAGACCGGAATTGCAGTTTCAAGTCCGATAATGCCGAAAGGCGCATAATCGAATTCTACTTCTTTGGCCGTCATCGTATGGGGGGCGTGATCAGTGGCAATGATCGAAATTGTTCCGTCTTTAAGTCCTTTAATGACAGCCTGCCGGTCATCTTCAGAACGCAGGGGCGGGTTCATTTTATAGTTAGTGTCGAATTTTTTGATATTTTCGTCAGTCAACGCGATATGATGTGGAGTTGCTTCCGCAGTTACCTTGATTCCTCTGGCTCGGGCACGGCGCATCATTTCCACGCTTTCACGGGTGCTGATATGTTGCATGTGGATTTTCCAATCGAACATCCGTGAAAAAATAATATTGCGCTGTATGATCAGTTCTTCCGCCGCGCTGGGAATGCCGAGCATGCCGAGCAAGACCGACCATTTACCTTCATGCATGACTCCGTCACCTTTCAGCGATTCTTCTTCGCAATGGTCCAGGATCGGCAGGTCAAACGATTTGGCATAAGCCACGACATGCCGCATCAATTCGTTATTTTGAATACAGCGTCCATCATCCGAAAGTGCCACCACACCGGCGTTTTTGAGACTGCCGATTCCGGCCATTTCTTTGCCATCGGAATTTTTACTCAGGCAACCGCACGGATAAACCCGAACTTTTGCGTTGCGTTCACTTTCTCTTTTTATCAATTCGATAGTGCCTGCACTGTCGCAGCAAGGATTGGTATTGGGCATCGCCAAAATCGAAGTGAAACCGCCGGCTGCTGCGGCCATAGTACCTGTCGCGATGGTTTCAGCTCCGGTATTTCCAGGCTGACGCAGATGAACATGAATATCAATAAAACCTGGCGCAATGATATTTCCACTTAAGTCGATTTTTTCCGGTTTTCTGATGCTGGAGGGTTCGACAATGATGCCGTTGGCTACTCCGATATCCATGACTTCGTCAATACCGCGAGCCGGGTCGACGACGCGGGCTCCGGTCAGAATATAATGATCTCTTGTATTCATTTATAATGCTCCAGCTGTGAGAAAAAGCACCGCCATGCGTACTGCCATGCCGTTGCTGACTTGTTCAAGAATAACCGATTGCGGTCCGTCGGCAATTGCAGAGGACAATTCGATATCGCGATTGATTGGTCCCGGATGCATTACCAGTGCGTCCGGCTTCAAAAATTGCGCTGAATCACGGTTTAAACCGAAGAACTGACTGTATTCACCGGTACTGGGAAAAAATCCATCAGCCTGTCGTTCGTGCTGAATGCGCAAAAGATTGACGACGTCAGCATCGACCAGCGCATCTTTCAGATTGTGGCAGACCCGCACGCCGACTTCTTCAAATTCTCTGGGGCACAACGTTGCGGGGCCGGCAAATGTTACATTCGCGCCGAGTTTCAGCAATGCCCACATATCACTGCGGGCGACACGACTGTGAAGGATATCGCCGATAATAGAAACGTTCAGCCCTTTCAGACTGCCGAATTTTTCGCGGATGGTAAAGACATCAAGCAATGCCTGAGTCGGGTGTCCATGCGAACCGTCCCCGGCATTGATTACCCCGCATTTGATATGCTTGGCGATAAGCATGTGTGCCCCTGGCGCGGAGTGGCGCATCACAATTATATCAGCTTGAAGTGCTTCAATATTTTTTACCGTATCCAGCAGCGTTTCACCTTTGGTCAAACTGCTTACGCTTCCTGACATATTGATGATATCTGCACTGAGACGCTGTTCCGCAAGCTCAAATGACACGCGTGTTCTGGTACTGGGTTCAATGAAAAAATTGACCACGGTCTTGCCTCGCAGAGCCGGTACTTTTTTTACATTGCGCAAACAGACTTTCTTGAACTCCTCGGCAGTATCGAGTATCAACTCGATTTCAGCGGCGGTGAGATCATAAATCTCCAGCAGGTCTTTTTGTGTCCAACTGATGCTCATCCTTTAAATACTCCAGCTTTGTCCCATAACATTTCATATATACCGTCAGCACCTTCGCTTTCCTCAAATTCAACCAGAATTTTTTTGTCAACAGGCGCTTTATGAACGAAACCGACATAATCGGCACGAATCGGAAATTCATATCGACAGCGGTCAACCATAATCGCAAGGCGGATCAATCGAGGTCTTCCATAGTCCGTCAGCGCATCCAGCGCGGCACGAACACTCCGCCCGGAAGCCAGAACGTCATCGGCAATGATCACGTTGCAATCATCAATGTTAAACGGGATGTCGGTTTCCCTGATTATCGGCAACTTTTTTTTGCGTAAACTATAATCGTCACGATACATGTTAATATCCAATACGCCCTCGAGTGACTGAAAACCTGAAAGCTCCAGGATTTTGGCTCTCAGACGATGGGCAAAAGGAACCCCTTGCCGCTGGATTCCCAACAAAGCAAGGGGTTTTGCACTTTTGGTGCCCGGCTTGAATTCAGAGATGATTTCAGCGGAAATTTGGGTCAACGCCTCATCCATCCGGGATTTGTCAAAAATCAAAGTTTTATTCGTCATAGTTTTTTCCCAAGACAATTATTTAAACTATCAGTTAAATTTAGTTCGCAACCAATAAAATGCAATCACCTCTTTTGAAATTACCTCTAATATGACAAATGACGTTTGAATGAGTACAGAAAGACTCATATGTTAGAGTCAGCACACTGACATCATTTAAATTACGGAGGGAACAGATGACAACGGCAGTGAAAAAAACAGTGGTGGTATTGGGCGCATCAACTAATCCGGAAAGGTATTCAAATAAAGTTGTCGTTAGTCTGCTGGAACATGGATATGAGGTGATTCCGGTCAATCCTGCCGGTCCGGTTATTTGCGGTTTACAGGCGGTCAAGGATTTGGCGGCGGTGAAACAGCCGGTGCACACTTTGACTATGTACATAAATCCGGAACGTTCTTCAGCCTTGCATGATGAAATTATTACTTTGAATCCGGGAAGGGTTATATTTAATCCCGGTACTGAAAATCCGGCATTGGCGGCATTATGTCGCGAACATGGAATAAAAACTCTGGAAGCATGTACGCTGGTGATGCTGAAAACCGAACAATTTTAAACATAACGAAAACAACCTGATTCCCATAAAATATTGTTTGGTAGTAATTAATCGATGAGTGGCGAAAATTTCAATTCAGTTGAAGACCGTGGTCCGATTATCCGGATTGTGAAACTTTTTCTCACCGAGCCGTTGTCAATGATTTTCATTGTTCTGACGCTAATGCTCGGATGGATGGCGATTTGTACACTTTTGGATCGTGTCATAAACTTTGCGCTCGCATAATGCGCGCGCGAAGTTTAAGTACCTGAATTTACAGTAATTTTTCCGGTTGACTGAAATTGAGATAAAACAGAAAAATACATCAATAAGAAACTTGCCGCAAAGCGGTTGCGATCTTTCGAGTTTTGTTCCGCACTTCTCGATGGCATGAACAGAAAAAAATCAGACGAATCTATTTGATTTAACCGCAAATCAATCGCATATTGTATGCGTTCACAGAACATTTAGTTACTTGTCGGGCATCGAGAAGTCCCCGCTAAATGCTTGACAAACCAAACAACGGGGAAGGGAGAAAGAAATGAACTTGGTATCTGGATGTGTTGAAAAAGTATGCCGTATTTGATAGTCGTGCAAGACGCAAAGAATATTGGTTCTTTGTGCTTTTCAATGTGATCATCAGCCTTGTCCTCGGATTTGTGGATGGTCTTCTCAGTAGCTCCGGCATTATCGGCGTGATTTATGGTTTTGCCGTGCTTATCCCCAGCATCGCGGTTTCTGTGCGCAGACTCCACGACATCAATCGCAGCGGATGGTGGCTGTTGATAGGTCTGATTCCGTTGATTGGAACAATAGTGATGCTTATCTTTATGGTCACAGACGGCACCACCGGCGATAATCAGTATGGAGCAGATCCCAAAACCGCATCGTGAAAAATACGCAAAGAGCGTGAATTAATTCAAGGTTTCGGCACTGCGAGTGCCGAAACCTAAATTCAAAACATGCGCGGTTTGCCGCCAGCTCAAACACGTTCATGACTCACAATTCGCTAGAACATCTCAGGTTGCCAAAACATCCTGTATGGTATTCAGAATCAATTTGATTTGGTTTTGGAACGATTGGCGAGGATATGAGCGATTTCATAATAATTTTCCCACCATTGATTTTTAGGGCGCTGGAATTCTTTTATCGCGATTTTATCGAGTGATTCCAGTTCATACAGAGCGGTTTTACCTTGTTTCTGCCCGATCAGCAACGATGAGTGGTCGCCTTTGTTCAGTTGATCGATGATTTTGGCGACCGCTTCATAAGCGAGGCGAGCGGCGAGAATACGGTCAAAGGGAGTCGGCTGACCGCCTTGCTGGATGGGACCGAGAATGGATTTTCTGACGTCAAACCATTTGCCGCCTTCTTCATCAAAAAGTGAACAGATGAAGTTAATGTCATAAGTAGGATTGGCGTTTTCATTGGAAATGATCAGCGCGGTACGACGTCCGTCTTTGAATTCATCGACCAGTTCGTGGGTATGGTTTTGCAACATGTCTACGTTAATACCCATTTCGTGGGTATAGATGTATTCGGCGCCGCAAGCCATGCCGGACATCATCGCCAGAAATCCGCAGTAACGTCCCATAACTTCGACTACAAACAGACGTCGGGCGCTGTCCGCGGATTTTTTGATTTTATCGACGGCTTCGACAATGGTGTTCAGTGCGGTGTCGCAGCCGATGCTGAGTTCCGCGCCCGGAATATTGTTGTTGATGCTGGCTGGAATGCAGATGGTCGGCATCTTGAAGATTTCGAAATTATTTCTTGCTGCCAGCAATTTTGACGCCAGCGTATAGGCGGTCCAGCCGCCAATAATAATCAACGCATTGATCCGGTGTTTTTCCAGATTCGCGGCAATCCGGTACAGATCACATTCTTTCGGCAGCGAACGATTGGTGCCGAGCTTGGTTCCGCCGATGCCCGGCCAATGATCGACTTCCATCCATTGGAATTCGTGAAAACGTCCTTTAAGCAGACCTTCGACCCCGTCTTCAATACCGAATACCCGGTAACCGTTATTCATGCCCATGCGGACAATCGCGCGCAATGCGTTGTTCATCCCCGGTGCCGGCCAGCCTGAAGTGATGACGGCGATGCGTGGGCTGTCTTCATGAAGTTCTTTTTCCGGTTTACTTTGTGCGTTGACCGAGACCAGATGACATATTTTCGCCCAGCTGATACCGCGCATCTTTTCTGCTTCATCAAAATTGCCGTTTTTAATCGATGCCGAAATGGCGCGGGTTTTGGCTACAGTTTCAAGCAGTGGTACCATGGTGACCCGGTTGTGTTGTGAAACCACAATTTGTGACGTATTTGACGAATCGTTTTTCAGCAGTTCTTTAATGGCTTGGTAACCGTATGCCGTACTCATGTAGCGGTCATAAGCGCTGGGTGCGCCGCCGCGTTGAACATGTCCGAGGATAGTGATTCGACATTCAGAATTGAGCTTGGTTTCAATGGTTTCCTTGACCATCGCGCTGGTGATGGGGTTGCCGTGAATATCGCGTGCGCCTTCGGCCATGATAATGATATTGTCGCGTCGCCCGGCTTTCCGTCCGTCTTCGAGTTTGCAGCAAAGCTCATCTTCCCAACCGTCTTGGGGAGGGTGTTCCGGGACAAAAACCCATGCCGAACCGGTGGCGATCGCGCTCATCAACGCGAGATATCCGCAGTTGCGCCCCATGACTTCGACGACAAAAATGCGTTGATGACTGAACGCGGTGCTGCGCAGCGCATCGATGGCATCGACAATACGGTGCAGCGCGGTATCGGCGCCGATGGTCATATCGGAATTGGCGAGATCGTTGTCAATTGAGCCGACCATGCCGATTACGCGGAGGGCAGGGCAGGCGGCACGCTGTGCTTCAGTAATGCGTCCGGTTTGCAACAATTCTTCACAAAGGTCGCTCCAGTCGCTACTGAATTCGTCGGCTCCGCTTAAACTGCCGTCGCCGCCGATCACAATCAGGCGGTTGATTCCGTTTTTGACTAAATTTTCAGCGGCAGTCAACAGACCGGCGCGAGTGCGGAAATCTTTGCAGCGCGCGGAGCCGATAACAGTACCGCCGAGCGGCAGAATGCCGGAAACTGAATTCCAATCGGCAGGTACAATGTGCCCTTCAATCAGCCCCTGGTAGCCTTCGTAAACCATATAAACCTGCATACCGTATGCAATGCCGCCGCGCACGACTGCCCGCACTGCGGCGTTCATGCCCGGGGCATCGCCGCCGCTGGTCAGAACGGCAATAATATTCTTCGCACCTGCAGTCATATAACCTCCTGTCTGCTGATAAGTTCTTACTGATTCAGTGATAAATTTGAGTACAATTATTTTTAACGCACTTATTGATAATAGTAATTCCGCCGACTCACCTATCGGGTTAAAAAACTAAAGATAATTAATCCTGCGGGAAAATTCATTGGCATCTGCTTCGTTGGTGGCGTCTCGCCTCCGCACTGAATTTCTCACGGAATCAGGTTCTTTTAAGTTACTTCAAAAACGGGGTTTCTCAAATTGAAAAAGGGGTTGTTGGTGGCATATTGATATCTTTTAGCGGTAAATTAAACTGAGGATAGAATCATGGAAAAAGAATATAATTTTTCTGCCATAGAATCGAAATGGCAGGAATATTGGGAAAAGAATAAAACTTTCAAAGCCGAAGATTTTGTTGAAGGCAAGCCGAAATATTATGTGCTGGATATGTTTCCATATCCGAGCGGAGCCGGACTTCACGTTGGTCATCCTGAAGGCTATACTGCTACCGATATCCTTTGCCGTTACAAACGCATGCGCGGTTTCAATGTGCTTCACCCGATGGGCTGGGATGCTTTCGGTCTGCCGGCGGAACAATACGCGGTGGAAACCGGAACTCATCCGTCAGTGACCACTGAACGCAATATCAACAATTTCCGCAAACAGATCAAGGCGCTGGGATTCAGTTACGACTGGGATCGTGAAATCAACACTACTGATCCGAAATATTACAAATGGACGCAATGGATTTTTTCGCAACTCCACAAAAAGGGTTTGGCTTATATGGCGGAAGTTCCAGTGAACTGGTGTCCCGCGCTTGGTACCGTTCTGGCCAATGAAGAAGTTATCAACGGTGTCAGCGAACGCGGCGGTCATCCGGTAGTGCGGCGGCCGATGCGTCAGTGGATGCTGAAAATCACTGAGTACGCGGAACGTCTGCTCGAAGACCTCGAAGAACTTGACTGGCCTGAGGGTATCAAAGAGATGCAACGCAACTGGATCGGCAAGTCAACCGGCGCTGAAGTCGATTTCGTAATTGACGGCATCGGAGAAAAAGTTACAGTTTATACTACGCGCCCCGATACGCTGTTCGGTGCTACTTACATGGTGCTGGCTCCGGAACATCCGCTCGTCGATAAAATTACCGCGCCGGCGCAGGCGGCACAGGTGTCCGCCTACCGCGAAGAAGCTTCGCACAAAAGCGATCTTGACCGCACGGAACTCAACACCGAAAAAACCGGTGTGTTTACCGGTGCTTATGCCGTCAATCCGGTCAATAACGATAAAATTCCGGTCTGGATTGCCGACTATGTCCTGATCAGCTACGGTACCGGCGCGATTATGGCCGTTCCGTCCCATGATACCCGCGACTTTGAATTTGCGAAACAATTCGATATTCCCGTAAAATGTATCATTATGCCGGATGATGAACTTGCCGCGCCTGAAGTGCTTGCCGGCAATGCCTGTTGGACCGGAAACGGCAAAATGATTAATTCGGCTAACCATGACGGGCTGGATATCAACGGTATGGAAGTCGCCGATTCCAAACGCGTTACCATCGAATGGCTGGAAGCCCGCGGCATCGGCAAAGGAGCGGTCAAATACAAACTTCGCGACTGGCTTTTCAGCCGCCAGCGTTACTGGGGCGAACCGTTTCCGATTATCCACCTGGAAGACGGTTCGATCAAGCTGGTCGATGACAATGATTTGCCGCTGACCTTGCCTGAACTCGATGATTTCAAGCCAGTCGCCAGCGGTGAACCGCCGCTTGCCAAGGCTGCTGACTGGGTTACATATACCGATCCTGAAACCGGCCTCAAAGGACGGCGTGAAACCAATACCATGCCGCAGTGGGCCGGTTCCTGCTGGTATTATCTGCGTTATCTGGATCCGGACAATAATCAGGCGGCATTTGCGCAGGACAAGGAAAAATACTGGATGCCGGTCGATTTATATGTCGGCGGCGCTGAACATGCGGTGCTGCATCTGCTTTATGCCAGATTCTGGCACAAAGTTCTTTACGATCTCGGTTTTGTTTCGACCAAAGAACCGTTCCGTAGACTGGTCAATCAAGGTATGATTCTCGGAATTTCCTACAAAGACAGCCGCGGCGCTCTGGTGCCGATGGATCTGGTTGAACACACCGGCGACGGCGCCGTTCATAAGCAGACCGGCGAAAAACTGGTCGAATTCCCGGCAAAAATGTCCAAATCATTGAAAAACGTCGTCAATCCTGATGACGTAATCAAGGAATACGGCGCCGACAGTATGCGGCTTTATGAAATGTTCATGGGCCCGCTGGAAGCCGTGAAACCCTGGAACACCAAAGGCGTCGAGGGCGTTTATCGCTTTCTCAAACGTTCTTTCCGGATGCTTACCGCGCAGCAGATCAGCGACGCGCCGATGAATGAAGTTCAGTTGCGTTTGCTTCATGCGACGATCAAAAAAGTTACCGAAGATGTCGAGAGCATGTCGTTTAACACCGCCATCAGCCAGATGATGATTTTCCTGAATGAGTTTTCCGGCGACAAACCGCTTCCGCGCGAAGCCGCTGAAACTTATATCCTGCTACTGGCACCGTTTGCGCCGCATCTCTGCGAAGAATTGTGGAGCGCTCTCGGACATTCCGATACGCTCGCGTATGAACCATGGCCTGAATACAATGAAAAATACCTGAAAGTAGCCGAAGTCGAAATCATGGTTCAGGTACTCGGCAAAGCCAAAGCGCGCATTATGATGCCCGCTGACGCCGATGAAAATGTCATGAAGGAATTGGCGTTGGCCAATCCGGATGTTAACGCCGCAATCGGCGGCAAAACGGTGCGTAAAATTATTTGCGTGCCCGGCAGACTGATCAATATTGTGATCAGCTGATTGCGAGGTTCAAATATTTGTAAGTAGGCAATTTAAATTCACGCGCGCATAATGCGCGCGTGAATTTATAAAAGAGAGTTAGGATGAAATTAGGATTTAAATTTTTAAAACGCCGATCATTCTGGACTCATACCGCAGTTGCGGTCATCGCGGTATTGGTATTTGGTGTTGTCGAGCTGTTGCCGGCAGCGCTTGGGAACCGGTTTTTGCCGGCGCTGGCGGCATCGTTCGGTCTGCATGGAATTGATGCCGATATCCGAAAACTCGGTATAAACGGTGCCGAACTGAGCCGGACGCGGCTCAATTTTGACGGAAAGCGTTCTGTATCCATCAATTCTGTCAAACTCGAATATCGCCTGCCGTTGTGGCCGTTTGAACGTGGTATCACGGTGAAGTCGGCGGAGATTTCCGGGTTTCGTATCAATGCGGTGGAAAAAGACGGGAAACTGGTGATACCGGGGATTCCCGAAGAATGGCTGACCGGACAAAAGAAAAAGCGTACCGCCTCTTCCGGCGCCGCGCCGATGTTTAAGATTCAACGGGTTGTTCTGCGCGACTGTCTGATCCGGATTGAACGTGAAGACGGGATATTGGAAATTCCTTTTGCCGTCCGTTTTAATATGCCTGAAGAAAGCAGCAGCCCGATGCGGCTTCGTGCCGAAGTGAAGTTTTTCGGTGATAACCTCGAGATCAGTGCCTGGTGGCAGCGCGACAGCGGAGAATTTGAGACCGCGTTGAACGGAAGAGTGCGCTCCGCCAATTATCTGCGGCTGGCGCCGCAACTGCGCGGTAAATTCAGCGGCGTGGGTGAGTTCAGCGGGAATTTGCGTGGAGTTTATAAGCCTGGCATGAAACTTCCTGAAAAGCTGGACGGATTGCTGACTTTTCAGCGTTTTCGTTTTGCCGCCGCCGGAGTTCAGTGCGGGACTGAGCCGGACCAACCGCTCACGCTGAAGATTAACGGTTATGATTTCGCGCTGGATGGTCTGACCTTGACTAAGCCGTTTCATGCCGGATTCGAACAGATCGCGGGTACGGCGGTTTATGAAAATGACAAAGTCACCATACCCCATAATTTGAATTTACGGATTGCCGCCGCTACCAATCCGCAATTGAAGCTCGCTCAGGATATTACTCTGGCGCTGGCCGGGATTTTTGACTGGGACGCGCAGCGCAAAACTTCATCGATTTCCGGACGTTGTACCTCTTCCGTTTTGGCTGTCGCCAAAATCAGAACAGACGATGCCTTGCTTACTTATGATGGTATCCTGAAAGACGGTTTGCCTGCCGCGAATTTTCATCTGACAATACCGTCGGCAACTCTTGTCGAAACCGGACTTAAAACCGGAAATATCCGACTGAACGGTCGTTGGCCTCGCGTTGCTGATCGTCCGGAAATTGGTAAACTGAAAATCGACGATGTGGTTTTTCGTGATTATCGGATTGACGGACTGGCTTGGGATATTTTGTTTGAAGACGGAAAAGTGCTGATGAATGGAACGGTTGACCAGAAAATTCTGCCCGAAGTCGTTTGCACTAATAACTTATCCGTCAGCTTGGGCTCCGCACCGGTTGCCGAGGCCGCGATTAAGTTGGTTCTACCTGAAAATACCGCACCGTTCAGCCTGCACCGTTTCAATAAAAAGTTGCCGGAATTGCTCTTTTCCGGCGGGATTGAATTGAACGGCTTGTGGCAATGGCAGAGTGGCAAACAACAATGCGCGGCCAAACTGATGCTTCGCAATGGTCGGCTTGACGGTGAAGAAATGGAGATTCACGCGGAAGGCATTGATGCCGATATTGATGTTTCGCTGATTCCGGAAGTCGGCACGCCGCCGCTTCAGCACTTCGGATGCCGGAAATTTGCGTTTAAAGCGCTGATTTTCGAAGATATCGCGGCGCGTTTTCAGTTGGAGCACGGCAAGGAATTTCTGCTCGAAGAATTCAGTTCACGCTGGTGCGGGGGGAATATCTTCACTCAATCGTTGCGTTTCAACCCCGAGGTCAGTGAAACCAAGGCGGTGATTTACTGTAACGACATCAAACTGGCTGAGCTTCTCGCCCAGACCGGTATTGCCAAAGCCGAAGGCGGCGGCAAGCTTCACGGCAAACTGCCGTTGCGCTTCGGTCCTGCGGGAATCAGTTTTGATGCCGGATTTCTCTATTCGGCACCCGGCGAAACCAGGAATATCAAACTGTCCGGACTCCAGAAAAAACTTCAGGATATTCCTCCTGAAACCGCCCAATTCGCACAACTTGATCTGGCTTATGAAGCGCTTAAAGATTTTGATTATGAATGGATTAAACTGGACTTTGCCTCTTCCGGCGAGTATCTTAATATCAATTCCCAGTTTAACGGTCGTCCGAAAAATCCGTTACCGTTTGAATTTGACCAGAAGCGCGGCGGATTTGTCCGCTCCGAACAGCAGACAGCCAGATTTCAAGGGATTAAACTTGACTTGAATTCAAGTTTTCCGCTCAATACACTTGTGGATTTAAATAAAAAGTTCAAAAATTTGTTTAAAAGGGGGGCACAATGAAAAAAAATGTTCTGAACATGCTGACACTGGTTGCAGTCATTGCCGGGCTGTCCGGTTGCAGTCTAAAAACCGAAAACACCGTAAAAGTCGAGCCGATTGAAATTAAGCCGATCCATATCACCATCAATGTCAAAGTCGAAAAGGAATTGGATGACTTTTTCAGCGATATCGATGAAGCCCAATAATTAGGAGATAAAAAATGTTTGGAAAAATCCGTATTACTTTGAAAATTACCGCCATCTGTCTGCTTTCCGCTATGTCAGTTGCCGCATTTTCCCAATCCGCCGAACAAATTAAAACCGCCATGAAACAACGTTTATCCAAAATCGGTGAATTCAAGAAAAGCGGTGTTCTCGGCGAAAATAACCTCGGCTATCTGACGGTCAGAACTACTAACGCCGAAGCCGAAAAACTCGCCGAAGCCGAAAACGCCGACCGCAAAAAAGTTTACGAGGCTATCGCCAAAAAAACTAAAGCCGATGCCGCTCAGGTAGGGCGCCAGCGCGCGGTTCAAATCATTCAGCGCGGTAACAAAGGCGAATGGTTTCAAAACGATAAAGGCGAATGGTTCGCCAAAAAATAGCGCGCAGAGAATATTTTAGCTTCGCACAAGAAAGAAACTTTGCCGCAGCCCAATGATCCGTCTGCTTTTTCTCAGGCTGATTTGAATTAATGACATAATTGAAGTATTTTCTTACACTTTTTTACTAACGAAAATAAAGTGAGAAAATTCAGGAGAACACTAAGATGCAGCATTTAAATGTACCGCCGGATAATCATGTCAAAGTACTCAACGGACAGGGGTGGGTCGGCTTGATTGATCACCTTGGAACTGAAGCAACAATTTTAAATGCGGCACGGGTTTCTTTCGGCAAACTTAAAGACAGTGTGGATGATAAAGATGTCAAACTGCTGGAATATCTGATTGAAAATCAGCACACCAGCCCGATGGAACATGTTGTTTTCACTTTCAGCATTCATTGTCCGCTGTTTGTGCGCGGCCAGTGGCACCGTCACCGTACTTGGAGTTACAATGAAATTTCGCGGCGTTATACCGAAATCGACATCGAATTCTATAATCCTCCGCGTTTACGGGCACAGGCCAAGATCAACCGTCAAGCTTCGGTTGACGCAGAAGATTTTGATGATAAAATTCTGATTGAAAAAATGCATCAGCATAATGCCGAAAGTTTGAAGTTATATAATGAGTTGCTTGATGCCGGGGTATGCCGCGAACAGGCACGCGGGGTTTTGTCGCAAAATATGATGGTGACCTTCTGGGGAACCGTTGACTTGAATAATCTGCTGCACTTTTTGGAGCTTCGCGATAGCGAGCACGCACAATGGGAAATTCGCGAATATGCGGTTGCCATCAAAAAATTGATTAAACCTCTGATTCCCAATGTTGCGAAATATTTTGAGTCCAAAGGGCAGATCTGGTAAAATGCTCCCCAGAATAGCGTTAACAATGGGTGATCCGGCCGGAATCGGCCCGGAGCAAGTAGTACGCGTAGCTCAACTTCCGGAAATAACCTCTTTGATGGAAATTGTGGTTTATGGCTGTCCCCGGATTATAGAAGAAGCTGCACGCCGTTTCAGCAATGGCGAAATGCCGCAAATCGTGGCGACTGGCGACCTGAAGTTTTCCGATTTTACCCCTGGCGTAGAAAATGCCGCATGCGGGCTGGCTGCGCTTAATACGGTCAAAGACGCGGTTCGCGATGTTTTATCCGGCAACATGGATGCCTTGGTGACTTCGCCCATGAATAAAGCTTCAGTCAATCTCGCAGGAATTCCGTTTACCGGTCACACCGAGCTGATCGCAGGTCTCTGCGGTTGCGAAAGCTATGCGATGATGCAGTCGGCAGATAATCTCCGGGTTGCCTTTGTGACTACACACATTCCGATTAACAAGGTGGCGGAAGCAGTGACTAGCGAAAGAATTGTTGAAGTCGCCGAACTTCTGCATCGGGCAATTTTAAGTGAGGGCATCGCAGTCCCCAAATTGGCCGCTGCCGCTCTCAATCCACATGCCGGCGAGATGGGTTATATGGGGCGTGAAGATGAGGATGTGGTTAAACCTGCTCTGGAAATTTTACGGAGTCGCGGAATTCATATTGAAGGACCGTTTCCTTCGGATGTTTTGTTTATCGAAAATACCCGCAACCGTTTTGACGGGATCGTTTCAATGTATCATGATCAGGGTCATATCCCTTTTAAAATGCTGGCATTTGATCGAGGAGTAAATTCAACATTGGGTCTACCGTTAATTCGTACCAGTGTTGATCATGGAACTGCTTTTGAAATCGCCTGGCGCGGTTGCGCCGATTTGGGCAGTCTGTGTGCCGCGTTAAAGCTGGCGGCTGTGCGCACTGGCAAAAAATCCGGGAATTAATAATGCATATCAATCTTGAAAAATCCGGATATCGTTTTTTATTGCTCTTTTTCAGCGGTTCTTATCTGGTTTTGGTGATGACCACACTATTCAGAGATGCCTTGGCCGGCTCTGAATCGACCGCGCTGGGGTTCGGACTGGTACTGATGTTTCTTTTGCTTTGGGCATATCTGGGCAGTATGATATTACCTCAATGGTGGTATCATAAAAATGAAATTCAAGCGGTCTCAGCTTCAATTCTGATTATGATCCTTCCAACTGTGGCTATGACTTCATTTATCGTTGAACAGGTCATACTTTCGCCGCTGTTTCTTGAGACATTCAAAATTCCGTTGTTACCGCTGCTGTTGATGACTTTGCCAGTCGGTTTATGGACTGGCGCTGGAATTTCGGTACTTAACTGTGACTTTTTTGCTTTCCGGCGCAATTTAAATTCCGCCGGGCTTGCGACCGGTATTTTTATCGGCGGAATTATTCTGTCGCTGGCGGTTGAGCGGATTATCATGCTTCAGATGTTACTGGTTATCGGCGGCGCGATATTAATTATCTGGACGGTTTTAGACAGTATGGTTGCCATCAAACAGAAAAAATACCGGAACTTGATTTTTGTCACCGCTTTTTTGCTGCTCATACTGAATATTACGGTCTTTTGTTTCAATCACTTCATCGACCGTGCCGGTTTGACCGGATATCTTCCAGGTTGGCGTCATCTCCGGTCGGTGGAAACCGCTGAAGGAAGAATCAACTTTTTCAAAAAAAGCAGAAATTACGGTAACGGTAATACCGAGTTTCAAATCACTTTAAATCGGCAAAAATTGTGGGGTATTCCCGATGATAGCGGCTTCGGAGCCGGTGAACTGTTGCCGATTACGCTTCAGGTCAATCGTCCATATCAAAGGCTTATGCTGGTGACGCTGCCGTTTCATAACGGCGTAGAAATCCTTGAAAACCTGCCGCATGTCACCAGTCTTGAAGTGGTTTATCCGTTCAAAAGCCTTTTTGAGTTCGGGCGTGAAAATGATTTATTTATGCCGTTTTATCGGAAAAGTGCTTTTGTAAACATGTCGCCATTTCAGTATTTAGAACAGTTTGAACGTAAATTCGAAGCAATAATCGTACTTGATAATTTTTCTGTCAAAGAATTTGAACGAGCGGATTTTGTCGGGTTGGCGAAACGTCATCTGCATCCTGATGGGGTGTTTGCCGCGCCCATGCAGACATATGGGAGATTCATTGAAAATAATTTTCCTTATGTGTTGCGTTCTCCTGGCCGCGACGGAATTTTGATCGGCGCCAATCAGCCGTTGACCGCTAATTTGGGAACGCTTGGAAACCGCTATGAACAATATTCTGAAATAATTATGGACAGTGCACCATTGCCGAATGGCGTTTTTGAAATTCTTTACTCGCAACTGGGACGGCGGGATGATTTTAATAAAGAGGAAGTTTCTGAAAAATGGATTAACGGTGTGATGCCGTCACTCGCCAATGATATCTCATATTGGATGATGCTGGTTGCTCTGATGGTGTGTGTGATCTATTGGAGTATTCGTTTCTGGTTCGGCCGTTATGGCAATACCGGACTCGCGTTTGCCGCTATGGAAAACGGCTTCTGCTGTGCCGGATTTTTTTATTGTGCTTTAGTGATTTTATATTGGAATGGCGTCGCGATTTATCAAATGACCGGATTGTTGCTCGGGTTATCCGGGATCGGTCTGTTTGCCATGGCTTTTCAAACCTCACGTTCATTGCGGGTGATGCTGGCATTGATTTCGTGCTTGTTGCCATTGCTGCTGTTTTTTGACTCTGCTCCTTACTGTATTTGGGTTGTCGTGGCCACAGTGGCTTTAATGAATATTTCTTGCGGACAAACCAGTTTTGAGCTGGAACAGCGTCTGACGTTAATGTCGTCGGCAACGCTGATTAAATGGCAACTGGCCGGAGGCTTTTACGGTATGACCGTCGTTTTGATTATGCTTCTTAACGGTGCCAATATGGTTGTCTGCGGAGTAGTCTTAATGTTGCTGCGCCTGACTGCTCCCGCTATGGCTTTTACTGCACGCAAAATGGAGAAATGAATATGAAATTTTTAATTGTTTTTTTGCTCATGACTGTAATGTTGTTGCCGTTTCGCGCTGATGAAGCGACCCAGCCGGGGAAACGTATTGATTCAATTCTAGTTTCAGTAAACGGTACTCCAATCAGCCTGCTTGACGTGCTTTATGAAAGCCGTCATGCTGAGTCAAGGATGGCGGTAATGTACTCCGCGAATGAATTATTTGAAGAAATCCGCAAATACCGCATGAGCGTACTTGAGGAATTGATCAAGCGCCAGCTCATCATTGATGATTTCAAAAAGAAACCTTATAATATTCCAAACCAGCTGATAGAAGGAATGCTTGATGATCTGTCAGTGGAATTCAATTGCGGTTCCCGCCGCGAACTGGAGTTGAAAGCCAAGGAAATGGGAACTTCTCTTGCGGATTTGCGTCGTAAAGCAACTGAGCGTCTTATCGTACAGTCAATGATTGCCACTTATTGTTATCGCCATGTACATCTTACCCCGCGCGACATTCATGAATATTATCAGCAGAATCAAGATGAATTCACGATAAACTCAAAGGTGAAAATATCAGTTATATTTCTAAAAAAAGACCGCACCGACCGTCTTAAAGCGGTTAATGACATTGTCGAATGTCTCAAAAATGATCCGAATAAGTTCGCGGCATTGGCCGAACTATATACCGACGGACCGGCTTCAGAAAGCGGCGGCAGCCTTGGCTGGATCGAAGAAAAATCTTTGCGCAAAGAGTTCACCAAAGCGTTAACTGATCTTGAGGTAGGTAAGTTCAGCGGTCCGCTTGATACTGACGAAGGGACTTATTTTATTTTCTTATCCGGCCGTGAAGATGCCCGGGTTCAATCTTTCAATGATGCCGGCGGACAGCTTTATCGCGAAATTGAAAAACGTATGAAGGATGAAGCAGCCAAGCGCTATGTCGAAGAATTGAAAGCCGGCGCGATTATCCGGTATTGCCATTGAACCTGAAAAACCGTTAAAGCCATGACCAAGTGCTTTTAAAGGTTCAATATTTTGTGCTGATTGCCGGATTTTATTGCCTTCATTTGGTCGTATTCTGCCAATTTTGATGTTTTTGAAACGACGTGGTTATCTGAACTTAAAAAAAAGCAGAAATTTTGCTGAAATCAATTTGATTTTTTCAGGGTAGCCTGTATCTTAAAAGCCATGTTCAAAAATAACGAACATGCTTGATGTTCCGGCATAGCTCAGCGGTAGAGTAGGTGGCTGTTAACCACTTGGTCCCTGGTTCGAATCCAGGTGCCGGAGCCATTATTATCCCCCTCCATCTTTCTCAGCGTTTTTCTGTGATTTTGCATAATTCTGAAGAACCGTCGAATATTTGGATTGCGGCATAGTTGCAACTGCTTATTCCCAGAATAAAAAGATAAGTATATTCTCTGAGATACCGCGATTCCACATTGCATTTAATTCTTAAGAAACTATACTAACCCCATCCTCCACTGTTTTCAGAATATTAACCATTGTTCTGAAAAATGGTAACATCTAATAATAAAGAAGATACGGCAATATTAAAAATTTAACTGATTTTTTAGGATGAAAGATAAATACACTCCACAACTGATGGCGATGCCGGTTGTTGCCGGATTTCCGTCGCCGGCCGAACAGTATGTCGAATCCCCGCTCGATCTGAATGAACTGTTGGTCAAAAAACCGGCGGCGACATTTTTTGTTCGTGCCGCCGGAGATTCGATGAACGGAGCGGGCATTAATTCCGGCGATATTCTGGTGGTTGACCGGAGCCTGGAAGCGGTCGACGGTTCGATCGTTATTGTCGCAATTGATAACGAGTTCACGGTGAAATATCTGCGGAAAGATAAATCCGGTATTCGGCTCGAAGCTGCTAATTCCAAATTCAAGTCGATTGTATTCACCGATGATATGGAGCTTCGGTTATTCGGCGTAGTAACCGCGGTCATTCATCAATTTGTCAAGTCAGGTTGAGTTAGCTGGAAAAACAATCAGGTCATTGGGCTGCGGCAGTATCTCAATTTTGAGCTTGCTCTGATTTTCACTGCGGGCTCAATGTGGAACGCTGACGTGGTTCGAGAAGTTTGTTCATAAAATGTAAAATATTCAGTGATTCCTGAAATCATGGAAGCGCTTAATAATAAAGAAGATACAGCAATATTAAAATTTTAACTATTTTTTAAGGTTATGATCGGACTGATTGACGGCAATAATTTTTATGTTTCATGCGAAAGGATTTTCAATTTGACGCTTGAAAACCGGCCTGTTGCCGTGCTTTCAAATAATGACGGTTGTGTCATTTCGCGTTCTAATGAATTCAAGGCACTCAATATTCCGATGGGTACGCCATATTTCCAATTGAAACCGTTGCTCGGAAAATACGGACTGATCCTTAAATCCAGCAATTACGAACTTTACGGTGACATCTCCAGGCGCATGATTGCCGTGCTGAACGAGTTCACTCCGGACGTGGAACAATATTCCATTGATGAAGCATTTATTCACCTGAAGCTTGCTGCCGGCGCCGGATATTTTGAGTACGGACAGCAAATCCGTCACACTATCCTCAAATGGGTCGGCATTCCCTGCGGTGTCGGTTTCGCCCGTTCCAAAACACTGGCGAAAATCGCCAATCATATCGCGAAAAAACAGCCCTGCGGCGTTTTTGTGATGCCGGATAATTCCCGGGCGGTACTGGATAATCTGCCGGTTTCCGAAGTCTGGGGTGTCGGTCGCCGTCTCGCGCCAAAACTGGAAACCCTTGGGCTGCGCTCCGCGTGGCAACTGGCTTCCGCAGATGAAACTTTTCTCCGCAAAAAATTCAATGTTACTCTGGCGAAGACTGCACGCGAACTGCGCGGCGAATCCGTTATTGAACACGAAGATCCTGCAGAACTTTCGCAGAGTATTTCGTGTTCCCGCTCATTCGGTCGACCGGTAGTTGACTTGTCGGATCTTGCCGAGGCGGTTGCGCACTATATTTCCCGGGCGGCGGTGAAACTCCGCAAGAAAGGACAACGGGCTTCCGGAGTGAACGTCTATTTCCAGTATTATCCTGAATACGAACCGGTTAAACGTGAGGGCGGCTTCACCGGCTTCACGGTCACCTTCGAAAGACCGACTTCCGCGACTGCGGAAATAATTATGGCGGTATCACCGAAACTCAAAGGCATTTTTATCGACGGGCGGCGCTACAAAAAAGCCGGAGTGGTTTTCTTTGGTCTGGAATCCGGCAACAAGCGTCAAATGGATTTATTTGCCGATAAAATTCGCGATGCCAAAGCTGATCGCCTGGCTCAAGCGGTTGACCAGATTAATCGCCGCTACGGCCAGGGAACATTGTTCAATCTGGCGGAGGGCATCACCAAGCCGTGGGCGATGAAGCGGGATTTGCTTACCCCCTGCTATACCACCAACTGGGAGCAAATTCTGAAAGTAATGTAAATATTTCCGTTTATCCGGTGTTTACCGGATAAAAATTAATTGAATTCATGATATTGTACAAGCAGCGAGGAGAGAGAACGGATGAAACAAAAGCATATTTTGCTGGCTCTTTGCGGGATGTCGCCCGCCGTGATTACTGAAACGGTTTATAAACTTGCCAAGTGCGGTGATCCGCCGCACAAAGTTGTGGTAATCACTACTTCCGCCGGAGAAGCTGCGCTGAAACAGGCGCTCTTCACTTCGGGGGTATGGAAACAACTGCTGGAAACGATTGAGCATGATATCGCTTTCGCGCCGAATCAGGATCATATCCGTTTGCTTCCTGACAGCGAAGGAAACGCTTCCGATATTTTGACTTCGCGCGCCACGGATCGCGCTTCAAATTTCATTCTCGATGTGTTGCGGCAATATACTGAAAATTCTGATGTCCGGATCACCTTTTCCATTGCCGGCGGCCGGAAAACCATGAGCGCCATCGGCGCGCTCTGTATGAGTCTGCTTGGGCGCGACTATGATAAACTATGTCATATTCTGGTTAATCCGCCGTTTGACGATCCATCGCTGATCCCAAAATTTTATTTCCCGGCATCAGGTCAAAATCATAAAACGCGGGACGGTCAAATTTTAGAATCTTCTCAAGCCGAACTGGAGCTTTCAGAAATACCATTTGTACGCTGTCGTTACCTTATCGAACAGGAATTGAAGCGTCTGCCCGGAGATTATTCCGCAATGGTCAAATATGCCAACCAGAATGCCAGACAACTTCACGATACTCCTGAGCTGATACTCACTCCGGCTACTCTCGAATGCCAAATCGGTTCAGCACTATCGTTTAAATTACCGCAGAAGGAATTTGTACTCTACTCGATGCTGGCACATCGCTGCCGTCACGATAAGCCGGATATAGACGGAACCGCCAATCTCCACCGATATTATCAACGTTTCGCAGAAAAAATAAAATCCTCACTGCCGACGAAATTTCCAAATCTGGAAATTGAAAACTCCGACAGTATGCGCAAATTAATCTCCAATATCTCTGCCCGTGTCAAAGATTTTCCTGCCTTAAAACCCACCCGCGCCAAAGGAAAATACGGAATCGGCACCGATAAATCAAAAATTTCAATCATGACGTCCGACGGACGTCCGGAAAGTTGCCCATGAGAAAATATGAGGTATAATTATGACATGAAAAACAATTCAACATCAAGTGGAGGATCCCATAAATTATGAATGAAAAAATATTGGTTACTCTCATTGCCGCGTTCGGGGCAATTGCGGTCAACGGAATTTTTATCCTGTGTAATATCAGCAGAATGAAATCCGGTGAACCCTGTCCCGTTAAAATTAG
>JAAYPP010000123.1 GCA_012519765.1 Lentisphaerota bacterium
CGCGCGCGAATTTTAGACAGAGCGAGCAGTCAGATATTCGAGCAAATCTGACAGCAGTTTCCGGTAACAATTATCCGGAAATGACTCAAGATTTTCGCGAGCCTGCGCACTAAGTTCAGCAGCACGTCCGGACGCATAATCAGCAGCACCGGATTCGCTCAAAAGGTAACGCGCCCGCCGGATAATTTCCGGAGTAATACTGCTGCCCAAAAGATTGCGCAACTCATCAGCGCCTGATGGTGAAAGCAGTTCGAAGGCCTTCAGCAACATAACGGTCGGCTTTCTTTCAGTTAAATCCGCTCCGATTGGTTTGCCTAATTTTTCTGCATCACCAAAAATCCCCAGCCAGTCGTCACGAAGTTGAAACGCAACCCCGGCCTGTGCCGCAAATTCCGCCAGCTTAAGCAGCCGAGGATCCGAATATGATGAATCATTGAGCGCGATTGAAGCCCCGGCTTCGACACAAAAACGCAACAATGCTCCGGTTTTCAGATAGAGCATTTTCTCAACTTCAGCCACGCTCACTGACGCGATGTCACGGGCAGCAAATTCTACATCCAAGGCTTCGCCAGAAATCAGCTCACAGTTCAATTGTTCATGCAGCCGGCGCGACATAGCCAGCACTACCGCCGGGCTCACGCCGTATTCCTCAGACTTCAAAAGCGTATTAGCTGCCCAACCCTGCTGAATATCACCAGCCAGAATCGCGAAATTGCGCCCGAATTCTCTGCCTGCGCCGGGCAATACTGCGGCGGCGTATTTCCCCAGATTACAATGGGTAGTGGGTTGACCGCGCCGATAATCGTCATCATCGATAATATCATCATGAACCAAAGTCCAGTTGTGATAAATCTCCACGGCTGCCGCTGCCGGAAATGCTTTAGCGATATCGCCTCCAAGCAGACCGCATGACCACAAAACCAATGCCGGACGCAACCGTTTACCGCCGCGCAATGGATAATCGGTCACGGCATCTTTGAGATATTCCGGGGATATCGATGCCGGAAACGTATCGGCGGCGATAAAATCCCGTATTTCACCGGCTATTTTCTGAAGTTCATCCTGCATATTCATTTTTGACCTTGATTTGTTAATTTTGATGCAACCTTACTCAGACGCAGCAACCATTGCATAAACTGACATTTAAGCGCTGACAAACTCAGGAATATAACGGTTTGAGCATTTTAATTCAAACCATGCCGACTACTGATGTTGGCAATTAAAATCAATTTCGAAAGGTATTGACAAGCATAAAAAGATAAGGGCACCTGTCCATTCTCACCGCGTTCGCTCGGTTAATGCTGACAGCTGAACAAAGCATATGTTGACTCGAAAATTTAATTTGACCTGAAAAAATGAACGGCGCATTGTGCGAACGCAATAACCTTCAATACATCAGGCAGAAAGTATTAAATAAACAGGATTAAAGTTTTTTGAATATATCTGCCGGAGCTTCGTTATTGTTGATGCCTGCATCGGCTTTGGCAAAGTCAATGCTGGTACGCCAGCCAGGGCCGCTGACCAATAAACGTGTTACCAACCACAAATGGTTGACTTCTTTAAACCTTACAGCTTCAAGAGTCCTGTAAGACTTGGCATCATTACTGTACTCATTCTTGTACCATTCAACCTTTAACGGGAAATAATAATTGACATCTGCGGAAAGTTTTACCAGCTCCTGATCTTTTTTTAATATGAACACCCGACATTCACGCATGCTGATACTCTCGCGGGGCAGTTCGCGAACAAAATCCCAGTAAATAAAACTCATCGCCAAATCTTCAGGACGCAATCCGATTTCGGCAAGACGTTCACCCCCGCTGCGGTCACTGTGAATTGGAATAATCGAAGTTCCAGAATCCTTGCCGGAAAAAGTTTGACCAACCAGGTATCCTTGTTGCTGATCGATTATTATCTGCGATAAAATGCGATCGGCGGCAAACATTATTCCAAGATAAATCGGGACACTGATTTTTGAGCTGCCACGCCTCAAGTGTTCGGCGGTACCATCCATTTTTGCCCAAGTCTGGACCGCGCGAGGTTTACGCATATTCTGTAAAAAATCTTCAGCACTGGCTGAATCTCCGTTAAACGAAGATGCACTAACAGTCAATGAACAAATAAAGATTAAGATAATAAGTTTCATTTTCTTTTGTCATCCCGATGTGGTTGTTTAAAAATAAATTCAAGTGCTTCAGGCGCATTGCTGACAAACTTGAACGTGAGTTTTGATTTTACTTCTTCCGGAACTTCAACGAGATCATTTTCATTGTCTTGCGGCATGACCACGGTTTTAATACCTGAACGTAATGCGGCAATTACTTTCTCTTTGATACCGCCTACCGCAGTAACTCTGCCACGCAAGGTAATTTCTCCGGTCATCGATAGATATGATTGCGTTTTTTTTGCGGTTAATAACGAAACCAGAGCGGTTACCAACGCGATTCCGGCAGAAGGTCCATCTTTCGGAGTCGCACCGTCCGGGACGTGGATGTGAAAATCATTATTATCGAAAACTATAGGATCAATATTCAGTTTACGACAGATACTGCGAACATAGCTGAAAGCTGTTTCCGCACTTTCTTTCATCACATTGCCGAGTGAACCGGTTAGCTTCAAAGCGCCTTTTCCGCCAGGGAGAAGAGTGGCTTCAATCGTCAATATGGTGCCACCTACTCCAGTCCAGGCCATGCCGATTGCAGTACCTGGTTCCGGGTTTCTGGCGGCTCGATCAAGGAGAAACTTGCGTGGTCCCAAAAGTTCATTGACTAAACCAGGATTTACACTGATTATACTGTCGTCCTCAAATTGTTTGGTAACTAATTTTCTGGTTACTTTACGACAGATTGCCCCGATATTACGTTCGAGATTGCGAACTCCAGCTTCACGCGTATAGTGATTGATGAGTTCGTCAATTCCTGCGTTATAAAATTTTATATTGGATTTTTTGAGACCGTTTTCGGTTATTTGCCTTGGTATCAGATATTTTTTAGCAATTTGTTTTTTCTCAAACCCGGTATAACCAGGTAAACGGACAATTTCCATCCGGTCGCGCAATGGCGGCGGAATCAACTCCGGAAGATTGGCGGTGGCAATAAACATTACTGAACTTAAATCATAATCTATTTCCAGAAAATGATCACTGAAACTTTTATTTTGAGCGGGATCAAGAACTTCCAATAAGGCCGAAGCCGGATCGCCTCTGAAATCATTACACAGCTTGTCAATTTCGTCAAGCATGAAAACCGGATTTGAAGTTCCTGCCTTTTTCAGTCCCTGGATAATACGCCCAGGCATCGCACCGATATAAGTACGGCGATGACCGCGAATTTCCGCTTCATCACGAATTCCGCCGAGGGATATACGGATAAATTTACGTCCCAATGCCTCAGCAATTGATTTTCCTAATGAGGTCTTACCGACTCCAGGCGGTCCGACGAAGCATAGTATCGGAGCTCTTCTATCCTGTTTTAACTGTAAAACAGAAATGAATTCCAAGATAATCTCTTTGGCGTCTTCAAGACCAAAGTGGTCTCGCTCGAGAATTCGCGAAGCTTCAGCAACGTCAAGGCGATCTTCTGAATAAGCTGCCCAAGGCATTCCAACCAACCAATCAATATAGTTGAATGAAACATGATATTCAGGGGAAGCGGAAGGCAGCATTTCAAGGCGTGCCAATTCTTTGTCAATTACATTTTTTACATATTCCGGTAATTCAAGCTCAGTCAGGCGTTCCTTGATGGCTGCAACATCAGGGTTGGCGGTTGCTTCACCTAATTCATGCTGAATAGTTTTGAGTTGTTCCCGCAGGTAAAATTCACGCTGTGAACGCGACATTGCTTCATTGACTTGAGTCTGAATCTTTGAACTGAGCCGCATGATCTCAATTTCACGATTCAGCACTTCAAGCAAAATTTTGAGTCTGGTTGCGACATCAGGAGCATTAAGGATGTAAATTTTTTCTTCATATCCAATAGGTAAGGCATCGGTGATCATGTCCACCAGACGCACAGTATCTTTGATGTTGGATATGATCATTTTAAAATCTTCTGATATCGGCATGAATGCAAGCGCTTCGTGAAACTGTGCCAATGCGCTTTTCAACATGGCCATGGTTTCAGTTGAGTCGTCTTCAGCTTCGCTATGATTGGTAATCGCAGCTTTTTTAAAATTATCTGCGTCATTTACCAGCTTGATAAATTTCACTCTTCCCAGACCACGTACCAGCAATCTTACCGATTCGTCAGGAAAATTCAAAAGCTTGATAATGCGACACTGAGTACCAACTGCAGTGATTTCAGTGCCGCAAAATTTCTTCTTTTTAAGGTAATCAGGATTATTTTTGTTATCAAGTAATGCAGGAAATTCCGGAAAAATTGCTAACAGTCGATTTCCAGCGGGGCTGGCTTTCAGCATCTTAATCAGTTCATGGTCGGTTACTGTCAATGAACATAGTGTATAAGGGAACGCAACAAGATTTTTTACCGTCATGGCGTTGACAATAGTATCATTACCATCATCTTTAATTTCAAAACTGGGATTTTCGATAGTGATATCCATATTTTCCTTAATTTAATCTAAATTTAAAATTTTTTCTTTACTGCAAAATTGAGTAACAATTTGACCGGCTAAAAAAAGTGAACCGGCGATTAATGTGCGGGGGTTTTTGGAAATTTTCAAGGCATCCTTAATAGAGGATGCCAACGATGCCGGACAGTCTGAAATACTACAGTGCATTTTTAATAAATCTTCTGGCGGACATCCTGACCTGTCACCGATTTTCAGCGGGATAAATATAAATTCAGCGGCAATCCGATTTAGTTCGTGCAATACGCCGAGAGTATCTTTGTCAGCAAAATTGGCAAAAATAACCGATAATTTTTCATTCGGAAAAATTTCTTCAAGGGCATCCGCAAGTGCGCTTGCACCATCAGGATTATGCGCTCCATCCAAGATAATATTGTTTTTAAGAAATTGTATGCGAGCCGGCCAACGCACATCGCATAATCCCGACAAAGCCAGTTGTAAATTGAAACCAAATTCATCTGAAAGATATTTTAGCACTTCAAAAACAACTTTCAGATTGCGGCGTTGCATAATTCCTGGAAGACTAAGTTCTATTTTGAAGTTCTGATAATAAAAACTTTGCAGAAAATGATTATCATTCAATTTAAATTCAACATCTGAAATATCGTGTTTACACCATTTTAGTTCAACATTGAGTTTTTTCGCGCATGCAGAAATCACGGTCGCTGCTTCATCCGGCACTTCGGCACAAAATACCGGTTTACCGTACTTTATGATGCCTGCTTTTTCGAAAGCTATTTCAGACAGGTTGCTGCCTAAATATTTTTGGTGATCCAACGCTATCCCGGTAATTGCACAACATAACGGATTCACAACATTGGTTGAGTCAAAACGCCCTCCCATCCCAGTTTCCCAAATGACAAAATCGACCCCAGCTTCGGCAAAACATTGAGCTGCCATCACCGTCATGAATTCAAAATAAGTCGGTAAGACCATACCATCAGTTCGGGATTGAAGGCGAGAAACCGCCACCGCAAAATCTTCCTCACTGATTGCACGACCGTTGATTCTGATGCGCTCACATGGCGAAATCAAATGAGGCGATGTATACATGCCGGTTTTAAAACCGCAATGACGCAAAGCACCTTCGATCATTGCTGCACATGAACCTTTACCATTAGTGCCGGCAAGATGAATAAACTTAAGCTTTTTGTCCGGTGAATCAGAACGCCGGAAAAGCTCGGCAGTCTGCTCTAATCCAAGCTTAATACCAAATTTCTCAAGTTTTTCAAGAAAGCTAGTCGCCTGTTGATAATTCATATCATTCCAATTCTATTGAATTAGTTTCGACCACGCCGGAGTGCTCTGATTATACTTGAAATTCATTAATTTACGGAACTTCCCTGTCCACGAATCAACAACATAAAGTTCGGCGCGGCCATCAAGTCTCCGGCTGCAGATGAGATGGCGATTATCTGGTGCCCAGGAAGGTGATTCCCAGTCACCTCCAACTTTAATCAAAACTCCGGACGGGGCGGGACTGGTATCACCCATATTAAGAATCGCCAAAGTGTAATTACCCATGCGCGTGGCGTAAACAATAACATCTTCAGCATTCCAATCAGGCGATACCGCTTCATTACCTAAGGTTGGAAGTGCTGTAATCTTTTTACTGTTTACATCTATTTTATACAGCTGAGGGCGACCATTAAGGTCTGAAACAAAACACAATGAGCCACCACCAGGATTCCATGCAGGTGAAGCTTCTACAGCAAAATTATTGGTCAAGCGAATACGCCGGTCAGTTTCCAGTTCTTTCACATAAAGATCAACTTTGCGATCAAAACTCATAATCAAAGCTAAATATTTGCCGTTAGGCGAAATTGCAGCTGATGAATTCAGTCCCGGATATGAAACTAAGCGCCTTGTTTGCAATGGGCGAAGCCTGGTTTGTACAACATCAATGTAAGAGTGTCCATAAAGCGAATATATCAAGGATTGCGTGTCAGGAGACCAATTGGGTTCGACCGCAAGAGTAGTGTGTCTGGTTATCGGCTCGACTTCACGACCATCAATATCACAAATAAAAATATTCCGTACACCGGATGCGGTTTCAGCGCAGAAAGCAATTTTGGATTCACAAATTTTCACCTTAAAGAGCCGGTTAAGAATACCGTCAACGATTTTCTTTGCAACTTTACGATTTGACTCTTCGCCATCATAAATAATATGCAAGGCTAAGCCGATACCGGTTTCTACATTGCTCACCTTCATCTCAAGACGTCCGGCCTTGACCTCACCTGAAATATGATAATCAGCAGTTCCTGATGTTTTTATTTCGAACCATCCGCATGCTTTTAAAAATCCTGATATGGTCTCAGATAAATTGCCTTCTCCACCCTGAACCCCTTGATAAATCACGACGGGATTACGAGTGACCATACCGGCTTCTTTTTGAATTCTCACTACTTGAGCATTCAGACCGCATGTTGCAATAAATACTAATTCGACAAATAAAATTGACTTGAATATAAAATTCATGATTTAATCTCCATGATTTAAACGAAGAATTGAAGGTTTAAACGGAAAGATTAAGATAACCATGATAATGCTTTTTGCCAGTCGACAAGGCAATTTTTTTGATAAAGAAGAGGAATTATGATTACGCCTTAGCACAACATATTAAAGCTTTACAAATTCAAACTTTAGCTATCATTTTTTCTTTTTGGACGACAGTAATTGATACGGGCGAAAAAGAAAGATGTAAGAATTCAAAATAACCAGCAGTGATGATCCAATATAAAGAAATGTACTTTCAGTAAGATTAATGCGCCCGGTACTGACCAACGCAATCATTACTATTACCAAAATTATTGATAGCAAAACATTAAGTTTTATTGTGAGATATACTTTTTTGCTGATATTATAGGCTAGAACCAGATCATTTAAATCGCCACTGCCCAATACTATATCGGCAGCAGCAATAGCGGCATCGGTCCCGGCATCAGCCATAACAATACCTACAGAAGCAGCAGTCATCGCAGGTGCGTCATTTATACCGTCACCAATCATTGCAACGTTTTCATTTTTTTTGATTTCACGAACACACTTCAGCTTAGTTTCAGGAAAACATTCAGCATGAAAACTGTTTAGACCAAGCTGTTTTGCTATCCGTTCTGCACAGGCCTGATTATCACCGGTAACCATAATCATTTTATCCATTCCCAGTTCCCGCATACTGGTGATTACATCAATTGATTCACGACGCAAACGGTCTATAAATGAGATTCCGCCGATGATTTTCCGATCAACTGCAATCAACACCGATTCGTAACCATGTTCTTCAGACGTTTTCAACCAGTCATAAATTTCTTTTGTAAATACTGCTTCCTGGTCGATCATCATTTTTTTAGCACCTAGATAATATTTTTTGCCATTAACATATGATGATATTCCTCCATCAATCTCATCGAAATTTTCACTTGTCGGTATTTCCAGATTGTGTGATATCACGTATGCGCATACTGCCAGAGCTAAAGGATGATATGAGTTCTGTTCGAGAGCGGCAGCGATCTTCAATATTTTTCGTTTGGGAAAGGCATTGAATGCGCGCACTTCACGGACATCCGGACGGCCATAAGTGAGGGTTCCGGTTTTATCAAGAAGTAGAGTTTTTGTTTTCGCAAATTTTTCAATAACGTGTCCGTTACGAAAGATTATCCCGTAGCGAGCAGCCAATCCCACTCCGGTATGTATCGCAATCGGAGTACTGAGCAGAAGCGCACAAGGACAGGCTACAAACATTATGCTGACGCAATATACCAATGAAAAAATCAGTGGATTATGAATAACCAGGTATGATGTAATAAATAGAAATGCCGAGTACGCTAAAACCAACCAGGTCAGCCATCCAGCACATTTGTCAACAAATTTTCCGATTTCAGTTTCTTTCTCATACTGTGTATTTTGAATCAGTCTGGCAATAGTAGCGATAGTAGTTTCATGCCCGACTTCAACCGTTTTGACATTTATTGAACCACTCTCCAGTAATGTGCCTGCATATACCTTGTCACCTCTTTTTTTTACCGGAACAATACCTTCACCGGTAATCGACCTTTCATCAATAAATCCGCTCCCTGAATCAATTATACCATCCACCGGGATAAGCATCCCGCGTTTAACTGAAATCAACTGACCTGGTATTAATTCATTAACAGGAATTTTTCGACTGCTATTTCCTTCAATGACATAGGCATTTTTGGCATTGGCAATAGTACCATTAAAATATTCATGCCAGGTTAACGTGGAAATAATTTTCTCAAAAGCACTGACAAATACAGCCACTAGCGAAAAAGTCGCTGCTTCCAGCCAGTAACCGGTAAAAACGGCACCGCTAATAGCAACAAACATGAGAACATCAACATTTAAGAAGCCATTTTTAATAGCGATAATTAATTTTCGTAAAAACGGAAATATTGCGATAACGAGAATGATACCATTTATTAAAACATAACTTATTCCGACAGCTGTATCATTATCCACCCTGAAGCCGGGCAATTTATAAGAATTTTCAAAGCTCAATCGCATGCTCCAGCTCACAATCACCATAACTCCACACACGATAAGCCGAATAATATCGCTATTATAGAAAATAAATTGTTCGATTTGAGAAAGAAAATTTCTTCTGAGCACAAAACCTTTACTCTGCAAGGCTTTAATTATTTGTTCCCTGGAAATATATCGAGAATTGAATGTAACCACCAGATAACCGTCAAAATAATCTAATTGTACATCACAAACTCCAAAGTTAGATTTCAATCTGTTTTTCAAATATGAATCACTGTCAAAGTTTATGGTGTCCAGCTTTACGCGTAAAACACAATGATTTGTGTAATTTTCTTTACATCTGTGACAAGTTTTCATTTTAATTTATTTCATCCAATCATGAACTTTGACTTTGGGATGTCGCATCCATCGTTTTTTTTATGATTGCTGTCCGTTCCGGATCCGCAGTCTTCAACGCTTCGTGATATTTCTTCATAGCTTCAGCAGGGTTACCGAGCAAACGCAGGCATTCTCCATGGTAAAAGTTATGAAGAGTTTGCATCAAAGAATTTTCCGGTGGAGTCGTGCTGCCAAAAATTTTCTCGGCATCAATAAAACGCCCGCACCCCATCAAAGAAAGCGCATAATGATAGCTTATGCCTTTATGTTCCGGATATTTGAGATAATAGTTATACAGGATAGGCATCGCCTCGGAAGATTTACCATTCAATATTAACGCTTCAGTCCAGTTTATAATTCCAGGCAGATAGGACGGATTATAGCTGACTGCGGCACGATAAGATTCTTCGGCAGCTTTTTTGTCACCATATTTCAGTTCTTGAGCCTTTCCAAATGCTACAAAATCGGTGGCCCGCAGCAGCTCATCATCATAACCGGGGAAAAGGATAGAACCGTAAATTCCGGCTGCCAGCACAGGCATTCCCCAAGCTCGTTTGTTATGGTAATAGTATTTTATAGTAGCATATATTAAATATGGGAATAACATGCACAATGCGGGACATAGAATAATTCTATAGCGGGCAAGAGGATAAAAGGCCATCAACGGCAATGAATATGCGGCGATAAAAAATAACGGCAAAGCGAAGCGCCGACGCCATTTGGCACTTATGACAATCATAATCATACTTATTACAGACAATGGGACCAGCAACAAAGGACCCGGGAGAAAATTAAAAAGTTTAAGCCGGTTTTTAATGAAATAATAATTAATGTTATTAGGAATTTCATATGGACTGAAAATCATTGTCCATTTTTTAAGATAACTGGCGGTCAGAGGAAGTATTCTGATAGTTTTTTCAGATTCAGAATCATTGATATTAAGTGAACTACCAATATCTTCTTGAAGTGTAACTTTTCCAATATATGCCATAGGCGCATTAAATGGCATATAATTTCCGACGCTAAGCCCATTGATGACGCTTGCCAATACCAATAACCCCAAAATCGGGGCAACAACACTAATAGTAATTTTTCGCAAATTCCATTTCAATCCTGAACACAACAGAATTATCCCCAACATGCCGAATGTCAAACCGGAAAGGTGATTGAATATTTGCAAGATAAGACTGCAAGTCGCAAGCACCGCATAACTTAATGCATAACGTTTTCTGCAAGCCAGGAAAAGCAGAAATAGTGACAAAACAGCGAAATCGACAGATAATGCATCTTTGCCATGGAAGCACTCGTGCATCAGTATTGGAGAGTAAAGAGCAGCAGTAATTCCACTCAACATCGCCCACCAGCGCTTACCGGTTAGCTGGAGGATCATCATTCCTACCAGTGCTCCGGTCGGTATTCCCAAAATAATTTGAATAATAACCACTGCATCAGGATTATTTATACCCGAATTGAAAAGCATGACCAGCGCAACAATCAAACGGTGTGGCGAAAAGGTAAGATTCCCATTGTAAAACATTTCACCAAGCATAAGATTGGTCTGCATGTCCAGCCCCTGAACTCCCCAGTAGTAACGCAGCGGGGAATCATACCATTGAAAAAACATGATTGTACGTGCCAGCAGAGCGGCTGCCAAAGGAACCAGTACTGCGGCAAATATATTTTTTCGGAAGATTTTCACATCATCTTTCCAGGAGGTTGTTCAAGGCTTCCAAAGCGGCCTGAATCGTTTGATCGGCATTGTTTTTCGCTGACATATTTTGTACTGTATTTCTCGCCAATGCATCTACCTCCGGGTTAATGAGCAAATTGTTGTTGTTAATCTTCATACGTTGGCTGATTCTGAAAAAAGCCGCAGCATCCAAGTATTTATCAATCATGACAGATGCAATTCCACATAAGATTTGTGCATTTAAATCGTTATTGCGATTACGGAGATTTTTCAGAACATCTTCAGGTCGATTATTTTTTAATTGCAATATTCCCAAATGATTGGCAATTTTGCTCTTTTCGCCTTCAAGTTTAAGAATTTGATCATAATACCAAATGGCCGATAGCTGATCACCGTTTTTCTCTGATTCTTTTGCCGAGTTATAGAGAAACAGCAACGCTTTCTCTTCATTATCGACACCGCCAAGTTTTTCCAGTTTAGGCGATGGTGAAGCGCCGAGTTTTCGGGCTTTACGATAAAGATTGCTGGCTTTATCAAGTTGTTCTCCTGAATCGTAAAACGCTTCAGCTAAATATAGCATAATATCTGTTCGTTCAGGCATTCTGGCATGTAATTTTTGCAATTCTGTTATTGCCTTTTCACTGTCACCACAATAATTAATGGTAGCAGCATTAACTATGCGTAAATCATCATTGTCCGGATACTGTGCGACTGCATCTGCCAAGATTTTTTGAGCAGCGCTATAGTCATTTAATTCAATCAGACATAAACCATAGTCCAATGCTACGTTAGGATTTTTAAGATCATTTTTCAGCGCGGTATGAAAATATCTCGCTGCATCATTATACATTCCTTTTTTATAGCATATCGATCCCAGACGGGCATTAGCTTGGTAATTCGGCGGGTCAAATTCCAAAATTTTCCGGTAGTTCCACATTGCAACATCGAACTCCTGTTCTCGCTCAGCATTTTCACCTACAGTTAATAATTCTGCCGCATGCCAGGCGATTTCTTCAGCGGATTTGGCAGGACGATTATCAGGAATAAGGGCAAGATCAGTAGATAAAGAGCGGTTAAAGTTCTCAATGGCGGCAATTTCACTTTTACGTATTGATTCCAGCAGATTTAATTTATTTTGCATCTCAGCAAGATTTTTTTGAAGCTGTTCGCTATTTTTTCTTGTAACAACGAGCTGTTGCTCCATAATATTCAGACGTTGATCGCGCTCGTTAAGTTGACGTCGATAAATTTCAGATACCGCTGAAAGTTGCCGTTGCAGTAAGTCATCATTTACGACATCAGTTCTGCTTCTGGCAATATCTGATTTTTGAGATTCAAATCCGGCGCGAAGATTTTCCAACTCTTTGCGCTGTGCCGCGAATCCTTCCGCAGTCTTTTTCAATAGTCCATTTTCATTGAGCAAGGCAGTGATTCTAAGTTCTTTGGCTGCCAATTCATTTTTCAACCTAGTCGTTTCTTTATCCAAGTTGGTAAGTTTAACCTTGTCAGTATTAAAATCTTCAGTAAGTTGTTGCAACTTTTTGATCGTTGCTAAATGATCTTTTTGCATATTATCTAATTGCTTTTTTAAATTAGAATTGCGTTCTCTTTCTACTGACAGTTCATTTTGTATTATAGATGGTTTAGTTGATATTTTTTTTATTAAATCTTCATCTGGTTCGAAACGATTTATCAGTTCAGAAATAATTTTTTCCTTTTTTGCGATATCGGTTGCCATTTCATTGCGGCTTTTTTCGCTTTTATCCAATAATAGTGCAGTCTCTTTTTTCTGTTTTTCCAGAACCTTATATTCGCTTACCAGACGATTATATCGTATAGAATTATTTCTGTTTTCATCCAATTCAGTGTTAACCTTACTCAATTCATCAGATAATTTCTGACGAAGTTCCAAATTATTTTTCAACATTTTCTGGGTATCTGCCAGAAGAATACTTTGCTCTCTAATTTTTTGCTCATATTCAACATTCTTGATCTCTGTTTTTTTTAATACTTCAGTGGTTCTTTGTAATTCATCACGAAGATTATTGTATTGCGCCGTGTCAGTGCCGGCTGTGATTTTTTTTGCTTGTTCAAGCTGTTCCTGTGCTTGTTTATATTTTATTTTTAAAATATCTAAATCAGTTTTATGCTTTGTCATCTGCTCAAGCTGTTGCGTTGCCACTTGATATTTTGCAGCAATATCGGAATTGGCCTGGTTGATTTTTTTCAGACTATTGAGTTCTTCAACAAGTCTTTTATGTTCCTCTTGGAGTTTCCGATATTCTTCAGATACTGAGGATAATTTAGATGATTCATCATTCTTAACTATCAACTTGTCCTTCAATTCCTGAATGGTATCGGTTAAGCGTCGATGGCTTTCCTGTGATTCTGAATAGCGGCGCTGAAGCAATTTCAACTCGTCGTCGCGCTCTTTTAGTTTTTCCAAACCTGATTTTACCTGGTTTGTAAGTGACAGAGTATTTTGATATTCGCTGTCCAGTCGTGTTTCAAGACGTTTCTGAACCGCTTGATATTTAGTAATATATGACTGAAGTTCATTATCAATTTGAATGTTGCGATTTTTCAAACTTTCGATTTCCTGAAGCCGTAAGACTTCTTTTTCGGCATAATTGCGGCTTTGTGCCTGAAAATTTTGAATAGATTTTTTCAAGCTATCGCGTTGGTCAGTCATAGTCAGCAACGCCAACCGCAATTCTTTTAACTCATTTCCCTGTTCATCAAGTTTTTTGCTTAGTTCAAGTTTTTCGCCACGCATTTTTGTATTTTCAATTGTGGCTTCACTCAAGCGACGGGATAAAACATTAATTTCCGCCAATTGCTGTGATGTGGAATTTTTCCCGTCAGCACTTTCAGATAATCGTTTTATTTCATCCTGTGCTGCGGTTAACTTTAAATTTAAAAGCTTATACTCTTCCTGTTGATTAGCCAATTCCTTCCGTAAAGATGCGGTTTCATTATTGCGTATTTTCGCCAGTTTATTTTGATCCTCTAGCTGGCGGGATAGAGCAGTATTTTGTGCTTCGATTGCGGTATTTTTCTGCTGTAAATCTCGACGTTCCTGAAGTAACCCGCCAATCTCATTTTTCAGTTTACTATGTTCTTCATCCAATATCTTCATTCGCTGGGAAACGATTTCAAGTTTCATACGTTCTTCAACCAGTCGGTTCTGAATATTCTCTTTTTCCTTATCCGGAGAACTATGCTTTTCCAGCAAAACATCATATTTTTGCTGAAGCGAATCAAGTTTTTGTCCCAAAACGGCTTTTTCTTTCACCAGATTGGCAATTTCGAGCTGTGAACTGCGGTTTCTTTCTGATTCGTGACGTAATTTCTCCAGTTCTTCGAGATTTTCTCTGAAACGTTTTTTGTATTTATCCAATTCAATTTGCAACTCGTAGATGTTGCCGCGCCCGCTCATAATTTCGTCTGAAGAAACTGTTTTACCGGACTGTAATGGTGGCGGCAACGCTTGTTCTGCGGAAGCGTGCTGGTCAATCCTTTTTCGTAATGCGTCAATTTCGCGGTTACACATTTTTATGCGATTATCGATAATTTGCTGATTCCAATCCGGTCGAGCTTTTTTTACTGCAAGATAACAATCGCGTGATTCAAGATATTTTTTTAACGCTTCCGCATTCTGATTTTTTGCTTTATGTTTTTCACCATCTTCGTAAAAAGAATATCCTTTCCGCCACGCGTCCCACGGCGAAAATTCTTCTTCTACCGCGTAAACATTAGCGAATATGACCAGCAACGAAAATATCAGCAATTTTTTTATCATTAGATCAAACTTCCAAATTAATGATTATGGGGTTACGGTTTGGAGATAATCAGAAAAACGTCGTGCGCCTTGCGGAGCAATACGAATCGTCATCAAAAGATTTCCCTGTTCATCATATTCCGATTCTAATACTTTACCGCTTCGATGCGAAAAGGCAGCGAGATCATGACGGTCAGGCGGCAGTTTTACTCTGATGATACTGCTCCATTCGCTGCAAAAATTTTCCAGCCGTTGACATAGTATATCCAATCCTTCGCCGGTTGAGGCGGATATAAAGACCGCTTCAGGAAATAAATTCCGAATTCTGGTCATCATAATCGGATCGTGTTCAGAAATATCAATTTTATTGAATACCGGCAAAATAATTTTTTCGTCAGCACCAAGTTCTTTTAATACAGATAAGGTTGTTTCCCATTGTTCTTCAACACATTGGCTACTGATATCCAATAATAGTATCAGAAAATCTGCCATAATCGCTTCTTCAAGAGTAGATTTAAACGCTTCAACCAGCGAATGCGGCAACTTTCTCACAAACCCGACAGTATCAGTCAAAAGAAGTTCCTGATTGTTTGGTAAGATATATTTTTTGGTGGTAGGATCAAGCGTGGCAAACAATTTATCGGCGGTATATACTTCCGAATGACATAATTTATTGAGTAGCGAAGACTTGCCAGCATTAGTGTAGCCAACTATTGCGGCCATCGGAATGTTGTTGCGTTTGCGGCTCTTCCTTTGGGTATCGCGTTGTGACTTAATCTCTTCTATTTCAGATTTCAATTTGGCGATACGTGTCCTGACAATGCGCCGGTCAAGTTCAACTTGCTTTTCGCCTTCACCCTTATTACGACCGCCACGCTGCCTGGAAAGATGGCTCCATGCCTTGGTCAGCCGCGGTAAATAATATTCAAGACGAGCCAATTCGACCTGCAATGCTGCTTCTTTGGTGGTGGCACGTTCCGCAAAAATATCCAGAATAATTTCCTGACGATCAATTACGGGAACCTTGGTCAGACGTTCCCAGTTGCGTTGCTGGACCGGAAACAGCTCATCGTCAAAAATAAGACAGTCAGCGTCTAATTCTTTTAATTTTTCTGCTATTTCTTCTGTCTTGCCGGTGCCAATACCATATTTAGGATGAGGCACTTTCCTTCTGACAATATCTTTTCCGACTGTAACAATACCTAAATTCCCGGCCAACTCTTCAAGTTCGTCGAGATGAAGCAAAGTATCTGCAGCGAAATCCTTGCCGTCGGTGATTCCAACCAGTAAGGCACGCTCAACTGTTTTATTGTCATCTTTCGCGGTTTCAATCATAACTATCTGAAATAAAAGATGTTTGGTTATTTATAATCACAATTAATGTAATCCCCTGCATTTGATGAATCAAGTAAATAATATTTGCTTGTGCGATAAACCTGAAAATATCAGGTTCGACAAATTAAATTATGGCGTGTTTTTTTGTTTATGCCGCTATATCGTCCGAAGCCTGAACAGAAAAGCGGTTGCGTTCTATCGATAACATCTATCACAAACAAAGTGTTCATCGCTTTGCATGTTTGCGGTTAGAATATAAAAAAAGCACAAAGAAAATTTCTTTGTGCTTGTGAAAAATACTGAAGAGAATCAGCGAGCGTAATATTCGATAACGCTGATGATTTTTACCCCATTGGGGATCTCGTCAATTTCCGGAGTACGTATCAAAGTGATTTTCAACGCTTCAGTATCAACCTGAAGATAGGCCGGAACAGTAACATTTGAAGCTGATGTTCTTGCTGTTTCAGCAATTGCCGGTGATTTTTCCGCATTGATTGAAACTTCAAAACCCTCTTTTACGAGAAATGATGAACGGTTAACTTTTTTGCCATTAACCAAAATATGTCCATGACTTATCGACTGTTTAGCCGCAAAAATCGTCGGGGCAAACCCGCCGCGGAAAAGCACTGAATCCAACCGCTGTTCAAGAAAACGCGCAAGACGTTCGTCAGTTTTTCCGATACCTTTTTGAGCTTTTCTGTAGGTAACACGAAGTTGCTCTTCAGAAATTGCATAGTGCATCCGAAGTTTCTGTTTTTCCATCAGCAATTCGCCGTAGGTAGACAACTTCTTTTTTCTGGCATTCTTGCCATGAGTCCCGGCAGGGTAAGGACGTTTTGCGCTTGGACATTTGGGGCTTCCCCAAATACATTGTCCAATGCGACGGCACAGTTTGTGTTTTGCTCGACTTGCAGTAGCCATATCCCTTTCTCCTTATTCGAAGGTTAATATTATTCAGAAGCAGGTGTCAAGCCACATGGGGCCTGTTTCTGAAGCTAAAAAACTAAACAATTAATATATCTGCCGTTGCTGACATTGCAATATTAAAAATCAAATATATTTACCACTTTTAGCAGTTTTTTTTGAGGGGCTGAACACGACTTATGCCCAGTGACAAAAGATGCTGCTAAAATTATAAAAATAGTTAAGTTTAAACTTCACGCGCGCATAATGCGCGCGCTAAGTTTAAAGCCTGAATTACAGTCTGCTTTTTCAGGATCAAGTGATCATTGTAATACTGCGGAGACGAATACTATTTCAGATCAGTTTCGCGGTTAAGCTGTTCAAAAAAATCATGCATAAAACCAGCGCGCTGTGCCGCCAATTTGCGCGCTGCTTCAGTCAGCAGTTTACCTTCGATATGACGCAGTTTCATCAGATATTCACGGTAAGCGCTGTCACCGTGGCTGTATTCCGGTGCCGCCATGGCTTCAGCCGCGGAGTTATGCAGTACCGCCCCTTCGCGACCGGCGAAATAAAAGGCTCTACCAATGCCTACCGCGCCGATTGAGTCGAGCTTGTCAGCATCGTAAACAATCTTTTCAGCGAGAGTTTCCGGTTGAACACCGCGTCGATAGCGGTGTTTGCGTACGCACTCCGCAACCTGAATGGCAAACGGTTCCGGGAATCGCATTTTTTCAAGCATTGCGGCGGCGATTTTCGCGCCAAAGGCAGCATGACAATGCTTTCCCTTAGAGGCAATTTCTTCCGAACGCCCGATATCATGGAGCAATGCGGCACATTCGATTATCTGAATATCCGGCGCATTTTCCATTTTGGCAATCAGCCGGGCATTGTTTAAAACCCGTTCAGTATGGTCAAAACCATGACATCCTGAAATCGACGCCAGAATTTCGGTTACCTGTTCACGGAGTTCTATAAATTTTGAACGAAAAACATTATCATCAATCATGGTTTTAATCATAAACTCCATTTTATAATTTGCTGTTTTTTCGCATACCAAGCACCGTCTCCCGTGCTGTAACATAATCAAATTTGCCCGAACCCAGCAAAGGAACGTGTTGCATCACAATAATCGTTTTGGGAACCCAAAGTTCACTGAGACCGTTAGCACGGAAAAACGTAATTATATCCTGCATTTTTGCGTCTTTTTTTTCTGTAACCAGCGTCAATTGTTCACCTTTCAGTTCGCTTTCGACAACAATAACTCCCTGCTTGATGTCCGGCCATAATTTATCAATCCATTCTTCCACCGCCGCCAGCGAGACCATTTCACCGCCGATTTTGGCAAAACGTTTGGCGCGTCCGATTATGCTGATGTAGCCGTCTTCATCAATACTGACGATATCTCCGGTATCATACCAGCCGTCCGGCGGCGGGACCAATACTCCGGGATTTTCCGGCAGATAATACCCCAACATCACATTCGGTCCCTTGATCAGCAATCTTCCGCCCTCCGTCACACCCGGTGCAGCGACCACACGACATTCCAAACCGGGGACCGGACAACCTACAGTACCGGAACGATTATACATCGGGGTATTGAGACTGATTACCGGTGAAGCTTCCGTAGTACCGTAGCCACTCAACAGTCGGATTCCGAATTTTTCAATCCAAAGTGAATGGTTACGCGGACGAATTTTTTCGGCCCCGACCAAGGCGATACGCATATTGAAAAAATCATACGGGTGTCCTGCCCTGGCATAACCGTACATGAAGGTATCAGTACCGAAAATAATCGTCGCATTGGTATCATAACACAATTCTGGAACAATCCGGTAGTGCAGCGGCGACGGATAATAAAACGTTCTGATCCCCGACAATATCGTTAATACCGTCCCTACTCCCAGTCCGAACGAATGAAACATCGGCAGGCAATTGAAAACCCGGTCATTGTGATTGAAGGAAACCCGACTTAGTATCTGTGCGCGGTTTGCCAGCAAATTACGATGACTCAACAACACGGCTTTCGGCATTCCCTCCGAACCGGATGTAAATAATATTACAGCCGGATCATTGGCTTCAGCGCGAGGCTTTTTTCTGATTATCCGACGAATCATGCCGGAAATTTTCGCGTGATAATGCCCTGCCCGCAAATCTTCCAGATAAACCAGACGTATTCCGGCATCGCTCAATGTCGCAGCCAGCGACTCCAATTTACCCATGCTGATAAATTTTCGCGAGGTAAAAATGATTTTTATTTCCGCGGTTTTACAGCATGACAGAACCATCTGCGCGCCTGCGGTGAAATTAATCATTGCCGGAACCATGTCATAAGCCTGACAGGCATAAAACGACACCAGCCCGGCCAGAGAATTCGGCAACATCAGTCCAACCTGTTTTTCATTCGGAGCTGCTACCTTCATCAGACGTCCCAGCAGGTAGCTTTTATTGATCAGACCACGCAATGAAAGCGGCTTGCGCATGATGTCTTCGGCAATTAAAAAATTGCCGCCGTTGACTTTCGCGGAATCCAACAGCCCTTGAAAAATATGTTTATCTATCTTACTGCTTTCAAAAAGCATTTTCGCCATGACATCATAAATTCGGTCGGCAACTTTCTGACGCCGTTTACGCCCGCTGTAATGATCCGGCAATTCAAAACGCCGCGGTGGCATCACCGTTATCGTAATTTGCGGAAACCATTGCGTCCGCAATTTATGACGGAGATACGAGAAATGCGAGTACTGCGCCCCCTCTATGCGGATCGGTAGAATCATCGCGCCGGATTTGTCGGCAATCATCCCGGGTCCTTCGTAAATTTTCATTAAAGAACCAGTTATGGTGATTCGACCTTCCGGAAAGATCATGATTTTGGCATCATCTTTCACCGCGTTAATCAATGCCCTGGTCGCCAGCGGACTGATCGGATCGAGCCGATAGACGTCAACCAACATCAAAAACGGTTTCAACCACCATTTATTCGCCATATTGCTGTTAATCGCGAATTTCATCTTTTCCGGCATGAATGCGGCAATCAGCAGACCATCCAGCAATGACGTATGATTGGCAATTATCATCACGCGTTTCCCCGCTTTACTGAAATTTTCCAAGCCTGCCACTTTCACTCTGAACAGGAAAATCAATATGAAACGAAATACCCCGCGCAGCAATGCGTCCGGCAACAGAAAGCACACATATACCACCACCACAAAATTAAACAGCGCAATCCACAGAAAAACCAGCGGCGCGGCGACTTTAAATACCATACAGCCGATGGCGACCAGAATTGCCCCCACCGCCATGAACAACGCATTCATAATACTGTTGGCGGCAATAATCCGCGCCATTTGACTTTTGTCGCCATGGCTTTGAATCATGGCATTGAGCGGAACCGTAAAAATCCCCCCGAACACTGCTATAAAAAACATATCAAAAGTCAAATTCCAGAATTGCCAGTCATTGAGAAAATCAGTAAGCCCCTTGATCTTGCCGGTTCCGGCTTCAAACCCGTAAGAACTGAAAAACAACGCCAGCGTAAAAAGTGCCATTCCGAGAGCACCCACCGGAACATAGGTAGTCTGTACCACGCCACGCATTATCTTGTTGCACAACAATGATCCCACCGCAATCCCGACAGAAAATGTCATCATGAAAAATGTCACCACCGTATTGTCGGCATTCAAAACCTCTTTGCAGTAAGTCGGCAACTGCCCCAGATAAACCGCGCCAACCAGCCAGAAACAGGAAATACCGAGAATACACTGCCAAATCGTGGTTTGACGGCGAACCGTTTTGACAATATTGCAGGTTTCCGTGAAAATATTCCAACGCATCCGAAGTTTAGGATCCGGACCGGCCGCTTCCGGAATTCCCCGGCTCGCCAGATAACCGGAAACCGCCAGCGAAACCAGCAGCAATCCGGTTTTTAAATCTCCGACTGAGGACATAATCAGCAACCCCCCGGTAATCGTTCCCGTAAGTATCGCAATTTGGGTTCCGGCCTGAATAAAAGCGTTGCCGGCAACAAGTTCATCTTCGCGCAACTGTTGCGGCAACAGTGAATATTTCATCGGTGCGAAAAATGTCGATTGCGTTCCCATCATGAATAAAAGAAATAGCAAAAAAATGAAGTTACCTGACAACAACGCTGGAATCGCGATAGCCATCAGTATGATTTCCCATATTTTTACCAAACGCACCAATGTGGCGCGATCGTATTTATCGGCCAACTGCCCGCCCAGCGCAGAAAACAAAAAATACGGGACAATAAATAATGCCGCCGCCACTTGCGACATTGCGCTTGATTCGCCGGGAGCGGAAGCCAGACGATATGTGATCAGTATCAAAATTGCACTTTTCAGGCAATTATCGTTGAACGCGCCCAGAAACTGCGTCATAAACAAAGGCGCAAAACGCCGCCTGACAAATAATTTATAGCTCATCCGTTTTTCCTTTGACTTCAAAACCGAAACGGTCAATTGACCTTGAGAATTCAACAAATTTGCTGAAGAAAATACTCCCTGTTAGTGGCTTTGTAAAATCAATCAACTACCAATCCAAATAATTTCTTTGGACGCAGCAAGGTAATAAACAGCTCGCTATTTCCAGAGTTGAACTTAGCGCGCGAATAATGCGCGGGTGAAGTTTAAATACATTTTTGCATTAGCATTCTTTCAATAAATGTGGCATAGTATAGCTAAAATATATGCGGCAAAAAAAATCGCCATGTATAATTATCCCATGAATTGCAATTCAACTTGATACAGGATATGCCATGAAAAAAATCATTAATGTCAGCGCCGCAGTAATTTTCGACGGTGATATGATATTACTTACTTCCAGACCGGACAATCGCGAACATGCCGGCTGGTGGGAGTTTCCCGGCGGAAAAATTGAAAACGGTGAAACGCCCGCGCAATGCCTGGTACGCGAGTTGGATGAAGAACTCGGAATTTCAGTGAATATCTTTGATCAGATCTATTTTACCGAATACGAATATCCTGAACGAATTGTGCGTCTTCACTTCATACGATGCTTGTTAAAAACTGACTGTCCCAAACCCAAACCGCGTGAATGTCAGGAATTGCGTTGGCTGAAACGGGGTACGCCGCGCGATATTAAATTGTTGCCGGCAGACGAAGATGTGGCTTTTTTCATTGGTATTTAAATATTACTCACAATATTTCGGCTTTTTCAACGTTATTGTTTAAGTAATTCATAAAGACAGGTCAGGAGTTAAATGGAACGTTCCGATCAGGAATTAATAAAAGGTTATCTGGCTGGCTCCGACCATGACTTCGGAATATTGTTTGAACGATACAAAAACCAGCTTTACGGTTATCTGATGAAAATGATACCGGAATCAAAAACTGATGTTGATGACGTTTTTCAAAAAACCTGGATAAAAGTTATGCTTAAACTGCCTTTTTATAATGCGTCTTCAGGCCACTTCCAAGCCTGGCTGTTTCGCATCGGTCATAACCTGAGTATTGATTTTTTCAGGAGCAGAAAGAGACTTAAGGAACATTTGTCAATGGATACACTTGAAGACTACATGACGCCGATAAGCAAAGAACGGCCTGCTGCAGAAATGATGAATCGGGAGATTGCGGTTGCTGTCGGGACGGCCTTAGACCAGTTGTCCACAGAGCAACGCGAAGTTTTCTTATTGCGTCAGAAGGGATTGAGTTTTAAAGAAATTGCTAGCATTCAAAAATGTCCGTTAAACACGGCATTGGCGAGAATGCAGTATGCCGTAAAAAAATTAAGAGAAATCTTATCTGAAGGAGGTTTTTCCCTATGAAAAAACTTGATTGCGCCGACATGGCGCTAAAAATTTTAGAAAGTAATGGTGTTATTGCGCCAGAGATTACTGAACATTGTCACGAATGTCCGGAATGCCGGGCTTTGCTTAAAGACTGGGAATTTCTTTCAAAAATCGAACCGGATACTCCGCTGGTTCCGATCACCCTTGAAAAAGCAATTATCGGACAATCCGCAAAACTGCGAACACAATCCAGACGTACATTCCGGGTCAGACATATTTCTCAATATGCCGCTCTGGCAGCGGCGCTTTGCATTGGATTTATCCTGTTGTTTAATCTAAATCCGGACACGCCAAGACTGGCCGTTCCATCAGGTCCAAGTTATCAATGGAGCTGGGCACCTATCGAAAATGCGCTTATTGATTTGCAAAATGAACTTGAAAACAGTTCACAACCCCGCGACAGCAGCAAAATCGCATCCTACGATGAGCTGAATATCGATATCATTCTTAACGAAATAAACTACTATGAGGTAATATTATGAAAAAAATTATGATGATTATGCTTGCATCCATGTTAATCCCGTCTGCTTTCGCAGATAATACCAGCAGCCCAAACCAGCAGACCGGTAAAGAAAGTATCCGCGAAAAACGCAATTCTCGGGAAAGAAGCCCGGGAACGATGCGCAATAACCAGTCGGAAATTCGCAATTTCTTCGCCTCGCTTACTGAGGATGAACGCAAAGAACTGCGCGAACTTCAGCGTTCAAATCCTGAAGAAGCTAAAAAAATTATGACGCAAAAACTTGAGCAATATAAGTTGCATCGCAAAGAAAAAGATAAACAGCTTAATGACTTGATCAAGACCTATCAACAAGCAGAAAATAAAGAAAGCAAAGAGCAGGCATACGCTGAAATAAAAAAGATGGTAACTGAAGATTTCAATACAAACCTGGCAGAACACAAGCGTCAACTCGATTTTCTGGAACGCCGCTTGAAAGCTGAACGGGAACGTTACGATATTCGGAGTAAAAACGCAGACCGGATAATCAAGAACCGCATTGACGAATTGGTCAAAGTGCCGGAATTACGTTGGTAAGTTGTTAGACAGATTGCCGGCAAGATATCCCGAACTGAAAGCCCATTGCAGATTGTAACCGCCGCAAGGACCATCTAAATCAAGCACTTCACCTGCGAAATGGAGTCCGGGAACAATACGGCTTTCAAGTGTTACGGCATCGACTGATTTCAACGCCACACCGCCGCGGGTTATCATCGCCTTATCCCACGGTTCGGCAGATTTGATATTCAGCGGCAACGCGGTCAGGTGCATAGCCAGTTTCCTGCGGGCAGCAGCGGGAAAGCGTGCTGCGATATAATTTTCATTTCCACTAATGAATGAGAGCTGTTCAGCCAGCCTGGCAGGAAACATTTCCGCCAACAAATTTTTTACCATCCTGACTCCGTGATCACGCTGCCACTTATCAAATATTTTCAGCCAGCGTTCCAGATCATAGTCGGCAATGAGATTGATTTTCAACGGAATCAGCGGATATTTTTCCAGCAGAGCGGAAACCTGACGGGAGGCATTAATTATCGGCGGACCGGAAATGCCATGATGAGTAAACAACAATTCGCCGCGCCATATTTCCCGGCGATATTTGGGAATATCAATCGTGATCGCGGCATTTTCCACGGCAATACCGGCACATGAGCACGGCCACTTTTCCTGAGTCTGCAAACCTGAAAGCGCGGGAAAAGTTTTGATAATCTGATGACCGGCCTGCGTTGCCAGAAGATAACCGCTTCCCGTAGCGCCGAGCGACGGATAACTCCTTCCGCCGGTCGCGATAATAACTCGACTTGCCGACAGTTTTTCATTATTTGCGATAACACCGCAAATTTGATTGTGCTCAATCAAAATTTTGCTGACCACAGTCTGGCAACGAATATTGACTTTGAGCCGATGACATTCCGCCAGCAGAGCTTCAAGGACATCGCGCGCACTTTCAGATTCAGGAAAAACGTGAAACCCATCGCTGACCACCGTCGCAATGCCACGCAGCATTAACCATTCGCGCAACTGTTGCGGCGGCATCAGCTGAAGCGCCGGAAGCATAAAACGCCATTGACGACCGAACGCCTTGGCCAGTTCATCAGGCGGCAGAATATTGGTAAGATTACATTTTCCACCCCCGGTCGCAAGCAATTTAGCGCCCGGCCGCGACAACTGTTCGCAAACCACCACCTCCGCTGCCGGATAATTTTGCGCGGCGGCGATAGCCGACATTAAACCGGCAGGACCGGCGCCGACGATAACAATTACATTTTTCATAGTTGCCTGTTTTGCTGTTCTGATAATGCAACCGCAGTCTTTAAACTTTGCGCGCGCATTATGCGCGCGCGAAGTTTAAATCATCTTGCAGTGCTATTTTTGCTCGATACCGATATCAATATTGATCATCTTTCGCTGGCAGGTCGGAATATCGAGATCCTGGCCGTTGATAATTGATGGAGCCGCGTTGACAAATATCCCTTTGGAAATATCCTGCAACGGCAGCGGCGGCTGTTCTTTTTCGCCGTGAACTTTAGATTTTCGCTTTTTGCTTTCAGTTACAGCAACCGTTTCCAGCGAAGGCAACGTTTCTGATTTATCATATTTGACCGTAATCGCGCTAAGTTGAACGTCATTCCCACAGTCATCAGAAATCGCAACCCCGGTGATTACTCTGGCTTTGGGATTAAAAAATGATGCCGCCGCTTCCAACGTTTTTTTCATTTCGCTGATGCTCAAATCTGAACCGCCGGTAATAATTGAAAATATTACATCAGCTTCCTTAAAACTGTTGACCCCACCAAGCATGGGAGCTTGCAACATCTTTTCCAACGCCACATGGCAGCGATTGATGCCGTCAGCAGTTGAAGCAGTACCAATACCAATACTGCAAATACTTTTACGCTGATTCAGAACCGCCCGAAAATCAGATAAATCCGCAGGCAGCATACTGCGGTTACGCAGAATTTCGGCAACTCCCAGAACCACACCGGCCATTTCGCGATTGGCTGCCGCATAAGCTTCGGCAACCGGCGTTTCAGCCGGTAAAGTACTGAACAGTAAATCCATCGGCAGACAGAACAGCGCATCCGCCGACGGCAGAATTTCAGAAATTCCCTTATCCGCAGTCTGACGGCGATTATGTCCTTCCATTGTGAAAGGAACCGTCATCACAAAAAGTGCCGGTATATTCTTCTTTTTGGCCATGCTGGCAAAAACGGCGGCGCCTCCGGTAGCCGTGCCGCGTCCCAGCCCGCCGGTGACGATTATGGCTGAAGCACCTTCAATCAGTTTACCGATGCCTTCTCTTTCAATCGCAAAGGAACGGGTTCCGTTCATCAGATCGCCGCCGCATCCGTTGCCGTTACGCCAACGTTGGTCGGCCTGAAACTTTTGCAGGCCGGGATATGGCGACAACGTTGAAATATCGGTATCGATTGCCACGACATCAAGCCATTTGGCGTGTTCCATTGAAACCAGTTGTTCGGCAAACATTACTCCGGCTTTGCCAAGTCCGATTACCATTATTTTAGGTTTCGGCTGAACATCGGCTGCAACAGCCGGCGTGGTCAGACAATTTTCAGTATTTTGCTCCATTGTTCGCTTCCAGTTTAAACTTTGAGTGAATTCCAGACATTGCGAATGCCATGCATAATATTGCCGGCAGCATTATCAAGCAGAGATGACGCGGCATCAATGATTCCCCCGGACTCAATGCGCCCGGACTTCAAATATATATTACCATATTTCAAAATCCCCCAAACCGCACTGCAACGCGGTGATTCCAGGTCGGTGATCGCTCCGCTCGCGTCAAAGGGTTTGCCGACACGAACCGGACATTCAAAAACGCTGCGAAAAATATCGGCAGTACGCGGAAACATTGCTCCGCCACCGGTTAAAACTCCGCCCGAAGCGAGATCACGAAGTGAAATTTCTTTGGCAACTCGCGATTTGATTATTTCAAATATTTCGCGCAGTCTTTCCTCAATTATTTTTTCAAATGACAGCAATGGTATCTTGACATTTCTACTGTTGAAATTCTTTTGTTCAATAAATCCCCTGCCCTGCGCGCTCAACGCGGTAATAGTGCCGTCAACAATCAGTTTGCGGCAGTTGTCGATATGCAGATTTAAAATCAGCGACAAATCATTGGCAACATGCTCGAAACCAACCGGAATTACTCCGCTGGACATTACTCCACCGTTATGTACAACCAAATATTCAGAAGTTCCTGCACCCATATCGATAAAAATTACGCCGTTATTTTTTTCTTCGTCAGTCAGGATACTTTGTGCCGCGGCAATACCGGTAAAAACCGGAAAAACCAGTTCTTCATCACCGACACCGCAGTCGGTAACCAGTTTGGTAAATAATGAAATCCGGTCAAAATCGCCATGAATCACATTCACATAAGCATCTAATTTACGGGAAATCTGACCGATAGGATCACTGACCCGCCGTTGTCCTGCCAGCAAAAAATACGAACTGAAGGTTTCAATCTTAACCCGGTCATACGGCAGATGAACCAATTTGGAATTTTTCCCTGCTTCCGCAATATCATCTTCACTGATGATGCCGTCCGGTGAACGAACGATCGCTGAACCGACATTCTGAAAAGAAGTAATTCCGCTACTGGTCACGCCTACACCAATAAATTTGCTTTCAGAAAGACGTTTTCCAGACAGCTCATCAGCTTGGTCGACGGCATCCGACAACAATTCAACGGCCTTATCCATGTCGATAATTTCGCCTTTGACCACCGCGCCGTTGCTATCGACTTCACCTCGTCCGATAACAATTACATTATCCTCGTCATCCTGACATTCTCCGATCAGGACACATATTTTCGAAGTCCCCAGCTCAATTGCGGTGACAATGGTTTTTCTTTTTGCAAACATATCAGAATTCCCTTAAAAAAATGTTCGTTCACAACATATACTCTATCCGGTTGAAAATTCAATAATGATAACTTCGTTTCATCCGGTTTCCCAACGCACAGAGAATTTCATGAGGATGCGTCTGCTTGTGTTTGACCCAGTCATTAACGGTAATCTCAGAATTCAAACAGATAACTTCATCGCCCGGTACCGCTTGAGGGACATGATTCAAATCAATATTGATATAATCCATCGACACACGCCCGATTATCGGACAACGTCGTCCCCGAACTATTACTTCGCCGCAATTTGACAAGGCCAGCGGTAAACCGTCAGCATAACCGATTGCCACAGTACCGACTCTGGTTTTACGTTTCAGCGAATGGGTGAAATTGTACCCGACATTGGAACCCACCGGCAATTCTCTGACCAGTGCCAACGCAGATTTCAGAGTGAGAACCGGTTGTAACTGCAGCGGTTCGACAGCAGACCCTAAACCGTAAAGCGCCAGTCCGACTCGACAGTGAGTAAACGGCGGTCGGGTTGTTTCCCGATAATTTGCCATGCCGTCGCCACCACCGAAATGAATACATTCCCAGTCCTGACTGAAATTACCTAGATCTGCAATCTGACGTCGAGTAAATTCGCTGAATTGCGGGAGGGCGCCGGGAAAATGTGAATAAATCCCGCGACAATGCAATCCGGGCAGTTCACATACCGCATCAATAATTTTTGCGGCTTCATTCAAAGATATGCCGTCACGTCCCATTCCAGTATCAAGTTGAAAATTGATATCTACGCTTTTCTGCTGTCTGATCGCTTCCAAACTCAACTGCCGCCCGCATTCCAGGCTGTTTACCGGGCAAATCACTCCTGCGCTTACCGCTTCGGCAACCTCAAAAGGAAGCAGGCTACCCGCAATCTGTACGGCAAAACCATGCCGGCGCAATTCCAGGGCTTCATCCAATGTGGCGACAAAAAACCACGGAGCGCCCGCTTCATGCAGAACCTCCGCCACCTTCACCGAACCCAGATTATAGGCGTTGTATTTTATTACCGGCAATACTACGCATGGAGCCGCGTAACTGACGATTTTACGATAATTGGCGACAATCGCCGCCAAATCCACTTCCAACTGTACTCGAAAATTCATTTTATCACTTCAATTGAAGCGCCGATTTTTCGAAAATCGTTGACAAAGTCAGGATACGTAACCGCTGCCGCTTCCGCACCGGTAACAATAGTTTCACCATCAGCGCCCAATCCGGCCAACGCCAATGCCATAACAATCCGATGATCTCCATGACCATCCACCACCGCCCCATGCAGCGGCGTCCCTTCAATCACCAGCCCGTCCGGCAACTCACTGATTACCGCGCCCATTTTATTCAATTCTTGGCACATGCAGGCAATTCGGTCAGTCTCTTTGATTCTGGTTTGAGGAACATTCAGAAGTCTGGTCGTACCCCGGGAAAATACCGCCGCCGCCGCCATTGCAGGAAGAGCGTCAGGCGTCGAATTCAAATCAATATCGATCCCTTTAAGCCCATCATCTCCCACCATAACCGTGGTAGAATTCCCCTTGGTTTCAATACGCATTCCCATTTTTCTGAAAAAGTCAAAAACCGCTTTATCCCCTTGCAGATCGTCAAAATTAAGATTGCGGATAATAATGTTGCTGCCGGTAATCGCCGCTGCCGCCAAAGGAAATGCCGCAGTTGAAAAATCTGCCGGTATCGTCCACTGAAATGATGGATAAGTCTGCATCCCCGGAATAGTAAAATAATGTAAATCTTCAGATACCGTAAACTTGATTCCCAATCGCCTCAACCAGTCCAATGTCAGCTCGACATAAGGTTTTTCATTGAGTTTGTTGACCTTAATTTTGACTTCTCCGGTGGCCAGTGGCGCCGCAAACAACAGTGCCGTAACAAATTGCGAACTGGTACCGTCAATAGTAACCTCACCGCCTTTCAACGGCCCGGAAATACTTAGCGGACACTTTCCTGAGGTCGATTCCACTGTCGCTCCTAGAACCGTCAGCGCTTCAAGCAGAGGCTCCATAACTCTGGTACGCAACGATGCATCACCGTCAAAACGGCTTTCAAAATCCATCGCCGCCGCAATACCCGATAAAATCCGTAAACTGGTTCCGGAATTGCCTAGATCAATCATTCCTTTCGGTTTACGCAGTTTGCCGCCGGTACCGGTAATCGTCCACATGTCAGGAGAAGTCACCACCTCCGCCCCGTAATGGGATGCCGCATTCAGGCAACTTCGCGTATCTTCGGAATTCAGCGGCGAATGAATAAGTGAAATCCCCTTGCCGAGCATCGCGCAAACCGCGGCACGAATCGAATGTGACTTGGAACCCGGCACTGCGATACTGCCGTTTAATTTCGACTTTACAACTCTGATGTCCATGAATAATTGTCCTTGTTCTGATTATTTGTATATCTTCTTAAAATATTCTTTGAACAGAATTAAACAACCCCTCAAAATCTTACAATTTTATAATTTGTCCAAAACCTGAAGAATAACCGGAAAAATATATTTTCTTCAAAAATGTGCTGGAATTTTTAGCAAAGCAGTTTATAGTATCTCTTCTCACATAGAATGGCGTGGTGGCCGAGTGGCTAGGCTGAGGTCTGCAAAACCTCCTACACCGGTTCAATTCCGGTCCGCGCCTCCATTTTCTTCTTTCTGTTCTTCTTTCGGGCAATTGAGCAGCTATCTTCAAACAAGCAGTTTGAAATCAAAATTAAACATTGTAGATTGAGGCACAACGACTTAATGACTCATGCGAAATAGGAGATAATCAGAGATTCGGCAACAAGTCATAGCCGGGTTTTCGTCATAAATGTCGAAAAAGTTTTATCTGGCGGTAAAATCGCTCAGGTAAGCCGGATTTTGTAGTA
>JAAYPP010000124.1 GCA_012519765.1 Lentisphaerota bacterium
AAGCTGTTGCTGATGAGTTGAGGAGAACCGCTAAAGTTGGCGGAGTGCGAATTTCCTTGATTGATCACGGCGGGAAGGTGATTTTTGACAGTGAGGAGTCGCCTGAAAATTTGGGAAATCACCTGGATCGTCCGGAAGTGATGAGCGCGTTGCAAGGTGAATTCGGCAAAGCGGTGCGGTTCAGCGAAACCGTCGGGCAAAATCAGATTTACGCAGCTGCCAGGATAGATCGTCCGGACGGCAAACCAATGGTAATAAGAACCGGGATGTCGATACAAAACCTTAATAATATGATTTTCTTGGCCAGGCGCGATTTGATTATGGCTGGCGTTTTTATGGCGCTTCTTATCCTTGCTTTTTATCTGATTATACGGCGTCGTATTAGTGCTTCGGTGCAGTTGTTGAAAAATCAGGCGTCAGCTATTGCGGCAGGAGATTTGTCTGGTTCAATTAAAATTGAAAACGGGAGTCGGCTTATTCTTGATTTGTCGTCTAGTTTGGATCGGATGCTGAACAATCTGAAGCGTCAAATCAGGCAACTTCGCCTTGAAAAAAGTAAACGTGATGTAATTTTCGCATCAATGGGCGAAGGAGTAATCGCGGTTGACAACAGCGGAATCATTATTGACCTCAATCCTGCCGCTACACAAATGCTGGAACTGCCGACTCTGGCAGTCGGGTTATCGCTCCGCGGAGTAATACGGTGCCGCAAACTTGAAGAATTTGTAGATAAAGTGATAAATCGGGATCCGGTCTCAGTCATTGAACTCACCCTGGATACTGTTCCGCCCAAATATTTAAGAGTTCGCGGAACGATCATGGAATCAGAAAACGGAGCAGTCGGTACGGTTTTGGTGCTCTCTGATATTACCAGATTGCGTAAACTGGAAAATTTCCGCAGTGATTTTATCGCGGATGTTTCACATGAGATAAGAACTCCGCTCACTGCAATTACCGGGGCAGTGGAGGCTTTGCGCGATTGCGGCAATGACGAACCTGAACTGACCCGACCATTTATGGAGATGATTATCCGGCAATCGGAGAGATTGAACAATTTGATTAAAGATATTTTGAGTATTTCGTCGCTGGAATATCGCGGAAAGGCGCAATCAAAAGATTTTGCGGAAATAAATCTTGCCCAGTCCGTCAGAAACGCTGTTGAACTGGTTAAGGGAGCGGCTGAAGAGCAGCATATCGAATTGCTGGCGGATATTCCGGATGAATTGCGTTATTATGGCGATCCGCAACTGCTGGAGCAGGCATTATATAACCTGCTTGAAAATGCGGTGAAATATTCCGGGGGAAGCCGGATCAAAATTTCCCTTAAATCTGATGAAAATATTAATGAAATTAAGGTTGAGGATAACGGCTGCGGAATTTCAACAGAGCATCTGCCAAGGATTTTTGAACGTTTTTACAGGGTTGACAAAGCGCGCAGCCGTAAACTTGGCGGTACCGGGCTGGGTTTGGCAATTGTCAAGCACACGGTTCAACATCATGGCGGCACGGTTACAGTTTCAAGTACGATTTCGCAAGGCAGCATATTTACGATCAGGCTGCCCGAAAAATCAAATTCATGATTTTTCAGGATTATAAAAGGACAGTTGTCCTTTGATTTGATTTTGTTGGCATGAATGATTAAATTCATGTATTGCTTATATTCATATGAGGAGATTTTATTTAATGGGTAAACTATTTGGTACGGATGGAGTAAGGGGCAGGGCTAATACTTATCCTGTCACTCCGGATATGGCGATGAAGATCGGTCGTGCTACTGCAGCAGTATTCGGCGCCGGAAAAAATCACGGATTGAAGGCAGTTGTCGGCAAAGATACAAGGTTATCCGGATATATGCTCGAGAAAGCGCTGGTGAGCGGTCTTTTAAGTATGGGCATGGATGTTCTGGAGGTAGGTCCGATGCCGACTCCGGCGGTTGCTCATCTGATAAAATCAATGGGGGCGACCTGCGGTTTTATGATTACCGCTTCACACAATCCGGCCCATGACAATGGGATTAAAATTTTTGGCGGGGACGGTTTTAAATTGCCGGATGCTACCGAAAACAAAATTGAAAAATTGATTTTAGAAGGAGAATCCGGAGTCAAAAGTATTTCTTCGGATGCAATCGGCCGAGCTGCCCGTATTGACGATGCGCGCGGAAGGTATATTGAATTTGCCAAAAGCTCAATCAAGAATCAGAGCCTCAAGGGATTGAAAATAGTGCTGGATTGTGCCAATGGCGCGGCATATTCAATTGCTCCGCTGATTTTTCGCGAGCTGGGGGCGGAAGTCATTGTCACGGCAAATACTCCTGACGGCTTGAATATTAACGATCAATGTGGCGCGTTGCATTTTGAACATGCATCTGATTTGGTTCGTAAACACCGTGCCGATGTCGGTATTTCGTTGGACGGCGATGCCGACCGGGTTATTTTCTGCGATGGCAATGGCAACGAAGTGAACGGCGATCGCATTATCGGTTTATGTGCATTAGACCTGATGAACCGGGGGCATCTGGCCGGTAATTCGGTAGTCGTAACCAATATGAGTAATCTTGGACTTTACGCCGCAATGAGTGATGCCGGGATAAAAATTGAAGAAACACAGGTTGGCGATCGTTATGTCATTGAGCGAATGAGGTCTGGCGGATACAATTTGGGTGGAGAGCAGTCAGGTCATATAATATTCATGGATTATGCGACTACCGGCGACGGCATTATCACTGCGCTTCATGTTTTGAAAATAATGATTTCTCAAGGCAAAAAATTGCATGAATTGGCTGATTTTATGTCGGAGTTTCCGCAAGTTATCAAGAGCATTCCAGTCAAAGAGAAAAAACCAATTGTTGAAATAACCGCACTGCGCGATGTAATTATTGAGGCTGAAAAAGCTTTGGCCGGTAACGGGCGGACGATTGTCCGTTATTCCGGTACTGAGCCGAAAATAAGAGTGTTGGTCGAAGCCCGCAGTCAGCAAGATGTTGATATTTGGCTTAATCGGATTTCTGAGATAATAAAGCGCGAACTCCAGTAATATTAAAACTTAAAGGCGGAGGAATATTATGAATGTAAATGTGATTGATGTCGGGGCTCCTGATACGATGCAGCCACTGACTTGCGGACGCAAATTGATTGATATTCCGGTCGCCGGAGTCAGCATCGGAAATCATTTGCGCTGGTTTTTTGGCGACAGCAGTTCCAGTACCAGCGGTGAACTGTCTATTCGCGCTGATTTGTGGCCTTCGTCGGAACTGGCACTGAGAATCAGACGTTTTTCAGAAAACATGGTGGTTTGCAATCCGGAAGGCATTGAGATGCTTCGCCTTACTGTAAATGACTCGAATACCTGGGAAGAAATTGCGTTGGACGCAACATCTCTTCATCTCCGTTATCCATGGGATATTCTGGCAATGTGTGAGCAAGTTGTTGCTAATATAGAAAAGAACCGCTTTGACGGGACGGTTCGCGAGGGCGTTACTATTGATGGTGTATTGTGGGTTGGTCGCGGTTCAGTTATACTTCCCGGTGTATACATTGAAGGGAAAGTAATTATCGGTGAAAACTGCAAAATCGGTCCTAATTGTTATTTGCGCGGTAATACTTATATCGGTGATAACTGTCATGTCGGACAGGCAGTCGAGATTAAGAACAGCATGCTGATGAATAAAGTTAGCGCCGGGCATTTGAGCTATCTTGGAGACTCGATTGTTGCCGAAAATACCAATCTGGGTGCCGGAACCATAACCGCCAATTTGCGGCATGACGGCAAAAACCATCGCTCCTCGGTCAATGGTATGCTGGTTGATTCAGGGCGGAGGAAGTTTGGAACCGTAATCGGCGAATGTGTTCATACCGGAATTCATACAACAATTTATCCAGGACGAAAATTATGGCCTGGCATTTCAACTGTTCCCGGCGAAATTGTCACCAAGGATATTGTCTCTGATTTAGTTTAACGGTTGACAAAACAGTTTTGCAAGGGTATTTTGAGGCGTTTGTGTTTAACCTGAAAATAACATATGGTTTTGACTATGAATGACAATGCTGCATCACACATGAAGGTTCTGAGATTGCCGACCATTAAGCGATTGCCGACTTATCTCCACATTCTCAAACGTTTCGAAAAGGACGGCAATGAATATGTATCAACCACAGCATTGATCAATGAACTTGATTTTAAGCCGATATTGGTTAGAAAAGACTTGGTCTTGCTGGGGTTGCCCGGTAAACCGCGGCTTGGTTATAAATTAAAAGATCTGATATCGGCTATTGAAGTGTATTTGGGCTGGAATAAAACCGATGAAGCTTTTTTGATCGGGGCCGGTTCGCTGGGGCAGGCGTTGATGGGGCATAAACCTTTTGAAGAAAACGGTTTAAGGATTATTGCGGGGTTTGACGCAGATCCTGCCAAGGCTGGTCACACCATTCATGGTAAAAAAATTTTTCCGATGGACAAACTTCCGGAATTGATTAAAAGAATGGGGGTAAAAGTGGCGATTATCACTGTTCCGTGGCAGGAGGCGCAGTCGGTAGCTGATATTTTGGTCGAAGCAGGAATATGGGGTATTTGGAATTTTTCAATGGTAAAATTAAAGACTCCGCCGCATGTGGTGTGTCACAATGAGAATCTGAGTAGTGGTCTGGCGGTTTTTTCTGTCAGGTTGCGGAAAATGTATCAGCAAACCAGTAATAATTTATGAAGAACAATGGAATCGAAGGTAAAATAGCTGAGATTACGAAGCGGGATAGTCGTTACGAAATCGAGGCTTACAAATTTATTGAACGCGCGGTCAAATTGGAAGTTGCGAAATCACTGGAAACCCAGTCGCCTCGTCACATAACTGCGAAAGAACTTTTAGGCAGGTCAATTCGTTTGGCCGAAAAAGAGTACGGTCCTTTTGCCGAATCAGTTTTGAGAGGCTGGGGAATAAATTCAGCATCTGATATTGGCAATATTGTTTATAGCTTGATTAAAGTCAAAGCGCTCAGTGCCAGTGATGAAGATTCTCCGGATGATTTTTGCATTGAATATGATCTTTTCTCCAGGTTACGCAAAGAATCGCATACGATGCCCAAACCCGAAATAGAGGTTCCGGTAATTGCGTAATCAGACTCCATCCGATTTGCTGGCGCGTAGTATCTTTGATGGTGTCCGCAAATTTGTTTATGATAACGGATTGACCTTATATGTTTTGGAACGTCCTGAATCATCATCTGTCTCGGTCCAGTCTTGGGTTAAAACCGGGAGCATTCATGAAGGAGATTATCTGGGATGCGGATTATCACATTTTCTGGAACATATGCTGTTCCAGGGATGTTCCGGCTATCCTGAACATGCTGTCGCCGACACGATAAATAATCTGGGCGGTGACATAAATGCCTACACTTCATATGGCGAAACTGTTTATCAACTTGAAGTTTCCGCTGTCGATGCCGAAAAAGGCATAGATATTCTCTGCTCAATGATAAAAACTCCGGATTTTCCGGAAGAAAAATTTTTGTCGGAAAAAGCTGTGATTTTGCGTGAACGCGATATGTTGCGCGATAATCCCGGACGTTCTTTACTGGAGCGTCTTTGGCGTGAAGTATTTCTGGCACACCCGGTGCGACATACGATTATCGGCTATCATGAGAAGATTGTCAGTGTAACCAGGGAAATGGTGGTCGATTATTATCAACGGCGTTATTCGCCTGAACGCAGTTTTATAATTATCTGTGGCGGAATCAAGGCTGATGATGCGGCAATGATGGTTGGCAAAAGGCTGGAAGACTGGAAGAGAGGTAATATTTTTGAACTAGACTTGCCGCGCGAACCTGAAGCTTCAGGATTGCGGCGGTGTGACATCTTTTTTAAAGATCCTCTGGCGCGGCTTAGCGTCGGACTTCAATCACCGTCCATTGCCGATCCACAGGTCGCGGCAGTGGATGTTCTTTCCGGAATTATCGGGCAAAGCCAGAGTTCGAGATTGATTCAACGGCTGCAACTTGAGCGTGAATTGGCGTTGACACTGAATTCGTTTAATTATTCAACATATTTTTGCGGAATGACTGGTATTTTTGCGTCCTGCACGCCAGCTAAAATGGAAAAGCTCGAGCATGCTATTCGCGAAGAACTGAAATCTATTGCCAACGGTGAAATTTCCGCTAAAGAAGTTGATCGCGAAGTTCTTCAGCAATCTACCGATTATCTCCGAATGTTATCCAGCAATTCCGGGTTGGCTAATACGTTGGGCAGCACAATTATGGCTTTCGGAAATCCTATGTCTGCAGGATTATACTATGACCGACTGAATAGTGTTGATATCAAAAATGTTCGCAGCGTTGCGGCGCATTTATTGCAGGAAAACCGTATGGCAATTGTGCGGCAGTACCCAGAAAAGAAGCGCAAGAATTCAACTACAAAATCTGTGAAATCTCAAGTTACTGATATGCGATGTGAAAAGCTTTCAAATGGTGCGCGTCTGGTATCCTGTCAAAGAAAACAATTGCCTTTGATCGATATTTGCGTCGTTATCCCCGGTGGAACGATTTTGGAAAAAGCTGCTAATTCCGGAATTTCTGCTCTTTTGGCATCCATGCTCAGTAGTGGTACACAGCGCTGGAATGAATCTGAACTTGGCACATTTATTGATGAAAATGCATTGGATTTGAATATTACTGCCGGACGTAACTCGATAGTATTCAGAATTAATTGCCGAACTGACCGCTTTGATGCCGCAATGGCATTGCTGGAATCAATTATCGCTGAACCGATGTTTAACGAAAAGATTTTTAAGCGGGAAAGAAGCAGCATGATTGAAAATCTGAAGAGCAGAGTATTGATACCTTCAAGAATCGCAGGGGACAAGGCTGCTGCAGAAATTTATGGTGCCCACCCATATTCCAGACCAATTGCGGGGACCATGAACGGATTGCGTAGCCTCACTATTCAGGATTTGTACGACTTTTATTATTCGTGTCTGGTTCCGGGTTCAGTCGTATTCGGAGTCGCGGGAAATTTTGACCGAACCAGGCTTAAAAATAAATTCGAAAAAATCGTCAAAGCAATTAATTGGAGCCAGAAGGATTTGGCATTGTTATTGCCGCCGCCCCCGGAATTCAAAGATTATCGACGTTCAAAGACTCTAGAATTGCCGAGGGAACAATGTGTTGTGCTTTTGGCCTTGCCGGGATGTGAAAATTATGGGCAAGTTCATTGTGTATTTGACCTGCTTGAAAATGCCCTTAACGGAATGTCTTCAAAACTTTTTAAAACTATTCGTGAAGATGCTGGATTAGCCTATAGTACAGGCGTTGAAATATCATCCGGTATCCATCGCGGCATGATTATATTGTATGCCATTACTTCGCACAGCGGGGCGCAAACCGCAATGTCGTTATTGGAGCGTGAAGTAAAGAGAATCCGCAACAAAGGATTGGATGAAGCGGAGTTCCAGGCCGCAGTGCGATCAGTAGCTTTTGACTATGAAAGATTACTGGAAAAACAAGAAACATTGATTTTTCACGCGGTATTGTCTGAGTATTACGGGAATGGCTGCCGGTTGGCTTTGATGCTTCCGGCAATTTACCGGGGAATAAAGCGTAAAGAGGCCAACGCGGTAATTAAAAATTACTTAAATTTCCCTGGTGTGGTATCGGTTAATGTGCTTTCCGACAGAAAGCAATAAACTATATTCAATTCCGTGATTTTGTTGATCATGCCGAAAGGATTTTCATAAGTAATAAAAAAACATTAAGTGATTCAGTGGAAAGAGTGTAAGTGTCTATTAATCAAAGATATGCCATATATTTATAGTCGCAACTGTTTTGGGAATAATAATCAAAGTCCGGTTTCCTGAAACTATTCTGGAGTAGTTTAGATGCGTTTTCAATGTTCATTTTGTTTGTCGTTGATTGATACCGAATTAAAGTTCGGTTCGCGATTGGATTGCCCCAGTTGTAAAAGAAAATGCTTTGTGCCGGGATCACGGTTTAGCCCCAACGGGATTATCGGAGACTTTGTTATTCGTGAGAAA
>JAAYPP010000125.1 GCA_012519765.1 Lentisphaerota bacterium
AAAATGGTGGGCGGTGAGGGATTCGAACCCCCGACCCTTTGGGTGTAAACCAAATGCTCTAGCCAGCTGAGCTAACCGCCCTTAATAAGTAAGAAATTGGAATATATCGGTGATTTTGTGAATTTCAAGCGAAAATAATAATTATCTTAAACAACCTGCGAATAGCTAATTAAATATTAATTTTTGAATATCTTTAAACTTGATTTTGAGCTTAGTGCGAGATTATGCAAAAAATCTATACGAAAAAAGAGGTCAAAAAACTTTCGGTTAGGGTTCAAAACTGCTTGACTATATTGAGCTCAGGATTAGAGTTATAAACTATTCGCTTACAAGCAAAATATAAAACAGAGGAAAATTAATGACACAGGAATCATTGTTGAATGTGCTGGAATTGACCGTCGGGGCAATGCTGGTATATAACTTTGTGCTGTCGCGATTTCTCGGGATATGTCCATTTCTTGGCGTATCGCGGCGATTGGATACAGCACTGGGCATGTCGGCTGCGGTAGTATTCGTGATGACGATATCGTCCGCGATTACCGCGACCATATACAATCTGGGCTTGAAAAAGACTTTTTTAATCAACGGTACCGAAGTAAATTTATTATTTCTGAAAGTGCTGATTTTCATTGCCGTAATTGCCGCTTTGGTGCAAATTGTCGAAGTATTGTTGCAGAAATTCAGTCCGCCGCTGTACAAGGCACTGGGGATTTATCTGCCGTTGATAACCACCAACTGCGCGGTTCTCGGTGCGGCGATGCTGAATTCGGTTAATGACCGCGGGATCTGGGAATCGACGGTATTTTCATTCTTCTCGGCCTTGGGTTTCGGGTTGGCGCTGGTGTTGTTTTCAAGCTTGCGTGAACGTCTGGACTTGTCGGCCGTGCCGCGTCCGTTTCAGGGAATGGCGATTGCGTTGATCACGGCGGGAATTCTGGCGATGGCTTTCGTCGGTTTCTCCGGACTTTGTTGAGAGGATAACGAACATGACATCAACAATTATACTTTCGGTGCTGGCGCTGTCCATTCTTGGAATAATTCTCGGATTGGCAATCGGTTTGATCAGCAAATTATTTGGCGTGGCAACCGATCCAAAGGTTGATCTGGTGCTGGAATTATTGCCAGGGGCCAACTGCGGCGGTTGCGGCAAAGCCGGTTGTGCGGATTTTGCCCGCGCGCTGGTCAGCGGCGAAGCTTCGCCGGGGCAGTGTCCGGTATCTTCTCAGGAAGTGATGGCGCAGATTGCACAGGTTCTGGGGATGGCGCTTGAAGCGCCGGATAAAAAAATTGCGGTAGTTCTGTGCGGCGGCGATATCCAGCAGACCAAAGTTAAAACCCTGTATAACGGGGTCAATGATTGTATTTCGGCGATGCTGGTGGCCGGCGGTCCCAAAAGTTGCGCATACGGCTGTCTCGGGATGGCGAGTTGCGCGCGTGCCTGTCCTTTTAACGCTATTGAAATTATCAACGGTCTGGCGGTGGTTCACAACGAATTGTGTGTGGGTTGCGGGGTTTGTGTCAAGACTTGTCCGCGCAATTTGATTAAACTGGTGCCGGCAGAAGCTAAGGTTCATATTTATTGTAGTTCGCCTGAAAAGGCCGCGTTGAAAATGAAGGTCTGCAATGTTCCGTGTATCGCCTGTCGGAAATGCGTGAAAAGTGGGGAAGAAGGTCAATTCACGATCAACGGTTTCCGGGTCGAAGTCAATTATGATAATTATCCCGGCGAAGATATCGTGTCTAAAGCGGGGTGTCCGAAAAACTGTTTACTTACTGCCGCGCAGCATTTTGAGATTGAGCGCAATGAAGAGGCCGGGGAGGTTGTGGCATGAACGAACAAGCGATTAATAAAGATTTGAAAATTGTCAGCTTCAAGGGAGGAGTTCATCCGCAAAAAGACGGTAAAATTCTGTCCAAAAAAGCGTCAATCCAAACTGCTCCGTTGCTGGAGCGTTACCAGGTGATTGTTTCACAGAATATCGGCGCGCCACCGAAAGTGGTGGTCAGTGCCGGAGATGAAGTGAAAAAAGGGCAGTTATTGGCGGAAGCGGCCGGTTTTGTTTCTGTTCCTCTTCATTCGCCGACCAGCGGGAAAGTTGAAGGTTTGGTAGATATTCCCGGGCCGATGGGAGTGATGACTCAGGCTATTTCGATATTGGCTGACGGCAAAGATGAATGGACGGAATTGTCGGTTTCGATTGACTGGCGGAACAGTGATGCGGATACTTTGAAAAAACGCATTATGGAATGTGGAATCGTCGGTATGGGCGGTGCGGCTTTTCCGTCGCATGTGAAACTTTCGCCGCCACCGGATAAAAAAGTCGATTATATGATTATCAACGGCGCGGAGTGTGAGCCTTATCTCACCGCTGACCACCGGGTGATGCTTGAAGAACCCGAAAAAGTCCTGGAAGGCGCGGCCATTCTCGGACGTGCCGCCGGAGTTAAAAACGTAGTTGTCGCGGTAGAAATCAATAAGGTTGATGCGATCAATGCAATGATGGAAAAAGCGGCGCAATTCAATGTTGGAATTGTCGGCATGAAAGTCCAGTACCCTCAAGGCGCAGAAAAACAGCTGATTTATGCAGTCACCAGACGCAAAGTGCCGACCGGCGCTTTGCCTGCCGATGTCGGTTGTATCGTGCAGAATGCCGGTACTGCGGCCGCAGTGGCGGAAGCAGTCAATGCCGGAATTCCGTTGATTGAACGTGTGACGACAATAACCGGTGAACCGGTGGTTAATCCGGGCAACTGGCGGCTTCGTCTGGGTACTCCGATCTCGGAAGCGCTGAAGCTTTGCGGCGGAGTCAAATGCGAGCCCGGCAAACTGATTCTGGGCGGTCCGATGATGGGATTCGCACAACGTTCAACCGGAGTCAGTGTTATGAAAAACACTTCCGGCATTTTGTTGCTGGACAAATCAGATGTGACCCAGTATGAATCATCGCCGTGCATTCGCTGTGGACGCTGCCTTGAGGCTTGCCCGATGAATTTGCAGCCATCTGCGTTAAGTCAGCTGGCGGAAGCAGGACAATATGAAAATGCTTTGAAATACAATGTCATGGACTGCATCGAATGCGGCGCCTGCGCGTTCGCTTGTCCGGCGCACCGTCCGCTGGTTCAGCATATTCGCCGTCTTAAGGCAGAAATTCGCAACCGTACGAAAAAAGAGATAAAAAAATGAGTGAAGAAATTAAAAAGGAAATAATGCTACCGAAAGGTGAAGAACTGGTGCTCAGCTCGTCGCCCCATATTCATGTTACTGAAAATATTCAGTCAATAATGCTGAAAGTCGTTCTGGCGATGTTGCCGGCATTGGCCGCCGCAATCTGGTTCTTCGGAATACCCGCTCTGCTGGTAATATTCTGGTGTGTGCTGTTCTGTCTAGTGCTGGAAATTATCTGGTGTCGCATCGCCGGCAAACCGGCTTCGGTGGTTAAGGACGGCAGTGCGCTGGTTACCGGTTTGCTGCTGGCGATGAATCTGCCGCCAGTGACCGCCTGGTGGGTCTGTCTGCTCGGTGCCTTGCTGGCGATCTGGCTGGGGAAACAGGTTTTCGGCGGACTTGGGCAGAACCCCTTCAATCCTGCAGCGGTGGCGCGGGTGGGTTTGCTGATTGCTTTGCCGCGTCAGTTGACCTACTGGATTCCGAGCAGTGGTATGACTGCGGATGCTGCTAATTACAGTGAAGTTTTTTATGCCGCCGCAGACTTTACAAAAATTGAGCAGGCCGGTCAAGTCATTGACGGCATAACGTGTGCTACGCCACTGTCGATTGCGCAGAACACACCGAAAATTCTGGATTCAGGAGTTGCCGCCGCTGATAATTTTGCCGCGATTGCCAATCCTGAGTCTTATTGGCAGTATTTCATCGGAAATATGGGCGGTTCGCTTGGAGAAACTTCAACGCTGGCCATCCTTATCGGTGGAATAATTTTATTGTCATTCAAATTAATCCGCTGGCAAATTCCGTTGTTTTACCTGGGGACGGTTGCGGTTTTTACCGGTCTGATCCATCTGATCTGGCCGGGGGTTACGCCGCCGCCGCTGTTTCATTTGCTTACCGGCGGGCTGATGCTGGCGGCATTTTTTATGGCGACGGACATGGTGACTTCGCCGATAACCGGGCGCGGAGCGGCGATTTTCGGAATTGGCCTTGGCGTGATGACTTGTGTCATTCGCATTTGGGGAGGTTTTCCGGAAGGCGTCAGTTTCTCAATTCTGTTGATGAACGCGTTGGTTCCGTTGATTGAGCGCATGGCAAAACTGAAACCTTTCGGGTTCAGAAAACCAACTCCAGCAAAGGGAGCTTGAAAATGAAACTTAACTTCAACAAAATTTCCAATATCCCCGCACTTGGCATCATTCTGGCTGCTTTTTGCGCTGTATCGGCGGTGGCGATGGCTTATACCGCGGTCAAAACAGAAAAGCCGATTCGCGAGAAAAAACAACAGGCGATACAGGATGCGTTCAAACTGGTGCTGCCTGACTTTAACAATCAGCCGTCTGAAAATAAAATCAGATTGAAAACTGCTGACGGTGCGGATTTGACCATTTACGGTGCCGTAAAAGATGGCAAACTGGTTGGCTTTGCCGTGGAAACTTCGACCAATACCGGCTATGCAGGAAAAATTGAAGCAATCGTTTCACTCCATTTAGATGGGCGGATTCGCAGCATCAATGTTACCAAACACGGCGAGACGCCCGGACTTGGTTCAAATATCTGCGGACGCAGTGAAGAGAAAACCATATTCAATATTTTCGAAAAATCGGAAAATGAAGGAAAATTGCCGCCGAACCGTTATCTTGACTGGTATAACGATAAAATGCCCGGGAAAAACCCATGGACGGTAAAGAAAGACGGCGGCGAAGCTGAATATATGACCGGAGCAACGGTAACCTGTCGCGCGATTGCGGATATCGCCAATCGCGCAGCGAAGACATTTCAGGCTAATCGAGATGAAGTTATTTCCGCATTGACTCCGAAAAGTGAGGTGACAAAATGAGTTTGTTTAAAGACTTCAGTAAAGGCATATGGAAGGAAAATCCGGTTTTGGTACTGTTGCTTGGTACCTGTCCGACTTTAGCGGTAACTAATAACGCGGTGAACGGATTAGGAATGGGGATTGCAACTGCCTGCGTATTGACCGGGAGCAATCTGGTGGTTTCGTTAATCAAGAATCTTGTTCCTTCAAAAATCCGCATTCCCTGTTATATCGTGATTATCGCGACCTTTGTCAGTGTGGTGGATCAATTGATGGAGGCTTATGCGCCGGCAACGATTTACAATGCGCTGGGGATTTTTATTCCGCTGATTGTCGTAAACTGTATTGTTCTCGGTCGGGCGGAAGCGTTTGCATCTAAATCAGGGCTGTTCCGTTCCGTGCTTGACGCTTTGGGAATGGGAATCGGCTTTACTCTTGCGTTGGTGCTTTTGGGAGGTACCCGTGAATTTTTGACCAGCGGTTCATTGTTCAATGTCAAAATTATCACTGCCTGGACGGTAAACTTCATGTTGCCGGGCAATGCACCTGGCGCATTTATTCTGCTCGGTTGTTTCCTGGCATTAAAAAATCATTTCAATTTCCGACGTGCGGTTAAACGTGGTGAAGCTTATATCCCGCCGCAGGGTTTGAACTGCCGCAGCTGTAATATTTGCCGAATCGGCGATGATTAATCTTCATAAATCGGCTTTTAAAATTCGCGCGCGCATAATGCGCGCGCGAATTTAATAATCGAAATTTACCATTCTCCCAAGTTGGTTGAGGGAATTTCGCTAAAGCTGGTATCCTTACTTACGAAAACTCGATACCGACGAGTTGGATGTCTTCATTTTCACTAAAGCAGTATCCTAAGAACAACTATCTTTTCGTGATCAAAATGTGTTATCACTGGTCTATTGCAAAATTTCCGTTTTATTTTGTGATTATTTTTCCTGCAAATTTTGCGTAAGATGTTAAGGATTAAAAAATTAGGTTGTATCTTAAATTGTGAACGTTATAGTAGATAAATGCAGTGATCAACTTTAAAGTATCACTCTGAAATCGGAGATATGCGGCATGTCCATTACGGCGCCGTGCTAAAATAAGGAAAAATATCTATGAAAAAACAAATGACGATTATTTTGGGATTGGCGCTGATTACTGGAATAAGTTCTTTATCTTGCAGTGAATCACCGAAAGACAAAGGACCAGCGGAAAAGTCCGGCGCGGCAGTTGATTCTGCTGTCCAAAAAACTGTGGAAACGACAAAAAACGCGGCAGCAGCCACCAAGGAAACTGCCGTCAAAGTTGTTGCTGAAACTGAAGAATTTGTTAAGGACACCAGCGAGGCTGCTAAAGAAAAAACTACTGAGCTGATGGACAAAACTGCGGAAACTACAAAAAGCGCAGTAACTGCGACAAAAGAAGCGGCAGAAAAAGTTGTCGTCAAGACTGGCGAGATTTTAGAAAAAACCGGAACCGTTGTTGAAGAGACTGGTTCTAAGCTGCAGAAGTAATCCGCGCTTGCTGAAATTTGCAATTTGATGTTTTGCCCGTATTCTGAGATGACATCGATACTGAGGTATCGAAGGCCATCGAAGAATATGGAGCAGAACCCCGGCTTACCTATTACCGGTTGATACCGAATTTTTCAGTTTTCATGACTCAATCAATGTTGAATTTTACCGATAGATGATTATCGTAACTCTTGATTTGCAGTTTGTTAAATGTTTTGATACACTATCTGTGGAGCGTTTAAATATGAAAAGATTTTTTTTCTGCCTTATCGGCTGCTTATTTATTGCTGGATGTTCTTCGGTGCCATATTCAAACCGCAGCCAATTGCTGTTTATTTCTGAAGAAGAAGAGGCACGCATGGGAAGTGTCGCCTGGCAGGAAACCCTCAATACTGAAAAAATCTCAAATGATCCTTTTTTGAATAGTGCGGTGCAACGGGTCGGCAGTGCGGTTGCCGCGGTATCGGAACGTTCTGACTTTAAATGGGAATTCAAAGTTTTTGCTTCGGAAGTACCCAATGCTTATTGTCTCCCTGGCGGCAAGGTTGGTGTTTATACTGCGTTATTTCAGTATACCGATAATGATGCCGAACTAGCTACCGTAATCAGCCATGAGGTCGCACATGCGATTTGCCGGCATGGCGGCGAGCGGGTTTCCCAGCAGACGCTGCAAGCTGCCGGGGCGGAGCTGATCGGGGCGGCCAGCAGCGATTCCGAGCTGGCGATGATGGCATATGGTCTGACAACTAATCTGGCGGCGATATTGCCGTTCAGCCGCACTCATGAACTGGAAGCTGACTTTGTCGGTTTGCTGTTAATGGCGAAAGCCGGTTATGATCCGCGTCATTCGATTACGTTCTGGCGCAAATTCGGTTCGCTTGGGAGCAGTAAATTAATGGCTTATTTTTCTACACATCCGCACGGTGAAGACCGTATTGACATCCTGAATGAAAAGATGAAAGAGGCCTTGGAACTCTATCAAAAAAGTGAACAGAAAGGGGTCGGAACTGTTTACCAGAAAAGCGATCTGAAGGGAGCTTATTGAATCTGTGATTGAGTTATAATCCGGATATAAAAGGTACTCTGGTGATAACCGGGAGGCGGGCAAAAGCATCGACTCCGAGAGCGGGTTCGATTTTCTGCAATGAATGCCAAGCCAGCCCCGCGACCATGGCCGCATTATCGGTACAGTATTTGGGTTGGGCGATGCGCAGTGTGGTTTGGTGCGGGCAAAGTAATTTCATTCTGTCGCGCAACGGCTGATTACAGGCGACTCCGCCACAAAGAATAATGGTTCGGGCGCTGAATTCTCTGGCGGCGGCGACGGCTTTTCTGGATAATACATCGACAACAGCTTCCTGAAAAGACGCGGCGGTGTCACTGATAAAATCTTCGGACAGCTCGTTTTGATGTTTTTTTACATGATAGAGCAGGGCGGTCTTAATGCCGCTGAAAGAAAAATTATATTTGTGTTCAGGCGGAGTGGCTTTTCCGGCGGTTCCCGTGAGCGGACGCGGAAAATTGAACGCTTTCGGGTTGCCGCGGCTGGCCGTTTTTTGAATAACCGGTCCTCCCGGATAGCCGAGGTTGAGCAGTTTTGCGGCTTTGTCCAGTGCTTCCCCGGCCGCGTCATCAATGGTGAAGCCGATCTGGCGAGCTTCGCCGTCATCATTAATCAACAGCAGCGAAGAATGCCCGCCGGAAACGACCAGCGCTAAAATCGGATAAGTTGACGACTCCTTCAGGATGGTCAGGTCTTCATCGAGAAAAGAACCATAGATATGAGCGATGAAATGGTTAGTTGGAATCAGCGGAAGATTATTGGCTGCTGATAATCCTTTGGCGAAATTCAGACCAACCAGCAAAGCCGGCATCAGACCGGGACCATTGGTAACGCCGATACCGGAAAAATCTTGTAAGGTGGTTCCAGATTCGCGCAACGCAGCTTCCAACACCGGCATCAGGGCGATCAGGTGTTCGCGTGCCGCCAGTTCCGGAACGACACCTCCGAATACGGCATGGCGCTGGATTTGGGTAGCAACCACATTGCTGAGCACACGGGATCCGTCTTCCACCACTGCAACGGAAGTTTCGTCACAACTACTTTCTATTCCTAGTATCAAACTCATGGTTCAATTCCAAAAAAAAAGCGTCGAATCTTTCGATTTCGACGCTTTAACAAGGAGGTCTTTAACTCAAGCTTTGGTAAAATTGCCAGTCTTAATGCAGCTGGTGCACAATTTTACTTTTTTATTACCTTGCGGAGTGACAATTTTCACCGGTTGCAAGTTTACGCCGAATTCACGTTTGGTATTTTTTACAACGTGAGTACCGATACCGCCAGCTTTAATTGCCAAACCGCGGCGTGTAATATGTCCGCCAAACGCTTTGCTTTTTCCGCAAAAATCACATACTCTACTCATTATATTTCTCCCAATGAAATTTAGAACAAACTGGTATAAAAATGGTGAGCTGACTGGGACTCGAACCCAGGACCACCGCCTTAAAAGGGCGATGCTCTACCGACTGAGCTATCAGCTCACTAATTAAATTAAAATCAATGAGCTTTTACTATACGGCATTCAGTGGTTATTGCAAATTCGTTAGCATAAAAAAATGGATTTTTTTCGCACGGATATTTTTTGCGTTTTTGTGATTTTTACACGCCTATCTATCACGGATTCAGGAAGTCTTTAATCATCAAGGATATACCTGATGTTTATTGTTTCAATTGCTTTTTTCAGGATGATACAGGTTATGACCGTGACAGTCAATTGCCACCAGCAATGGCAAGTCTTTTACTTCCAAACGGTGAATGGCTTCAGGGCCAAGGTCGTCATAGCACAGTACTTCACATTTAACGATGCTTTTGGAGATTAAGGCGGCTGCGCCCCCGGTTGCCGCAAAATAAATGCACCGATGCTTTTGCATGGCGTTTTGAACTTCAGGAGAACGGTCGCCTTTACCGATCATCGCTTTCAATCCGGTTTGCTCAATCAAAATCGGCGAATAAGCATCCATCCGGTAACTGGTGGTTGGACCGGCACTGCCGATAACGTATCCAGGTTTGGCTGGAGACGGCCCGACAAAATAAAGAGCTGCGCCATTTAAATCCAGCGGCAATGACTGACCATTAGCAATCAGATTGCACAAGCGTTTATGAGCCGCATCTCTAGCGGTATAGACAATACCGGAGAGCAGAACTTGTTGTCCTGCTTTCAAGGCAGTAACCGCGGCATCATCGAATGGGGTGTGAATTTTGATGGGTTTCATATTGTCACCGAAGCATGTCGTGCGGCATGGCAGTTTAGATTGACTGCCACCGGCAGGGATGCGATATGGCATGGAAAGTATTCGATATGCACCGCCAGCGCGGTGGAATTTCCGCCAAGTCCCTGTGGTCCGACTTGTGAACTGTTGATTTTTTTCAAGATTTCTTCTTCCAGAGTAGCGTAATCAGGATTCGGGTTGGGCGCGCCGACCTTGCGCAAAAGAGCTTTTTTGGCCAAGTAAGCGACTTTTTCAAAGGTACCGCCGATTCCGATTCCGACTATTACTGGCGGACATGGATTGCCGCCGGCTTCAGTTACGGCATTGACGACAAAGTTGATTACTCCGGGAATTCCGGCCTGCGGAGTCAGCATTTTTATCCGGCTCATGTTTTCGGAACCGCCGCCTTTTGGCGCCAGCGTGATTTTCAGGCAATCACCGAGTACCAGTTCCAAGTGGATGACCGCCGGAGTGTTGTTGCCGGTGTTGACGCGATTAAATAACGGATCATTGACGATTGATTTGCGCAGGTAACCATCCTGATATCCGCGGGCAGTGCCGGAATTGATGGCGTCATAAAGTGTACCACCGCATATTTGTGCATCTCGACCAAGTTCAACAAAATAAACTGCGAATCCGGTGTCCTGGCAGATCGGTAAACGCTCTGTTGCGGCAATTGCGGCATTTTCGATACATTGATCCAGAAACATCTTGCCGCGATCGGAAGTCTCGGTCGATCGGGAGTTTTGCAAAGCATTTAAAACATCATCGGGTAAATCGTAAGCCGCAGACAGGCATAGGTCGCGGACGGCATTTTCAATATCTTCAAACTTGATGTAACGCATGTTTTATTCCTTTGTCAACGGCTATGGATGCGATCAAGCATCAATTTAAAGCCGGAAATATAATTTTCTTCTGAGAGATTCTTACTGACCCACTTTCGCCCTTCATCGCCAAGCCTTCCGGCAAAACCGGGGTCGCGGATCAGGATCTCCACTGCATCCGCAAAACTGCGGATATCGCATGGTGAAATCAGCATGCCGTTGCGTTCGTGATGCAACCATTCAGAAACACCACCGACATCGTAGGCGATGACCGGTAAACCATTGGCATTGGCTTCAATGCCGGGCAGTCCGAAAGGTTCTTTCCAAATCGTTGGAAAAACGGCAATGTCGGCTTTGGCGTAATAATCAGAGGGTGTCTGTTGCCAACCCATAAATTCAATATTTGATGCGAGTCCCAGTCTGGAAGCCAGCCGGCGGCAACGTTTTTCCTCGCTTCCTTCACCGATAATCCACAATTTAAAGTCTTCCTGAACCATTGACATTGATTCCATCAGCTTGAGAATTCCTTTTTCCTTAATCAACTGACCGACAAAGAGTATTATTGGCGTTTCAGTGTTTTTTCTGACCAGGGTGCGCGGGGGAGCAGCTTGGCAGACCGGATAAATTTTAACGATTTTTGCAACATCGAAGTCATTTTTCATGACTTCGTTGCGCATAAAACGGGAGGTGACCGCATAAGCATTGCATTGACGCAATTCAGCGAGCAAACGGCGGCGTTTGGTTTCACGAATCGGGTGAGTCAGCATTTTTAGGGGGTGGCGCTGATAGCGAAGATCATGAATTACAACCGCGGTTTTGAATTTCAAACGCAGTTGCTTGAGCAGTTCAGGATCGTCGATAAGATGGATAAACACCAAATCGTAGTCACCGCATTTTAAATTGGAAAAGTCTTGAAAATCAAAAACAGTATTAAAGATTCCGCTGAATATTTCGCTGTCACGGCACTTGTGTTTAAACATCCCATCTACGGCAAAACCACCGTTCTTCAGCGCGGTAGCGGCATCATATATGTAGCGTTCAATCCCGCTGATGAATCCGCAACGGGTAGAGACGAACAAAACTTTTATTCTGTTTTTATTCAACTTAACTTGCTATCCTTAATATTTATTCCGC
>JAAYPP010000017.1 GCA_012519765.1 Lentisphaerota bacterium
AACGGTTTCAGACGGATATCAAATACTGATGAATCTGTAAAAAAAACAAATCAGAACATTCGTTATCGGAAACCTCGGATGAGGAGGAAATCTCACACCGAATTTTCAACTGCGTTTTTTAGGATCAACGATTTCCATTTTATTTACTGGCCGCAACCGCGGTTCAGGCGGATGTTCGTACTCCGGTTATTGAGCGCAGTAACTATGAAGCCTTTATTCTTGAATATATAGTATCTGGAAGTGGTTATCTTGAAATTGACGGGCATAAATTTCGCCCAGCTCGGGGCAGTATCTATATTTTGCATCGTAACAGCACTCATCAATATTGGCCGGACCGCACTGACCCATGGCATAAAATATTTTTTGTGGTTTCCGGGGCTATGGTTGATTATCTGTTTGCTTCGTATCATCTTGAAGATTGTTATTATATCAGTGACGCAAAAATATTATTCAGTTTTTTTGAGTCGATGCGGGACTTGAATTATAACTCTGAACATGTTCACCGTCGGGCTGCGGTAATTTTTCATCAATTACTTGAAGAAGCATATCGTCTGGTTTATGGGGTAAAACATGATATTCCATATAAATTTGAAGCGTTAAAAGATGAATTGGACAATCACCTGGAACACCGTTTTGAAATCAATAAATACTGTAGCAATCATGAAATTTCTGCGCCATATATGATCAGGGGATTCCGAAATTATTATGGAGTTACTCCATATGAATATTTGATGAAAAAACGCCTGGAATTGGCAATGCGGCTGCTCAACTATTCAAGTTTTTCAGTAAAAGAAATAGCTGCCAGACTCTGTTTCTCTGATCAGTATTACTTTTCAAATTACTTTAAACAAAAAAATGGAGTCTCTCCGACAAGGTATCGCAATCAGCACTGAACTCGCAGAAGCAGTCAAGATAGAACTGAATTTTAAATTTTTCAGAATAAAAGATGGCCTGTATTGCCCAATCAAGTTGAAGAATTGAGAGATGACAGTAATATAAATCTGAAGATTATATCTGGCTGCCGCAGAAGCACTCTTGAGCGAAGCTGTGTCAGCCGCCGAGAGTTTAGAGAATGAGCGCTGATGCAGTACAAAGCACAATTTGCTTTATAAGGTAAAATAACTTTCAGTAATTCCGCCGAAAGACAGAAAGTATCTGATAATCATCAACATAAAACTGTTTTTTGGGATTAAGCATTCGTATGAAATTGAATATTACATTTGAAAATCCGGTAATCCATGTGGGCTTCAGCGGCGGCGCGGACAGTACTGCTTTGCTGCTGTTACTGGTGCAACACGGGTACAAGGTTATTGCAGTTCATTTTGAACATGGTATAAGGGGACGTGATTCCATAGAGGATGCTGCCTGGTGCCGAAGTTTTTGTTTGTCGCGCAATCTGGACTATATGGAAATTCCATTGCAGGTCATGGAACGAAAGAGTGCAGGTGAAAATCTGGAGGCTGCAGCACGCCGTCTGCGTCTGGAAGAGTGGCGAAAAATCGCCGGAGAAAAGCAGATCAGTGTCGCGTTGGGACATCATGCCGATGACCGAATTGAAAACCTGCTGATCAGGCTGGGGCGCGGTTCCAATGCATCTGGTTTGAGTTCAATGCGTAGCGTTCAACACTTGGGCAATATAATTTTTTTTCGACCGTTGCTGAAAACTCGCCGTAACGAACTGGAAAACTATCTTCGTAAAAATAATATTCTTGATTGGCGCAATGATAACACTAATGACGATGAAACAATGCATCGCAATTATTTGCGTAATAAATTGTTGCCCGAATGGACTGCTCAATTTGCACCAGTCCGCAAAGGACTTTTACATGCTGCGGAAGCATTGGAAATTGATGCTGACTACCTGGAAAATGAAGCTGCTACACATTTTTCTGCAATATCCGGTAAAGCTGTTACTCCAGTGGAGTTTTGGCGTAATTTGCATCCTGCGATAAGGGGCAGGGCGCTCCGTTTATGGCTGTCGGAGAAAGATAAAACGGATTTCATTCCCGGGCGTAATTTGCTTGTGCGTTTTAATAGTGAATTAGAGTCGCAATCAAGTGAAACGCGTTTACTGAAAACCGGGAATAACCTGATTTTGGTTTTTAGCCGCAATGAAATCTGGTTGCGTGAAGCAGAACTCAGTAATTTTCAACCCATAATGTGGGACTGGCGTCAAGAATCCGAAATGAACGGATTTAAAATTGAATTATCATCTGCTATCGATATGAATGGAGTTACTTTTGATGCTGAGCTATTACCGGATATACTGGAAATCAAAGTGCCTGCAGCCGGCGACACGATGATTCCATTTGGAGCGAAATCACCTAAAAAATTAAAAAAAATTATCAGTGACGCCAAGTTGAGTGCGTATCAGAAGAATGAATTATTGGCTTTGGCTATTCCTTGCGGCGAGATTATCTGGATACCCGGGTTGAGACGCTCGGCGTTCGCCCCGGTTACAGAAATTACCAAACAGAATGCAATTATAACCTATCATAATTAATAGCTGTTTTAATAATCAAAACTAAAGATAATTTACCCTTCGGAGAAATCCATCGCCGCGCATCTGCGTCGCAGTGATTTTTTTGCAAATTCAGGCCGGTTTATTGGTGTTACGCTGAATTTTCAAGGATTCAGAAAAATATCAGGTTTAACTTTAGGTCTTGTTGCGCTATATTAACCTGTGAGTTTTTCAGTAAAATCCAAGGAACATAGATGGAATACCAACAGACGCTAAAAGGAGTCGCAATTATATCCGGTATCGCTCTTCACACCGGTGTTCGTGCATCTCTCAAAATTTATCCGGCACCGGTTAATACCGGTATTCGGTTTCGAAGAATTGATATCCCTGATTGTCAACCCATTCAGGCACTTGCCACAAAAGTTGTCGATGTCCGACGCGGCACCACTATTGGTGATGGGAATTGCGTTGTTCATACTGTGGAACATATTCTTGCTTCTCTTCATGCATGTCATATTGATAACGCCTTGGTTGATATGGATGGTCCCGAACCACCGATCGCAGACGGCAGCGCGTTGCCATATATTGAGGCAATCCTTCAAGCCGGCATTATTCAACAAAGTGCTGAAGTGCAATACTGGACTGCTTCTGAGATAATTTATGTTGACGGAGGAGAAACCAAATTAGTGCTGACTCCATGCGATGAATTGCGAATCAGTTGTCTGACCTCATTCCGTGGCGTGCCGAATGATCCGCAGTATTTTTCTTTGACTGTTAACAAAGAAAGTTTTCGCAATGAACTTGCTCCGGCTCGTACTTTTGTACACTACAGCGACCTCAAAGTTTTATTTGAGATGGGGCTTTGCAAAGGTGGTAGTCTTGACAATGCGGCGATCATTCACAATGGTGCGATCATATGCAAGGAAGAAATGCGTTTTACTGATGAAATAGTCAGGCACAAGATACTTGATATTGTCGGAGATATTTTTCTCTGCGGAAAACGCGTTAAAGCCAATATTATTGCCATTAAACCAGGGCATCCGCGCAATGTTGAATTGGCTAAAAATATGTTGACCCAATCATTGCATAACAATTTATCGTTAAAATAAAAACTAAAGGAATAATTATGGAAATCGGAAAAGTATTAGGACCGGCAGAAATTACAAAAATTATTAATTATCGTTCACCGCTTTTGATGTTAGATCGTGCCGTTGTGGAAAATGAAAATAAGATCATCGGAGTGAAAAATATTTCAACAAACGAAATGTTTTTTCAGGGACATTTCCCAAATCATCAAATTATGCCGGGTGTCCTTCAAATTGAAGCCATGAAACAGCTTGCGCAACTGTTGGTTGCAAAAAAGCTTGATCCCGAAAATAAATATGATATTTATATTAGAAATCTTGAAAAAGTTAAATTTCGCAAGCCCAATAATCCCGGTGACCGGCTGAAAGTTGAAGCTGAACTCAAAGAACTTAGTAATGACACTGCAATATTCAGCACAAAAACCAGTAACAACAGCGGCCTGACCTGTCAGGCAGTTATGACTTTGGCAATTCGTCCTAAGGCTCATCCAGATACTATGCCTGAACTTTGGGGTGAGATGGACAAAAGTGCAGATACTGTTCAAGATGTCAATAAGATCATGTCTGCAATACCGCACCGTTTCCCTTTTTTGCTGATTGACAATGTTGCCAGAGTCGAAGCTGATCGCTTTTTTTCGGTAAAAAATGTAACTGTCAATGAACCGGTGTTTCAAGGATATACCGGCGATTATATGATAATGCCGGAGTCATATCTTTGTGAAATTGCTGCCCAATCTGGATGTGCATGTGTTTTGTCCAGACCGGAAAACGCCGGTAAAATCGGTTATTTTATGTCTATTGATGATGCAGAAAGCATTGCTCCAGTTTTTCCTGGAGATCAGTTGATTTGTGAATGTTCAATGCCGGCAAGTACTGAGAAATCACGATTCGGTAAGGGCACTGCCGTTTTGAGGGTAGGGGAGAAAATTGTATTTAAAATCCAAATTGTATTTGCCATTGTTGACGCATGATTGATTTTTCTATTACTTGACCGGAGTATTGGAAAGTTTGTGGAATACCGTAAGTTTATTGTTTCAACTGTTTTTTAGATTAAGGGATTCTTTATGGATCAAGACAGTGAGATGTTTCGGTTTTTAATGAAGTTTTATCGAAACGGTGAATATGAGGATAAACGTTTTTTTCAACGCCTGAATAATCCGGATATCAGCGGACTGAAGGTTCTGGAAGTCGGTTGCGGAACCGGAAGTCTCGCGATTCATATGGCGAGTAAAATGAGTCCGGCAAAAGTTGTCGCCTTTGATTTGGATGAACAAAATATTGATTTTGCCAATTCAAATCTTGAGTATAATCACGCAGATTTTAAAAATACGATTCATTATTGTGTATCTACTTGCAGTGAACTGCTCAATAAAAACGAACGATTTGATTGCATCGTGTCCAAGGATTCGTTTGAGCATATCATCGCTTTTGAAGATACTTTTGATGAAATGTGGAACTTGCTTAAACCCGGCGGCAGACTGATGGCCGGATTCGGACCACTTTATTACAGTCCGCGCGGTGGACATTCATTAACGGTTTTGCCTTTTGATCATATCTTGTTGCCTGAAAAAACCATATTGCGTCGTTATAACCGGCGGAAAAATAGAGACATTAAATCAGTTTGGGAATATGGACTTAATAAGTTTTCTCTTGATGATTATCTGAACGTTTTCAAAAAGTACGCTATTAAGCCTGAATTTATCAGGTTCAACCAAAGCGATAAATTTTTTGGCAAAGTTGCCAGCCAGGTTTTAAGATTTCCAATTTTAAGAAAGTTGACCTTTAATGTTTATCTTATTTTAAAAAAAGCGAACAGCTGAATCTACTGTTTGAATTCCGGCTTTTGACCCATGTCGCGGCGTCCCTTCATTGATGCCGCAGTGTTTGCCACAGCTTCGTTCAAGAATGAAAAACTGATACTGCCTGATAAGCCGACTGCCTTTTCCCGGTTTATGCGTTGAGATGAATATTAACAGCCGTTTTTTTGTGCAGGCGGACAGATCATATTGAGTTGAATATATGTGCTCACAGAGGTATATTAAACCTGAAAAAATACGGTTGAGACTTAAAATTATTGTATGTTCTTGATTATTAAAACTTTCCTCTATTTCGGCGGAATTACTAAATGTGTTTTTATGTTTTTTATGAAAACCCCTCCGGGGCGGTCATTAAACCATGTCAGCGTTCCTGCTTTGAGCTTGCAGTGGATATCACAGCTTTGCTCACGGTAGAAACTCAGCCATAGCCACATGATTCGGCGTTTTTTCTGTTCAAATGCTTCTTTTTTTAATTGTATTGTAAGGATAATTCATAAATGGGAATATTTCTGTTCTTGATTGCATTGCTGCTTTTTTGCGGATTTGCTTCATTATTGCGCATAAAAGGTAATAATCTCATCGGAATAATGGGCCCGATTGCCGCATTTGCCGGCGGAATGCCAGCCGTTTTCACAATGCTCGTTTCCAAAAGTTATATACAACAGTCAATCAATTTTCCTTTTCCGTTCGGACTATGCAATTTTGAATTTGATATTGTAAGTGCGATATTTATGATTCCGCTGTTGCTGATCGGCATGACTGCCGCATTTTATGGCGGCTGTATCTGCAAGCCGGAGCATGCAGTTCCCGGTCGTCCGATATGGTTTTTCTTCAATCTGCTGATGGCCGGAATATTGTTGATATTGGTTTCGGCGAATACTCTGATGTTTCTGCTGGGCTGGGAGATCATGTCTTGGTCGTCTTTTTTTCTTATCTGTACATATCACCGAAAAAATGAAGTCCGCACTGCCGGAATAATTTACTTTATCGCCACGCATATCGGAGTATTGCTAATTATTACAGCTTTCCTGCTGTTGCAGGGACAAGTTGAGGATTTCAACTTCAGCAGTTTTTTAATCCCGGAAAGCGGCATTGCATCAGTGATTTTTATACTTGCGCTGATTGGTTTTGGAGCAAAAGCCGGATTGGTGCCGTTTCATGTCTGGCTTCCTGAAGCGCATCCGGCTGCCCCGGGGTATATCTCGGCAGTGCTGTCTGGAGTAATGTGCAAGGTCGGAATTTACGGTATAGTGAGGATTTTATTGCTCATGCCTGAACATCAGCCGTGGTGGGGCTGGATACTGCTGTTACTGGGCGCGATCTCGGCCGTTTACGGCATTATTTTAGCTTTAGCGCAGCAGGACTTTAAGCGGTTACTGGCTTATAGCACAGTTGAAAACTTGGGTATAATCAGTATGGGGTTGGGAATGGGAGTGCTCGCGGCTGAATATGATATGCCCGATATATCAAGGCTGTTTTTCGTCGGAAGCGCATTGCATGTGATAAACCATGCTATTTTCAAAGGACTGTTGTTTATGGCAGCCGGCAGTATTCTCAATCAAACCGGTGAACATGATCTCAACCGGCTTGGGGGATTATTAAAAAGAATGCCTTCCACTGCGACTTTTATGCTTATCGGCTGTGCCGCAATCTGCGGATTACCGCCATTTAACGGTTTTATCGGCGAGTTCGTGATATTCACACAAGGATTGGAATGTTTGACTCATGAATCGTGGTACTTACCAGCGGCAGCGGTTTTGATGCTGACCGCCCTTGGACTTACCGGTGGTTTGGCGATGGTCTGTTTCAGTAAACTGGCCGGGATTATTTCGCTTGGTGAACCGCGCAGCAGAGCTGCTGAAGACTGTATTCCGGTCAACCCCGGTCTACGTTTTCCGTTGGGGATTCTGGCAGGTTTATGCCTATGTCTCGGCATTTTTTTACCGTTGTTGTTAAGTGATTTTATGGCCTGGAAAATATCGTTGATTTTCATTATTCTGATTGTTTTGTGTACCGGGCTTTATTTCTGGCGCAGGAAATTGGCGGCATCAGCGCATAATCGCACAGGTATAACCTGGGATTGCGGATATGTTGGCGGCAGCAATCGGATTCAATATACCGGCAGTGGATTGGTTCAGCCGCTCACCCGTTTTTTTAAACCGTTGATGCTACGAAAAAAATCGGTTAAAATTCCTAGCGGGATTTTTCCTGATAAGGGGCGATGGTCGATTATTTATGATGATTTGATTCTTGATGCCGGTTATCGACAATTGTTCGACGCCATAAAAAATATCTGTTTTAAATTGCGCTGGATTCAGTCCGGACATCTGAACCGCTATATACTTTATATTGCACTGGTGCTGATACTGCTACTGATCTGGGAGTTACTGTAATGAATTTGTTCATAGTTTTCTTTAATGTAGCTTTGGCGATGCTGGCTGCGCCACTGATGTGGGGAATAACTTACCGGGTTAAAGCTTGGTTTGCAGGACGTCACGGTCCTCCTCTGTTGCAGCTTTATTACGATATTGCCAAGCTGATGCGGCGCGGCTGTGTCTATAGCCGCACTACTACTCCGATATTTAAAATTGCTCCAGCCGTATGTCTCGGAAGTGTCTTGGTTGCCTTGATCCTGATGCCGGGGGCCGGAATTTCATCATGGTTCGGTTTTAAAGGCGATTTAATTCTATTGATTTACCTGCTTGGAATAGGACGTTTTTTTATGGTTCTGGCGGCATTGGATACCGGCTCTCCATTTGAGGGAATGGGGGCAGCACGTGAAATCCAGTTCGCTGCGTTTATAGAACCATCATTTATTCTGGTCATGGCAGTGGTGGGTACCAGCGGCGGCGGACTTTCGTTGTCTTCATTGTTTGGCGGCACTGGATACCATAATATTGCCAGTACGATTTTAGCGGCCGGAGCGATGATGATGATTTATCTGGTGGAAAATGCCCGCATTCCGTTTGACGACCCGGACACTCATCTGGAATTAACTATGATTCATGAAGTGATGATTCTTGATCATTCAGGTCCGGATCTGGCGTTGATGCATTACGCGTCTTCACTCAAGGTCTGGCTGTATGGGATGCTGGTGGTAATGATTGCTTTGCCCACGATCGGATTGTTTCCTTTCTGGCTTTATTGGTGCGCGCTTTTGGTCGGAATCAGTCTGGTGGCGGTTATTACCGGAATAATAGAATCGGCAATGGCGCGTTTTGCATTGTTGGATATTCCGCATATTCTGCTCGGTATTTTTGGTATGGCTTTGCTTTCTTTGGCATTTTTGCTCTATAGGTGATTTACAATGATTAATCTTATTTTTGCAGCCGTGATATTAAGTTGTCTGATGCTTTCGGCATCAAGCCGTATCAAAACTTGCATCCATATTGTGGCGTTCCAGGGCGCTGCCGTATCGCTGTTGCCACTACTCCGCCATCATATTGATTGGGAACTGCTTATACTGGCGTTGATAGCTGCTTTGGTCAAAACGTTGATTTTGCCGTTGATGTTGTTCCGTTCAATGCGTATTGCCGGTGTTAGACGTGAAGTTGAACCATTGATCAGTTATCCGGTTTCGATAGCGATATCGCTGTGCGGGCTGTCATTCGCGCTTTGGCTCGCCACGCGGCTACAGCTAACTGAAACCACCGGAGTATCACATTTGATGATTGCTGCTCCGTTTTTTATGATGTTTACCGGATTATTTCTGATTATCAGCAGAACCAAAGCTCTGACAGGCATCGTCGGTTATCTGGTATTTGAAAACGGCATCTATTTGTTTGGGGGAGTGCTTGGATTAGAACACAATTTTATTGTTGAATTAGGTATTCTTCTTGACGTGCTGGTAATGGTTTTTGTGTCCGGGGTGGCGATTTTTCATATAAATCGTAAATTCGATCATATTGATACCGGCCTTCTTACCAGTTTAAGCGAAGATACTGTGGAGGGTGAACGATGATAACTCTTTTTGTGGTGATTCCGGCACTGGCAGGAATATTCAGTTTGTGGATAAAGACGACAGTTTCGCGGGAAATAATGATTATGACTGCCGTTTTTCATCTGCTGTTGACGGTTTTTACTTTTATTTATCCATTCGAACCTTTTTATAACGGCTGGATGGCGATAAATCCGTCATCACAGCTTTTTCTGCTAACCTTGAGTATCTTGTTTCTCCTTGTTGGGTTTTATAACCGCGACTATATGGCACTAAATTCAAGAGTCAGTAGATATGAAGCACAGCAGAACTGTTGTATGCTTTTGATGTTCAGCGCCATGTCGCTGGTAATATTGTCACGGCACTTTGGGGTGATCTGGGTGGCGATGGAGGCAACAACCTTGTTCAGTGCGCCGCTGATCTATTTTCACCGTTCGCATACATCGCTGGAAGCGACATGGAAGTACTTGATGATATGTTCAGTGGGCATTGCTCTGGCCTTGCTTGGCAATATGCTACTTTCTTATGCTTACCGTGCATCAGGTTCGCCGATGCTAATAGATGATTTGTTGCCGATAGCAGCATCCGGTGATCGTAACTGGATCAAAGCGGCATTCATCTTTTTTATTGTGGGTTATGGTACAAAAATGGGACTTGCACCAATGCATTCCTGGCTTCCAGATGCCTATTCTGAAGCGCCACCGCCGGTTTCCGCGATTTTTCCGGCATTGATGAATTGCGCATTTTTATCAGTGCTGAGGACCGGCGAAGTCTGTCAGGCTGCCGGACTTGGCGAGTTTCGCGATGAAATCATGTTGTTTTTTGGGATAGCCTCATTACTTTTCGCCGCCATATTCATCATCGGACAGAAAGATTATCCTCGAATGCTCGCATATTCCAGCGTTGAACATGTCGGACTGATGTCGCTCGGAGCGGCCTGCGGTCCAATCGGCATGATCGGCTCGATTCTTCATATGATTAATCATACTCTGGTCAAAGGAATGCTGTTTATGATTTCAGGTAATATTCTAGCGGTATACCGGAGTCGAAATGTCAACAAAGTCGGCGGCATGTTACAGGTTAATCCGCCGGCCGGAATACTCTGGCTGGCCGGTTTTATGGCGATAACCGGACTGCCGCCTTTTGGGATGTTTATCAGCAAATTACTGATAATACGGGGGATGCTTAATTCTGGCTCATATGTGATGGCTGCGGTGGTACTGGCATTGATTGCTGTAATATTTGTTGGTATGTTGTTGATCTTCATTCCCATGGCGATGGGGACGCCGCCAAGTGGAACCTCTTTGAAGCCTGCGAGGCCACGTTTGCGCTGGCTGTTATTTCCGGCTTTGATTTCCGGTTTAATCTCGCTGCTGCTTGGAATTTATATTCCTGATTCTGTTTATAATCTTGTTCTTGAAGTATCAGAAATATTCGGCAGATAATGTTTTGAATTATTTTGTGTTGTATTTACGGATTCAGGTTATTAGTTTGGAAAATCTTGAAAATCACAGATAGAGTATTAATCTATGTCATCGCAATATTTACAGGATAAATACCCATGGACTACATTGTTAGAATAGCGGATGAGGAATATGGTCCGGTTGATGACTTGACGCTGGTCAAGTGGGTTGTAGAAGACCGTATCAATCGTGACACTGAAATTTCTTCGAAATTGATAAAAAACTGGAAGAAAGCGTCTGAACTGGAATTTTTGAAACCTGCGCTGGCAGAACAACATCAACGTTTCCTGGAACAAGGCATTGGCGGATACCAGGAGAAAAAAGAAAGTGTTTGGTCACGCATAAAAATTTTGATTTGGGGGAAATTCGAAGAACGTCCTTTCGCGATGAGTTATAAACCGGATTTTGCAACATTGTCTGCTCGACTGAATGCGTTATTCTTTGATCTGACCATTTTGGGTTTTGTATTTATAGTGTTTGCCGGTATCGGGTTGCTCGGAGCATACAAATTTGCAGCGGCTAATACTGGTGATTCGGCATTGGCGACTGGGGATAATCTGATACTTTCCGCCGAGAAGGCTGCCGAGTTAAATGAACGAAAAAAAGAACAGGATTCGAGTCAAGACGCGACGGCAAAAAATTCTGATGAGGTTGCCGAATCAGAAATAGATGACAATCGCGAACTAATCAAAGGTGCGGTAAAAAATCTTGTGGACAAGGCTGAAGCAATGAGCGAGAAAATGTTCGGTAAACTGAACAAAGAGCTCAAGGCTGTAAAAGAAAAAGGTGAGGGAGCAAATTTAAAATCGATCAATTCTCCGTCAATTTGGGCTGATTCCAAAGCGGGTTACAAAATTGGTTTTATCTGGGTAAACACTGCTGATAATAATCGGCGTTACGTCTGTTTGGATGCCGCCGAAGAGCGCGCAAAATGGATCGAAGTCGCAAAGCTGGGACGTTACATTACGCTTTCGATAATTGCCTGGCTGGCAGTGTTTCTGCTGTATTATGGGTTGAGTCTCGGATATTTCGCACAGAGCCCGGGTATGTGGTATTTTGGTTTGTTTATCTGCAATCGTGATCAGAAGGAAACATATTTTTTCCGCGCATTTTGTTTCACCGTGATGATGCTTATGCTCGGACTTATGATGCCGTTGTTTGTGCTTATCTGCAAACGCGGAGCACACGATCTGCTCTGCGGTGTTTATGTTTACAGCGTAGTTGCCAAATCCCCTGAATAAATTTGTTATTTAACTTGATGAAAATGCCATTTGCCGTCAATACGGATTGACGGCAAATCAATAGTTTCGGTTTTTATCCTGAAATTTGCTTTCTGACATTGAAAAAACGGGTTGGCGAGGCGATATTACAAACTGCGTTCCGCACAAAAAAAACTATTGAAGGAGAGAACAGATGATTAATTTCAAAGATCTCGGGCTGGTCAACAGCAGAGAGTTGTTCGCCAAGGCCGTAAAAGGCGGCTATGCGATTCCCGCGTACAATTTCAACAACATGGAACAGCTTCAGGCGATTATTCAAGCCTGCTGTGAAAGCAATTCACCGGTTATTCTGCAAGTTTCTTCCGGTGCACGCAAATATGCGAATCAGACGCTTTTACGTTATATGGCTCAAGGCGCGGTTGAATATGCCAAAGAACTTACCAACGGTAAAGGTATTCCGATTGTGTTGCATCTAGACCATGGCGATACTTTTGAGCTCTGCAAAAACTGTATCGAATATGGGTTTTCATCAGTTATGATTGACGGTTCACATCATTCCTATGAAAAAAATATTGAGCTTACCCGACAGGTTGTCGAATATGCCCACAAGTATGATGTGACTGTTGAAGGCGAACTCGGAGTTCTGGCCGGTGTTGAAGACGAAGTCAGCGCGGAAGAACATACCTATACTCAGCCCGATGAAGTGCAGGATTTTGTCAGCAAAACCGGCGTTGACAGTCTGGCAATTTCGATTGGAACTTCGCACGGGGCATTCAAATTTAAACCGGGTCAGGATCCGAAGATCCGTCTGGATATTCTGGCTGAAATTGAAAAACGTCTGCCCGGTTTCCCGATTGTGCTGCATGGTTCTTCATCAGTACCGCAGGATATTGTGAAAATTATCAATCAGTATGGTGGCAAACTCAAAGATGCCATTGGAATCGGCGAAGACCAACTCCGGCTCGCGGCAAAATCCGCAGTATGCAAAATCAATATTGATTCTGACGGAAGACTGGCCATGACTGCTGCTATCCGCAAAGTATTTGCTGAAAAACCTGAAGAATTCGATCCGCGTAAATATCTCGGCCCGGCTCGTGATATGTTGAAAGAATTGATGATACACAAAAACAATAATGTTCTTGGTTCATCAGGACATGCGAACGATTAATCATTGCTATAAAAAAGACCGCTTCGGCGGTCTTTTTTTATTCGCAAAAAATAAGTTTAAAATTCGCGCGCGCATTATGAGCGCGCGAATTTAAGAGTGACACATGAGTAACGAAAAATACATTACTCCGGAATGGCAAGAGCGGACAACCTTGCTTTTAGGCGAAAGAAAAATGGCGCGTCTGCGTGATGCGCATGTTCTGGCGGTCGGTCTTGGCGGTGTCGGCGCTTATGCTGTTGAGATGCTTTGCCGGGCGGGTGTGGGAAAAATTACGATCGCCGACGGCGATGTTGTTGAAGATTCCAATCGCAACCGGCAACTTCCTGCTTTAATCAGTACCGTTGGACGATTGAAAGGCGAGGTGATTGCTGAACGGCTTTGCGACATTAATCCGGAAATTAAACTTACAGTAATCAACGAGTTTATTCGCGATGAAAAAACCGACCGGTTGCTGAATGCGTCCGGATATGATTGTGTTCTTGACGCGATTGATTCGCTTTCACCTAAATTCAATTTGATCAGCAAAGCGTTGCGACTTGATTTGAAAGTGGTCAGCGCTCTGGGGGCAGGGGGAAGGCTTGATCCGTCAAAAGTTTGTTGCACCGATATTTCCAAATCTTATAATTGTAATTTGGGCAGAGCGTTGCGTAAAAGACTGCATCGCAATGGTATTTACGATGGTTTTAAGGTGGTTTTTTCACCGGAAGATGTTCCGGAGGAGGCAATCATTGCCGATGACAACGGCGATGGTAAATTTCGCTCAACGGTTGGAACGATTTCGTATATGCCCGCAGTTTTCGGCTGTTTTTGTGCTGCGGCAGTAATAGATGAAATTATCAGCAAGGAGGGTGTGTGAAAAATTTATTTTCAGTGATGGTAATAATGCTTGCCGGGATGGCGTTGCGAGGACAGGCACTTGAGCAACACGCTTTTTTCAGTGGTCGGGAATATTCCATTGACTTAAAGTTACCCCCTGAAAATTTCTCAGGAAAAAATGCGTCATGGACGATATTGAGCAGAGGAAGCAGGGTGGGGCAAGGTAAACTGACCGCTGATGACCAGCTGATGCGTTTTATGATGCGGGAGTTGCGTCCCGGCATGGTTATTTCGGCATCCATGAGAATCGGCGGAGTCAAGCGCTCGATGATCGCAAATTTGTATTTCTTTTCAGACAAGCCGTTTGCGGAAATGAGGAGTTTGAGTAATTTGAATATCGTGTTGTGGCCGAAAGAAAGTGATTTGGGCGGAACACTGGATAAATTTGGGCTGCCGCATACCAAGGTCACTGAATTAAAAGAGTTTGAAGGCGATGTTCTGTTGCTGGGCGGGGCAGATTTTAATATTGAGGATGGTCTTTCGCTTCAACTGTTGAAGCTGGCCAGAGAAGGTAAAAAAATTA
>JAAYPP010000126.1 GCA_012519765.1 Lentisphaerota bacterium
AAAAAATGGGGTGGATGAGGGGACTTGAACCCCCGACCTCCTGGGCCACAACCAGGCGCTCTAACCAACTGAGCTACAACCACCATTTGATTTAGGAAAAATAATATATTTCATGCCTTGGTTTTTGCAACCTTGGATTGAACTAATTTTTGATTTTCGATAATTGATTTTTGGCTGATTTATGGTAAATTCATAGTTTTTAAAGTTTTTCCCTTTCGACTTAAAATATAAATTATTATCGCAAAGACAATAGAAAAGAACGCAACCTGATCAAGTATAGATAAAAAATTATCGATTTCACAAATAACAAATTTGAGGTGCAAAATGAAAAAAGTATTAATTCCCACCAAGCTGGATAAATTTGCCGTTGATTTACTGACGCAAAAAGGTTTTAAAGTCGTTCTTGACGATTCTACTCCGCTGGCGGAGCTGGCACAAGCCAACAGCGATGTCGAAGTGTTGATAGTCCGAAGCGAAAAAATATCAGCTGAAATAATTGATCTGTTGCCCAAGCTGAGACTGATCGTCCGAGCCGGTGCCGGGTACAACACCATTGATATCAAATATGCCAGACGAAAAAATATTGATGTGATGAATACGCCGGGAGCCAACGCCAATGCTGTTGCCGAAGTAGTGATTGCGATGTTGCTGGCAGCTTACCGGCATGTCGTCAACGGTGACATAACGACCCGTGCAGGAAAATGGGAAAAGAAATCAATGCTCGGTACTGAAATCACCGGAAAAACTCTTGGCGTGATCGGACTTGGCAATATCGGCCGTCTGCTGGTGAAACGTCTCAGCGGGTTTGAAATGAAAGTGCTTGGTTATGATCCGATGATTCCGGAGTCGTTCGCACAAAAACTGGGTATTGAAATGTGCGAAGTCGAAAAGATTTTTGCTGAGGCCGATATCATTTCGCTTCATGTCCCGGAAATTTCGGAAACCAAAAACATGGTCAACGCCGATCGCCTCAAGCTGATGAAACCCGGAGCAGTGCTAATCAATTGCGCGCGCGCTGGCATTGTCAATGAGGAAGATTTGCGTGCCGCCAAGTCTGAAAAGAAGATATTTTTCTGCAATGACGTTTACCCCAAAGACGAAGCCGGCACGAAGAGTGTCGCCGATATCGCCGATGTCATGCTGCCGCACCTTGGCGCCAACACCAAGGAGGCTAATTTCAATGCCGCCAAAATGTCCGCAGAACAGACTATCGCCTATTTTGAACAGGGCATCACCAACTGCGTGGTCAACAAAGAAATTCCGGACGGACTTGATGCAAAATTCCAGAAACTGGCCTTTATTCTCTCCGGAATCGCAAAAAACGCGCTCGGTAAAAATGTTGTTCCAGAGCGTATTGAAACCAGTTTCTATGGTGAGTTAAGTCAGTTTGGGAAATGGATGCTGGCTCCGGTTACGGCTGGAATTTGCGCAGATTTCGACCCCTATACTGATGCCGCTGACGCCAAGTCGTTTCTGGCTTCGCGCGGGATTGATATCATCAATCGAGAAACGGATGAAAGCAAGCAGTACGGCAATTCCATGACGATTGATGTTTGCAGTATGGGTACAAAGCCGACCAGAGTAAGTATTCGCGGTACTATCGCTGAAAACAACCTGATGGTGTCCAGAATCGGTAATTATGACAAGCTGTATCTGGAACCAAGCGGATACAATTTGTTTGTGGAATACAACGACGAACCCGGGGTTCTCGGTAAAATTGCCGGATTACTGGGCGAAAAACACATCAATATTATTGATATTCGCGCTCCTCAGGATTTGAAAAATAACCGTTCGCTGGCAGTGGTAAAAACCAATATGGAAGTACCGGATATTCTGGTTGACCGAATTCGCGAAAATGCTAACGCCTTGAATGTGTTCAAATTTTCCAATGTCGAATAATTGAACATGATCATTTTGCGTTTTTAACTTTCCCGTGACGAAAGCTGATGGTTCAACTGAAATCCGAATATCTCAATTATCTGCAGAATTCGTCTTTCTAGGAATGAAAAATTCGTTTCTGAAAGTATATTAGCTTCTTTTATGTAGCGGAGAGATGGCTGAGTGGTCGAAGGCGGCGGTCTCGAAAACCGTTATACCCTTATGGGTATCGAGGGTTCAAATCCCTCTCTCTCCGCCATTTTTTTCGGGTCAATAATTTTAACTGCTTTTTTAGTATAATTGGAAGCCTGGCGCATCCGGAACTGACGACTAAATTGTTTTTACACTGTTGCGTTCGATTATCGGGCAAGTAATCATACAATTTTCCGGACGTTCACCTGAAGTAACCCATTGCTGAAGCATTGCCACTGAATTTTCTCCGAGTTCATGGAGCGGTTCGACAAAAGAAGTCAATCCTGCCGCATTTGCGTCTGGCCAGGTTGCATTGTCCCAGGAAACTACTGAAATATCTTCGGGAATACGAATTTTGTGACGCGCTGCCGCTTCATACAATATTTTAGCGCGGTAATCACGCATGGTAAAAACCGCAGTCGGCAAATTTTTTTGTTTAAAAAAAGCGTCGGCCCCCTTGTCCTGCTCACTGCTAATATTCAGAACTAACCATTCCTGTCTGAATTCCAATTGGTACTCGTCGATCAACCGCAAATACTCTTTCATTCCTTCGCGATAGATAAAATCTTCTACAGAACCGCACCAGAACCCGATCTTGCGGTGTCCGCGTTTAACCAGATAATCAATTGCGTCGCGGGTGATCAAGCGAAAGTCAAGTGCGCATTTTGCAACATTTAACCCATGAATCTCGTGAGAAACCACATATGGAATTCCTGATTTTTCCAATGGTAAAATCAGGTCTTCATAATTGTGGCATTGTCCGTATATTATTCCTTGAATTTCGCCCAGGCTGTATGCGTTGATCATTGCCTCCGTAAGATTGTCGGAATCATTAAAGGAAATGGTAACTTCAATATTTTTGCATTCGGCACCTCTGAATACTCCGCTCATCAACGCGCTGATCACCGGCAGATAATTAAATGTCCCGAAATCGGATGTCCTGAAAAAAAGGTGGTTCAGTCGCGGTTGATCCGGGGAATAGCCGGTAATCAAAGCTCCTCGACCGGGACTCAGCTGCAGTAGCCCTTCATCTTGAAGCATTTTTAAAATATTATGAATAGAGCTTTTGGAGGCGGCAAAGCGTTCACCCAGCTTACGGACGGACGGCAGATAGGTTCCCGGTTTCCACCTGCCTGAAATTATTTCTTCGCGCAACGCGGCGCGAGTTCCACGAACTTTTGACATGAAAAACTCCTAGATAAGATTACCATCATTCACCATAACCATAATCTGTGAAAACAGTATGTGACGTTAAAAAAGTTCAACATTGATTAGCTCTGTATTTTCTATGAAACCGTGGTCTTCAGAAAGATCCTTCGAGTTCGCAGCGCTTCTCGCCAATTCATCGCAACGGTTGTTATTTTCATTGACGGCATGTCCCTTTACCCAGACAAACCGGCATTCGTGTTTTTGGATAAGTATATCCAGATGCTTCCATAAATCAATATTTAAAACCGTTTTCTTATCGGATTTGCGCCAGAAATTTCCTTTCCAACCATTAAGCCAGCCATCATTGACGGCACAGACTACATATTTGGAATCAGAATATATCGTCACTCGGCACGGTTCTTTTAAAAGTTCCAATGCCAAAATTATCGCCCGCAACTCCATCCGGTTATTGGTTGTTTTCAAAAAACCGCAGAATACTTCTTTAGAATGTTGCTGATAGCATAAAATGCACGCACACCCGCCGGGTCCGGGATTACCGCGACATGAACCATCAGTAAAAACTTCAACTTCTTTCATTCGAGGTCATTGTGCCGATAGTTTTAATCTCATCAAATCAGATAGCACAAATACGGCTTCTTTGACAACCGGGTCGATTTTTGCCGGCTCTTCAACTTTTACATTGTTTTTTTCTTCCATTTCTCCATATACCAGTTCCTGGGCTTCGTTAGCTTTTTTTTCCTGCTGGTATTCTACCCATCGGGCTTTTTCGTTAAGAGAAACTGATTTACGATCTTTATATTTACGATAAAGTTCAATGCGATCTTGAATTTTTCTGAAATCTTCAGATTTAGCAATACGTGCGGAGGATAATTTTTTCAATTCAGGGATAAACTTATCCAGTTCCGGCTCAAATATTTCATGTTTGACTGCATCAATGGCATCCCACGGCAAATGATTGTCGCTGTACATCTCACCGATCTCCATATGTTCGGTCAGCGATGGCAATACGACATCCGGAGTTACGCCGAGAGCTTGTGTGGAAGAACCGTTAACCCGATAGAATACCGCACTTTCAAATTTCAGCGAACCGGCAGGGAACTCCTGATTGACATAACGGAGCAGACTACCCAATTCGACAACTTCCAACACGGTTCCTTTGCCGTAAGTTCTGGTATCCCCAATAACAATACCCCGTTTGTAGTCTTTGATTGCGCCAGTGAAAATTTCTGCTGCTGATGAAGTCATTTTATTCGTCAGCACAACCAGCGGACCGGCATAATCAATGTTGCTGTCTGGGTCGTTTTTAACCGCAACGTTACGATTATAGGCGCGCACCTGTACGATCGGACCGTCTTTTATGAACAATCCGGTAAGGCTGATCGCTTCAGCCAGGCTGCCGCCACCATTGAAGCGCAAATCCATGATTACGCCATCAACTTTGGCCGTTGCAAATTTTTCCAGAATTTTTTTGATGTCCCGGGTGGAGCTTTTGTAGTTAGGATTACCTTCGGCGGCACCTTTGAAATCTATATAAAAACGCGGCAGCGTAATAACTCCGGCTTTGAATTCTTTGCCATCCGGAGTCGCGATCATCTTGACCACACCCGAAGCTTCACTTTCTTTCAATTCAACCTTGGCGCGAGTCAACTCTATATTTTCCGGAACGCCTCCGCCACTTTTTTTCAATACACTGAGAATCACTTTGGTATTTTCTTTGCCGCGAATCAGTTTGACCACGTTGCTCACTGACATATCGATAATATCAACAGGTGGTTCACCTTCCTGAGCTACGGCAATAATTTTGTCGTCGGCTTGCAGCCGCCCGTCTTTGGCTGCCGGTCCGCCCGGAACCAGTTGTACCACTTTGGTATATCCATCTTCGCTGGACAGAGTTGCCCCGATGCCTTCCAGTGACAAACTCATTGATATATTGAAATCCTCTTCTTCACGCGGAGAAAAATAACTTGAATGCGGACCATAAGTCTGACTTACACATGAAAGAAATTCTGAAAGAATATCAAAACGATCGCGCTGGCTCAGTGAATTATACACATCCCGGAGACGGCGTCTGATTTTTTCCTCCGGGGATTCCATCTTAATCACCACCGCTTTCGGGTTTTTCTTCAGATTTTCCTCGTCAATCTCTTTTTGTGCACGCGCCATCAGACGAAAGGTCAGAACATCATTTTTGAGTTTTTTACGCCAAATCTCATGAAGTTCCTGTAAATTTTCCGGCGGTGGCAGATTACGTCGATCCATTACAAATTCTTCATCTACAGTAAAATCAAATCCATCATCCAGCAATTTTTCTGAAAACGCCCGGTATTCGCTGAAGCGTTTTAAAAACAAGTCATAAACCTCGAACGCAAATTGAAAGTTTCCCTTTTCGATCATATCATCAAGCAGTAAACTATAAGGTTTGAATTTTTGAATATCTTCTGCGGTGAAAAAAGTTTTATTGCCGTCAAGTCGTTTAAAATAATCATCAAAAATTTGCGCTGAAATCGTATCGTTAAGCGGGTGTTGCCGATAATGATTTTTAGCAATAATCCTGCTGACCAATCTGGTAATTAATGAAAGCTTATCGTTCTCTGTAAGTTCAGAATTCAGATTCTGTCCGAAAAGAGGCAGACAAAACAGTATTGCTGCAAACCATAAAAACCCCATCGCGGCGGTGTGCTTGAACTTCTTGTTGCTCATCTTATATCTTCCTTGTAAGTATTGCATTTATTGAATCATCCATGAATAATAGCTGTTACATGTCGATGACGATAAACAACATCAACTGTAATTGGGACTCTATTCATAGTTACGTCAGAAAAGTAATAATATGGCATAAACCCTGGCATAATTCAACTTTTTGCCGGATATATTGCATTATCCTGAAAAACATGATTCAATTTCATTATTTATAAAAATTCCAGATGATTGTGCCGGTGTTCTGTAATGCTTAAAATTTCGTTAGATAGTGGGGGTTTAAAGAGTGAAAACGGTCAAATTGGATACTGTCCATAGGCAATATCGGTAATCAGGGTTATTATGTTTTATCCGAACAACACATTTTTAAGTAAGTCAGGATGATTATGAATTATTCAACCATTAAATGTTTTGTCGTTGCCTTAATTGTTGGCAATGCTTTGTTTATATCGGCGATTGAACAAGTTTCCTTTGATTCCATTCTCGGCGCAAAACGCCGCGACAAGACCAATAAACTCTGGGAACTGGCACTGGGCAACCCCCTTCCTTTGTTTCCCAACCATCATTTCATCAGTGCGGACGTAGAAAAAGACACTGTCCGCGGCGAGAATCACCTTTTGACTCTGCCATTTTGGCCGACCGCAAATCATGATTTCACCTGTGCCTTGGATATTGAAACTGAAAACCGTGGCTCGATAACCATGATTCACCGCAATCAAAAAGGTTCAGTGGTTCAGGAATGGGATGAATTTTTTGATGGTTCCGGCAATGTCAAATTCAGATGCCGATGGCCGCAAATTTTGATGAATGGAAATGAAAAATTTGAAATGCGTGTTTCAATTAAATGCAGCAAGCCGATTACTGTCAGGAAAATATATATTTATCAGAGCATGCGCCAGATTTTCCGGCTGGACTCGCCATCGCCGGTACGCGGTTTTCTATCTCGAGATTTTACTGCAGACACAAAAAATACAGAAATCGAACCGGGTCTATATGATGGTTTTGAAGCCGCCAAAATTATCGGAGACGAATACACTATGATCCGAAGTGCGTTGGGCGCCAATTACGGCTTGGTCATGCCGGTTGCTTATGCCAATGGATGCAGTGTGGTTTGGCGAAGCTTTGGAAAAGCAACGGTGGCGGTTTATGCCGACGCATGCAAAGATGAAACAAAATTGCATCGCAGGATATTTGAAATCGGCGAAAATGGGCTTTGGCAGCAAGGCATATTTACCCTCGATACTTCATTGATGGAACGTTGCGAACCCGCTTACATCTGGAGTGGAAAAGTTACCAGCCAGGGCAACATTATGGCCGCAGTACAAGGTAAAGGCACTATCATGGATTTTCTGGCATTTTTACCCCAAAACCGCATTGATTTACCGGAAAATCATAAATTCAAAGCTATAAAATTCCGTTATCGTGATATCAACGGAATGTGGGAGCGTGCATCTTTGTCAATTCCTTCGGATGCGAAAGCATTGGGCATCGTCAATCGTAATCCCGGGATTCAACTGCTGTGGCTGCGCGGTTCGAATTGGGAACTGACCGAGGTTTTGCGGAATTTTCAACCCAATACCCTGGCGATTCGTGAAGACTCCATTGTACTCTACACTAACGATACAGAATAGCATCGAACCTATAAAAACAGTTTTTTGAGGTTAAAATGGTGCCCTGGGCAGGAATCGAACCTGCGACCACCTCCTTAGGAGGGAGATGCTCTATCCACTGAGCTACCAAGGCTGAAAGACACTGTAAAATATATTCTACAGCGGGGAAATACAAGTATCATGAACTCGGAATTGAGCATAATTTTACAATGGTCAATTGACCCAAATAATGCGAAATTACCACGTGCTTTTCAGGATTAATCAGTTTCGAGGTCAAGTACATTAGCGGTACGGGCCGCAGCGCGCAACACCTCAACCATTTCCGCGAGCCGCTCCACCGTATGATCGATCATGGCGGCATCAATGCCCCGACCAAGCGAAAAACGTATCGCGCTCATCGCGTCCAGGGTGCTCAAGCCCATGGCTTCGAGAATCCGCGAGCCGCTGCTCCGTCCACTGCTGCATGCGGAACCGACGGAAACCTCGATTCCCTCCAAATTCAGGCGCGCGGCCAGCGCGCCGGCATCGATGCCGGCGAAACGGATGTTCAGGGTATTCGGCAGACGGGCTTCACCGGCTCCGTTGACCGAACAGCGCGGCACTGCGTCAAGGATATTGGTTTCCAGACGTTGCCGCAAAATCAAGGCATGCGCGGGATCTTCATCCATTCTTGCTGCCGCCAGCCGGCAGGCGACGCCCATCCCGACAATGGCTGGAACATTATGCGTACCCGAACGGCGATTCATCTCCTGACCGCCGCCGCTCAACAATGGCGCAAGTCTGATACCGCGCCGGACAAACAGCGCGCCGACTCCTTTCGGGCCGTAAAATTTATGAGCGGAAAGTGAGAGAAAATCAGCCTTCAGAGCTTTCACGGACAGCGGAATTTTCCCGGCGGCCTGAACGGCGTCCAGGTGCAGCAGTGCCCCGGCCGCGTGAACAACCTCCGCAACTCCCTCAAGATTAGTGATTACTCCGGTTTCATTATTGGCGAGAATCAGGCTTACCAGCGCCGGCGAGTGTTTTCGGAGCGCCTCGCCCAGAGTTGCCGGAATCAGTTGGCCGCCGGCCGTTACCGGCAGAAAAACCGCGCCGGCATCCCGTGCCGGTTCATAAATCGAACTATGTTCAGTACCGCCGGCAACAATCATTCCGCCCGCGTTTCTGATCACCGTGTTGTTGGCTTCCGTCGCGCCTCCAGTAAAAATTATTTCATCAGGGTTGGCGTCAATCAGCCGGGCAACCTGAAGCCGGGCCAGATCGACCGCGGCGGCGGCGCGCTGTCCGGAACTGTGCTGACTGGACGGATTGCCGAAGTCTTCGCGCAACCAGGGCAGCATAGCCTCCAGCACGGCCGGATCGAGCGGAGTAGTCGCATTGTAATCGAGATAGATATTTTTCAGGTTCATAATTCGCCAAGTGCGTAAGCTAAAACCAGATTGGACTGTTTCGCGGCGGCGACGGCAACCCGCGGCGCACAGGGCGGCGACCCCGTACTGACCTCGCTTTCCGCATCGCCAACTACATAAAAACGCGGATGAATCCGTCGGGTTACCAGTAAATCGGCATTCTGCCAGCCGGCCAGACCAGATGCCGCCACCAACAGTACCTCCGAACGGTAAAAGCATTCTGTCAACATGCGTTTTTCTTCCGGCTGGTCAAAAGCTTCGATAATCACCTGACAGCCGTCGAAAATACGTCGGGCGTTTTCGGCGGTAATCCGTTCTGAAAAAGTTTGCAGTTCCAGTTCGGGATTGAGTTTGCTCAAATTTGCGCGCAACGCCTCGACTTTAAGCTGGCCAACCTGATCGGGAAAGAAAAACTGCCGGTTCAGATTGGTCGCTTCGACGCGATCATAATCCGCAATTATCAACTGCCGGAACCCGCTACGCACCAGATTGACCGCGCAATTTGAACCCAGTCCGCCGGCGCCGGCGATGCCGATCCGGCATGATTCAATGCGTTCCAGCTGGACTTCCGTAAAATAACGCAGCAGCCCGGTTCGCAGTATATTCTGCTGTGTCATCAGCCGCCTCCGACGAAGGTTACTGCCAGCACCCGGTCATTTTCCGCCAGCAAAGTCTCTTTCCACGCCGCGCGTTCGACCAGTTCATCGTTCAATTCGATTACGGTACGTTCCGGATTGACTCCGGTTGAAATCAGAAAATCATATAAACTTATCCCGTCCGCGACCACAGCCGGTTCATCGTTGAAGTAAATATCCATAAATCCCCCGATATTGTTTAAATCAAAAATTTACCGCCAAAACCCGGCTTTGCAATGGACAAATGCTCCCGCACCGTATAGATTCAAAAGATTGCGTTTCGTCATCATCCACAAAAAAACCGAGGTAACACTTTGAAAAATATTGAAATCAAGATCGTCCGCATCGCTTATGGAGGCGCCGGCGTCGGCTATCTTCCGGACGGACGCGTCTGCTTTGTCCACGGCACCGCGCCGGACGAAACCGTCTCCGTTGAAATTGTTACCGAAAAAAAGAATTTCGTCACTGCCCGGCTGAATGAAGTACTGAGCCCTTCGCCTGACCGTATCGAAGTCAAATCTCCAGTTCCGGGTACCGTCTTCATGCATCTTTCATACGAAGCGGAAAACCGCATCAAAGCTGCGTTGCTTAAAGATTTTATCCTGCGCAATGTTCCGCAAATGGGCAACACCTGCGCATTTGCCGCGCCGCTGATCCCTCCCTGCCCGCTCGGCTACCGCAACAAAATTACGCTTCACGCGCAAACGCAGGACGGCAAAACCGTGCTCGGTTATTTTATGGACGACAACTGCACGGTACAGGATATTCCATTCTGTCCGCT
>JAAYPP010000018.1 GCA_012519765.1 Lentisphaerota bacterium
AATAATCCGTATATTGTCATCGCTTTTATTGTGCACTGCCGGTACACCGTCAGGATAATATTGATTGGCGGTTTTTGCTCCGGTATGAGAGTTTAGAAACAATACCCCATTCTGGCGGAAACGTACGGCTGCGGCGTCATCACGGATATTATAGCCTTTATAATAGATATTGGAATTTAGCGGCAGAATATTTTCGTTGGGATTTATGGTAGTAGATATGCTATCGGTCGTTGTAGTGGCCGTCACAGGCGAGCCGTCGGAATTTAGATTAAGATTGCCGCCGACGGTCAGTCTGGCATCGCTGCCGGTAAGGTCAATTGAACATGAGAAATAACGGACGGTATTCCATTCATATCCAATCACTACCTGACCACGGTCTGTAAAACCCGGGGCATTGGAAAGCAGAGTCATGTCGTTACCGGTAGGCAACAGGAAATCTGTGAACGTATAAATGTAGTTGGTAGCCATAAAGCATCAGCTCCTTTCTTGAATTGAAAAGTATATATTAATCATTGAATCATCTAATAATTTAAAAAAGTAAACTTTAAAACGGCGATTTTGATATAGCCCCAATAACAATATAACCACTTATTTATACATTACGGTCTATGATAGCCCGTTAAATCATTAAAATCAAATTTAATCAAGATTTTTACAATAAAGAATTTCTGATTTAACCGATAAACTGTACAATTGAATAAATTTTAAAGTAAAATGTTGTATCAGCTTATCCTCACTCAAAAACCAGATTCGTTTTCGTTTTTCTGTAATACGCCGGCTTCTACCAGCTTATCAATCAATTGCTGCATCGAGTTGAATGCTCCGAGAAAACCTTGAGGCGGCATAATAATCCGCATACTTGGTTGGGGTGTGGGAGCCTTACCGTCTTCGGCTGGTTGGAGGGTCACAAAGTCAAAGCGTACCATATTTCCGGCAAAATGAATTTGCCCGATGCCGTCAGCATAAAATTCTTTGGTGTCAGCCATCTTCTTTTCCTGTTTTTTATGGTGTTAAGTGCATCAATTTTTTCAATAATTAATTTTTTACAATAATGCCAAAACTGCAAGTTGCCAATTGATAAAAGAATAAATTTTTGATCAAGGTTCTCTCGCGGTTTCATCGAGTGCTTTAATTAAAGGATAGATAATGTATTCAATGATTCTCCGCTGGCCGGTTTTAATTTCCGCCTGTGCTTCCATTCCAGGTATCATCCGGAAATTTCGATTCAAGTCTTTCAGCTTCCCCGATACAGAGATGCGGGCGCGGTAGTAAGTGGTAGAACCACTGCGTTCACCAGACTGCTGATTTTTTTGCAGGGTATCTTCGGAAATGTTACGGACGACGCCTTCCAGTGTCCCGTGTTTCTGGAACGGATACGCATTAAGTTTTATGCGTACTTCGGACCCAATTCCGACCTTGCCGATATCCTGCGGTCTGATTTCTGCCTCCAATTCAATTTTTCCGTCCAGCGGGACCAGGGTAATCAGAGCTTCAGCCTCGCGGACAGCCGAACCTGGCGAGAAGGCGGCGATTTCATGTACGACCGCTTCACAAGGGGAGCGCAGACATACGTAGCTGATTAACTGTTCAATTTTTTCGTATTCCTTGCGGGCAGACATCAAATCACGATCGGTTTTGACCAGTTCCTCGGCAATGCCGTTGAGCCATTCCTGAATAAAGGAATTTTTGGTCGCGGTAGTGCTGCCGCGTTGATGACTGAGTTCGAGCAAGCTGTTTTCAAGCTCATCAACCGCGCGTTCCATTTCCATGCGGGCAATTGATATTTCCAGCAGTTCCTTCAGCGAAGTAGCCTGTTTTTCACGCATCTGAACAAACATCTGCTCGATTCTTCGCACCGCCTCCAGTCTTTCCCGCTGCTTGACCAGCGAATCTTCACGGCTTTTTCTGGATGCGTCAATTTGCTTGACAGCTTCTTCGTAATAGTTTATTTTTTCGCGGTAATATTCATTGCGTTGTTTATAAATTGTCAACTGCCAACGGTGGAATATATCATCTACAGCACTGATGTATGGCTTATTTTCAAATTCAGCCTTCAGCCGATCGAATTTAGCGCTAAGGGTTTGCAGTTCATTGCGAAGCCGTTCAGCCTCCGCCTGATTGATTGCCGGATCAAAAGTTATCAGTTCCTGATTGGGACGGACTACTTCACCGATTATGACATGAATTTTTTTGATTACAGATCTTTCAAGCGGCTTCATTATGATGACCTGTTTATCGGTTATCAGTTTTCCCCCAGCCTGAACTATGACGTCAACTTTGCCCAGATATGCCCAAGCAATAGCTCCGCCAAGAATCAGTAGCGGCAAGAAAACACATAGCCGCACCCAGAGTGGCAATCTCGCATTTTTCAATTCAATTGCATCCGGCTGGAATTGAATGGTTTCAGTGGTCAGTTTGTCATTCATATCAGCCATTCTCCCCATCCATTTGCTGTGTCCAGAATTCACGGTAAGTTCCCGATTGCGCAAGGAGTTCCCGGTGGGTTCCAGATGCTGAAAGTTCTCCATCGTCAATAACCAGAATACGGTCGGCATGTCTGACTATGCTAAGCCGATGCGACACAATCACCACTGTGCGACCTCTGGCAATGGCATTGAGGTTTTTCCTGATCAGGCATTCACTTTCCGGGTCAAGAGCGCTGGTTGCCTCGTCAAAAATCAAAATCGGCGGATTGGTAAGTAATGCCCGGGCAATCGCCAGACGCTGCTTTTGCCCGCCTGAAAGGTTTGAAGCATTTTCTTCCAGAACAGTATCATACCCGCGCTGAAGTTTCTGGATGAACTCGTCTGCTCCGGCTAATTTTGCCGCATAAATGATCTCTTCCTGTGAAGCACTGCGTTTGGTGAGCGAAATATTTTCCCGAACCGTCCCGCTGAAAAAATAGTTTTCCTGCAGTACAACTCCGATACTGCTGCGCAAATGTACCTTGTCGATTTCGCGGATGTCAATACCGTCAATGCGGATCAACCCTTGAGTAATCGGATATAATCCTTGAATCAGCTTGGTAAGCGTTGTTTTTCCCGAACCGGAGCGACCGACGATCCCGACCGTGCTGCCCGGTTGAATGTCAACCGTAAAATTGCGGATGACCTGAGGTGTATCCGGCCGGTATTGAAACGAGACATTTTCGTATGAAATCGCGCCTTTGAAAGGATTGCGGACGCCACCGCCAGCAGGTTCCGACGGGGTGTTCATAACGACCCCGAGCATTCGAACCGACAGCGCGATCTGCTGATACTCATGAATAAGTCCTACCAGTTTGACCAAAGGTCCGGTAACTCTTCCTGAGAGCATTTGAAATGCGATAAGTGCGCCGATGGTTATTTCGTGTGCGAACACCAGGTGTGCGCCCAACCAGATAATGGTAATGGTCATCAGCATTTCAAGTATCTGGCTAATGCTCTTGGCGGAAATGGAAATTTTCCCGACATTGAAATAAGACTTGATGGCATAAGCCGTCGAATCATTCCAATATTTTTCTTCTACCGGTTCAAGTGAAAGTGACTTTACCGTGCGGATTCCGTGAATTGACTCCACCAGCATACTTTGGCGTTTTCCTTCTGCCTGATACAACTCATTAAGCCTGTGTTGAAACGGTTTTATGAGACAGGCAATAACCAGTGCCATCAAAGCTGAAAATCCGAGTACGACTAAGGTCAACTTTACGCTGTAAAGCAACAGAAAAGGTATGAATATACACAATGCAATCAAGTCAAGAAAAGTAAAAAAAAGATTTCCGGAAAGGAACCCGCGGATTTTTTCGGTCTGTTGCATATGCTTCAGAAGCACGCCTGAGGAGACGCGCTCAAAAAAATCAACCGGAAGTTTCATCAGATGGCTGAAAGTTTTGGTCGCGGTATTGATATCAATCTTATTAGTTGAAAAAAGGAGAAGATAGCCTCGAACGAATTCGAGAAGTCCGTTCACAAGAACCGCGGCAGCAACTCCGAATCCCAAGACGTTCAATGTGTTATAAGATTTATGCACCAGTACTTTGTCGACCACAATCTGAAAAAAAAGCGGTATTACCAATGAAATCAGCGTCAGCATGGTTACGACCAGTATAATCTGCGCAAAAATGCCACGTAATTTCAGAAATTCGGGGATAAACCAGCGTAACCCGAAAGGTTGCTCTTCATCAGATAAATGATAAATCTTTTTAAGTAGAATGCAATCTGTAAGACAATTGTTTTCATATTCATTTCGGGGCATGAAAACAAAACGGTCATTGGCATCATATCCTTTTTCAGGATCGACAATGATCAATTCCTGTTCTTCCTGTTCATTGGTGCGGAATCCGCAGAGAACAACATATTTCCCGTTTTTTTTCTTTCCGATAAACGGAAAAGCTTTACCGGCACCAGTTAATTTTGTCCAGTTAAGCCGTCTTTTTTTTACTCTGAAACCATAGTTAATTGCGATTTCCATAAGCAGCTGTTCATTGAGTTCATCTTCGCCGACCGCATACTCATGCATCACCCTTACCGGATTCATCGCCACGTTGTGGTGGGATGCAATGCTGCAAAGGGCAAACAACGCGCTGTGCTTGGTCAAATCGATTTCACGGAGATTGCGAAATATAATCAATGTTTCGCCGGCGCGTTCAAAAATTTTATCAACAGGAACTGAAAGGGTATTTTGCTGACTTGGCTGGAGTGGATCATATATTACAGCTTTTTCCTGTGTTTTAAGCTGCTTAAGATTCATCAACAAAACCCAATTATTGTTTTTTAGACTCAACAAGGCCGGACCATCATAGTTTTCCGGGAAATCTGCCAATTTCCATAATTCCGGCTGTAACTGATGGGCATCGCTAACTTCAAGCAGTGTTGCGGTATGGTTTTCCAGGTATTTCGCCTTTAATTCATCGGTAACCAATGCAGGGAAGTTGACATCACGTCGGAATTGAGAGAAGAGTATCTGCAGGCATCGCAACCCGCTATAGTCATGATTGATTGGCATTATGATAACTCTCCGGAGCCGCCTGATGCGTCAGGCTGAATATATGTTCAATGCTAAAGGCAAAATCTCTTCCATGGTTCACGCTCACCGGCAGGAACCCCATAGAAAAACAACGATTTAAATTAGCATGGTAATCTATGCTTGTCAATCTTAGATTCGGACAGTTTTTTTCTAAAGCAAAACAAAATCCGGATTGATAAATTGCAGTTCCGGTGGTATCTTACACCCCGGCTTGCCGGAATTCATCTGACGAGTCTCCGTTTGTACATTACATTATTCCAAAACACATATTTAACGAAACGAAAGGATAGTATTTATGCCGCATCGCACCGACATTAAAAAAATTATGATTATTGGTTCCGGTCCGATTATTATCGGACAAGCCTGCGAATTTGATTACTCCGGAACGCAGGCCTGTAAGGCTTTACGTAATGAGGGTTATGAAATTGTGCTGGTGAACAGCAATCCGGCGACAATTATGACTGATCCGGCAATGGCTGATCATACTTACATTGAACCCCTGACCATTGATAGTATTGAAAAAATTATCGCCAAAGAAGCGCCGGATGCCTTATTGCCGAATCTCGGCGGTCAAACTGCCTTGAATCTTGCTATCGCACTTGATGAACAAGGTATCCTTTCCCGCTACAACGTTCAGGTAATCGGTGTTGATCTCGGCGCAATCAAGCGCGGCGAAGACCGCATTCAATTCAAAAACACCATGAAAGAGATCGGCGTACCGGTGGCGGAATCGGAGCCGTGTTATTCGGTAGAGGAAGCGGAAAAAGAGGCGGAGATTCTGGGGTATCCGGTGGTGGTCAGACCTGCCTACACGATGGGGGGAACAGGCGGCGGTATTGTTTATAATGTCGAAGAACTGCGCCAGATTGTGGCACGCGGTATCGCCGCCAGTATTATCGGGCAAGTGCTGATTGAGGAATGTGCACTCGGCTGGGAAGAACTAGAACTTGAAGTTGTTCGGGATGCCAAAGGACAAAAAATAACCGTCTGTTTTATTGAAAACGTCGATCCGATGGGTGTGCATACCGGCGACAGTTTCTGCGTGGCTCCAATGTTGACAGTGTCGGAAGAATTGCAGAAAAAACTTCAGGATTATTCATATCGGATTGTTGATGCTATCGGTGTAATCGGCGGTACCAACGTACAGTTTGCTCATAATCGCACTGACGGTAGGATTATTGTTATTGAAATTAACCCGCGAACCTCGCGTTCCAGCGCACTGGCGTCAAAGGCAACCGGCTTTCCGATTGCCAGCGTCTCGACCAGGCTTGCTACCGGAATTACCCTTGACGAAATCAGTTATTGGCGTGACGGGACTTTGGAAAAATACACTCCATCCGGCGATTATGTCGTTGCGAAGTTCGCCCGTTGGGCTTTCGAAAAGTTCCCCCAAGCCAAGGACGTTCTCGGTACTCAGATGAAAGCGGTCGGAGAAGTTATGTCGATCGGCAAAAATTTCAAGGAAGCACTTCAAAAAGCCATTCGCTCGCTTGAAATTGGTCGTTATGGTCTTGGGTTGGTTAAGGATCTTGAAGCGCTTACTATAGATGAATTAAAAACCAAACTGGCAATCCCGTCCAGTGAACGTTTTTTTATTCTTTATGAAGCGATGAAGAAAGGCTTGACTGCGGAAGAAGCGGCGGCAATGACCGACATTACGCTTTTCTTCATGCGGGAAATGAAGGAGCTGGCTGACTTTGAACTAAAATTAGCGGCTTGTAACTGGATGGCACTGCCTGATGAAATGTTTATCGAAGCCAAAAAGCTCAGTTTTTCAGACCGTTATTTGGCCAAACTTTTTAACGTTGCCGAAAAAGACGTCAGAGCGCGTCGTATTAAGTTAAATCTGCGGGCAAGCTTCTGCGCAGTTCCGGTCAGCGGCGTAGAAGGCTCCGAATATTATTACTCGACTTATTCCGATGTCGAAGACAAGGTTCCGGTTTCCAATAAACGCAAAATTATGATTCTTGGAGGCGGCCCCAACCGTATCGGGCAGGGAATTGAATTCGATTATACCTGCGTTCATGCCGCATTTGCACTGCGCGAAGCTGATTATGAGACGGTATTGATCAACTGTAATCCGGAAACCGTTTCTACTGACTATGACACCAGTGACAAACTCTATTTTGAACCGCTGACGGTCGAAGATGTGATGGCAATCTACGAAAAAGAACAACCGGATGGTGTTATTGTCCAATTCGGCGGGCAGACACCACTGAATATCGCTCAGGAACTTAAAGATCTTGGGGTAAAGATTATCGGTACCCAGCCGGAAGGAATCCGCCTCGCCGAAGATCGCGAATATTTCCGCGAACGTATGATCGCACTCGGGATCAAACAGCCGGAAAGCGGAACCGCGCGCTCACTGGAAGCCGCTATCGAGCTTGGCCGAAAAATCGGCTATCCGGTGATGGTACGCCCCTCCTTTGTGCTGGGCGGACGTGGCATGGCGATCCTCTATGATGAGGCCAGCTTGAGCCGTTATGCCATCGAAGCAATCAAGGTCAGCCCCGAATATCCGATGCTGATCGACCGTTTCCTCGATAACGCAATCGAAGCGGAAGTGGATGCGCTTTCCGACGGAGAAAACACCTTTGTCGCGACGGTGATGGAACACATCGAACTGGCCGGGATTCATTCCGGCGATTCAGCCTGCGTGATTCCGCCGGTAATTATGAAACCTAAACATATTAAAACGATCGAAGAACACGCCGCGGCCATTGCTAAAGATTTTAAAGTCATCGGTATATTGAATGTCCAGTTCGCGGTATACAATGATGAAGTTTATATTATTGAAGCCAACCCACGCGCGTCGAGGACTGTTCCGATCGTAGCGAAAATAACCGGGGTGCCGTTGTCACGGGTCGCCACTAATTTGATGCTGGGCTCCAAGTTGAGCGAATTTTCCGATATCTTAAACAAAAAGAAACGTAATTACGTCGGTGTAAAAGAAGCGGTGTTCCCGTTCAATATGTTCCCCGAAGTTGACCCGGTACTGGGGCCGGAAATGCGCGCGACCGGCGAGGTTATGGGAATATCAGAAAGTTTTGGCTTGGCTTATTACAAATCGCAGGAGGCTGCCGGTAGCCGTCTGCCACTGACCGGAACGGCATTAGTTACGGTCTCCGAACGTGATCGTAAACATCTTTTGCCGGTGGTTCAGGGGTTGTTGGAGCTTGGTTTTAAGATTACCGCAACTGAAGGTACGGCACTGTTTCTGAAAGAAAATGGTGTTGAATGTAGCGTGGTCAAGAAATTGTCCGAGGGACGTCCGAACATCGGCGACATGATAAAAAACAAAGCCATCAATCTGATTATCAATACCCCGAACGGACGAGCGGGGAAAATTGACGATAGTTATATCAGAACCATGGCGATCCAGTACAAAGTTCCATACGTTACCACCATGGCGGCAGCAATGGCAACGGTTGAAGGAATCAAAGCCGCCACCAGCTGTGCAATGGTGCCGAAATCCCTTCAGGAATATCAATCGGACAATTGATC
>JAAYPP010000127.1 GCA_012519765.1 Lentisphaerota bacterium
CTCGCTTGTGCCATATTTTACCTCACATAAGTTATGTGTAGGCAATATAGCATATTGAGCGAAAAAAGTCAAATTATTAGTTGATAAGCTCTAAATCTAAAAAAACTGATTATTTATTAACCCGATTAGCATTACTTTTTCAATACCCTCCATTTTTAACCGTCAATTTAATTCGCGACCATATTTTAATCGGAACATCTTCCGACGAAATCTTCATATGCTGCCGCCACCGCGTCATCAACGCTGATCTTGCCCTGCAACAGCCGCTCGTAGTAAGGATGTAAAACAACTTTGTTTAAAAGCTGACCGATCAAATCCGGCAACAGGCATCGCGTCTGCCCAACCAGATCATCAATCGCAGATGGATCGAACGAGGTCATTGTGTCAAGCGCTGCTCTTCTCACCGGAGCGATTCCAAGTCCGGCCAGATCGCGTTGAACCGGGTTTGAAAGCATGAAATGCAGAAAATCCTCCGCTGTTCCAATGTCGCGGCACTCAGTACCGATAGCCATATTAATTTCACTGCAATAAATCTTGTATCCTTCCGGCGGCATCACCGGCGACATCTCATATCTTATCGGTTTTTCGGCCAGAAACATTTTCAGCAGCGTATAGGTTGCGCCGATGAAGAAACATTTTTCAGAGATAAAAGGGTTAAGTCCGTTACGATATTCTATCGGTAGCTTCGGGGAGATTGCCAATCCCCGCGCACGCCGTCCGGCCGCTATTGCCACCCGCTCAATTTTCTTTCTGAAGTAATCCTTTATTGATTCCGGGTCCCGGTTATCCGGAACTCCGATATCCGTCATAATAGTAGCATAATTTGAGCTGAGGAAATATTCCTCTCCAAGATTTACAGTTGCTTCCCGTAAAATATCATTAATTTCACCGTTGCGGAAGCGTTTCGACAAATCAGTAAGCCCGCAATTGGTTGCCATTGCGCTGTTCCAGGCACTGACCGGAAAAGCAATGCCGATGATAGCCGTTTTATCTGCATATCCGGAATTGTTTCCGCAGAATTCGTGAATTCGAAAAACACTTTTGTTCATATAATCCCGGAGATAATTGGAAAACGGCAAGGTTTTGATGTCACCGATCCATTGCCATCCGGGTGGCATGAGATAAATATCGAAGTTCTGATGTTCACGATACCAGGGGAAAAAACCGCCGCCATTAAAATCCGCGGCAGTAATCCATTCTATTTCGATTTTCGTCTGGTTCTTGCGGTTGTAAGCTTCTACTGTACGCTGCCAGAACTTAACCTGTTCCGGCAGATTTTCATAGATAACCAGTGACAACTTGTTCTGTCCAAAGCTATGAACCGGTAAATTATCCAGCAAAAACGACTTGAGTAATGGAGATGGAACCGCTTTGTCATCGACAACCTTGCAGATAACTGTTCCTCTAGCGCTGCGTTGCAGTTGTCCATCTTCAACAAAGAAAGACAACGCCTTACGCAGAGTACGCCGATTAACCTTTAAAAACGACGCCAATTCCCGTTCAGATGGCAGAATCACGCCCGACTCACTATCGCAGATATAACGCTCAAGCATATCGCGGATCTGTTGATACAGCGGTCTTTCACTGTTCAAGGTTTCCGCATCGAAATATTTTTTTA
>JAAYPP010000128.1 GCA_012519765.1 Lentisphaerota bacterium
CACCAGTAACCCGGTCGCGGCGGGATCAAGAGTACCGCAATGACCGACTTTCGGGATATTGAAACGTGAGCGCACGAAATTTACTGCGTCAAAACTGGTCCAGCCGGAAGATTTATCTACCGGCAAAATACCTGAACCTTCAAAGCGTGGCGGACGCGGTCTATTTTCTGTTTTATTTTGCATGATGACCTTTTGATTAATTTGGAAAAGCAAGATACTGACGATCTGTTTTTCAGCTGTGCAAGACTTTGCCGACCAAATCCGAAAGCGTTTTCATCGCTGCATCGAAGTTGGCATTTTTAATTTTTCCACCGGCAGCCATTTCGTGGCCGCCACCGTTTATTTCACGGGCAACCCAGCCAACCGAATAACGCGAATCTTTTGAACGCAAAGAGACTTTGAAACCATCTCCGTTGCCTTGAACCAAGGCGACAATATCCGCGTTGCGGATTGAACGCAAAATTTCAATCAGCCCTTCGGTGTCGCGCATTTCGATCCGGTATTTCCGGATTAACGCTTCAGGGATGTAGATCCATGCGAAACGTCCGCCGAACTCACGGTGCAGATGACTGTTAAAAAGTTCCGCTTCAAATTGCAGAAGTGCCAACGGTTTGGAAAATAACAATTCCAGCATTATCCGGTGATGGTCGGCTTTCAGCTCAATTAAATCTGCGGCGTTGCGCAAAGTTGCGGGCGACGTATTGTCAAAACGGAAACCGCCGGTATCCATTATCATACCCAGCAGCCAAAGTGTTGCTACCTCGGGGCTGACACGCCATTGCGGGAGCTCTTTGCTGAGCATAAAAAGCAGTTCGGCAGTAGAAGAAACTTCCGGTTTGACGACATTAATGGTCCCGTATTTCGCGTTGTCGGGATGGTGATCCAGCAAAATCACCGGAATTCCGATTTGCTCGGCTTTGGCAGCATTGCCGATGCCGATGCGGAACTGGTTCGGAGTATCCAGAATTATACAGCACTGATGCATCGCGACTTCTACGGAACTGATATCAGTACGGTAATTGGACGGCAGGAACGACAGATATTTCTCCGGAAGTTCATCCGGCAAAACCGCTTCAGCACATTTGCCGTTATCGCGAAAAAAATTGAGGAGTCCGAAAATTGAACCGATAGCATCGCCGTCCGGACGTTCGTGAGTGAGCAACAGAAAGTCATCGTGAGTACGAATAAATTCTGCGGCTTTTTCCAGGTTACTCCTGTCCGTCATCGTCATTATTTTTTCCTTCAAGCAATGATATCACCCGGTCAGCCGCCTCGATGCGGTCATCAACTCTGAATTCAAGCACCGGCGTATACTTCAAAATTACTTTGGTTGCTATTTTTTTCTGTAAGGCTGGACGGATTTTATGAAGATGATTCAAAACTTTTCTCCGTGCATCCGCGTTAATGCCGAAAATACTGATCAGAACAATGGCATTACGCAAGTCCGGCGCAGTCGACACATCCAGCACAGAAACCAGCAAACCATCCCAGGTTTCTCGTTCCAGGAGTTCCGCCAGCTCGCGTTTAATCACTTCGTTGACACGAACCATTCGATTAGGTGCACCCATAATTATCCGCCTTACAGGGTTGCTTTAGTCAGTTCGATTTCGTAGAGTTCGATAACGTCGCCTTCGAGGAAATCTGCAAAATTATTGAGGCGGATTCCGCACTCAAACCCGGCTTTGACTTCTTTGACATCATCCTGAAAACGGCGCAGTGAAGCCACATCACCGTTGAATATCAGTTCGCCATCGCGGAACACCCGGGCTTTAGCACCGACTTTGACCAGACCTTTTTCGACTTTGCAACCGCAAATCTTAGGTCCTTTAGTCAATTCAAAAATCTGCAAAATTCGCGCTTGACCAAGATCTTTTTCACGTTTGTCTGGCTGCAATTTTCCGGTCATCGTGTCGGTAATATCTTCCAGCAGTTCGTAGATAATGGTGTAAAGCCGGATTTCAACTCCGTTCTTTTTGGCTATTTCGTTGACTCCAGGATTAACCCGGACATGAAAACCCACCACCATAGCGCCGGAGGCCGCCGCCAGCATAATATCGTTTTCAGTGATAGCGCCAACTCCGCTCATGATCACGTTTACACTAATTTTTTCCGAATTAATTTTGGTCAACGACTCTTCAATAGCTTCAGCAGTACCGCGAACGTCCGACTTGATAATCATGTTCAATGATTTCTTATTCTCGGAATCCATTTTGGTCAGCATGTCTTCCATCGTAACCGGCACCGCCTGCGCGAGCTGTTCCTGACGTTTGGTTTCAGCACGTGCTTCAGCTTCAATCCGCGCCTCTTTCTCATTACTCTTGATTTCAAGCAAGGCGCCGGCTTGCGGAACTCCCGAAAGCCCGACCAACTTGACTGATGTACTTGGACCCGCACTCTGAACGCGCTGATTATAGGCGTTGATCAGCATCTTGACGCGTCCGTAATATTCTCCGCAGACTATTGCGTCGCCCACTTTCAGGGTACCGTTAGTTACCAGGATATTGGCGGTTGCGCCGAATCCATGTTCCATTTGCGCTTCCAGAACGGTAGCTTCAGCAGGCCGTTTCGGATTGGCACGCAATTCAAGCATTTCCGCTTCCAGCAATATGCGTTCGAGAAGATCCGGTATTCCTTCACCGGTTTTTGCAGAAACTTTGACAACGCCGACATCGCCGCCCCATTCTTCACTGGTCAGATTGTTCTGTTGCATCTGCAACAAAATTTTGCCGGGGTCAGCAGCGGCCAAGTCAATTTTATTAATAGCAACAATGATTGGAACGCCGGCCGCTCTGGCATGATTCAAGGCTTCGACAGTCTGCATCATAAAACCGTCATCAGCAGCAACGACTAAAACGGCAATATCAGTCAGATTAGCGCCACGGGCGCGCATCTGGGTAAAAGCTTCATGACCGGGCGTATCAATAAAAGTAATCTGCTGTCCATGGAACTCTACTTGCGAAGCGCCGATATGCTGAGTAATATGTCCGGCTTCACCATCAACAATACTAGTGTTGCGGACTTTATCCTGCAGCGAAGTTTTACCATGGTCAACATGACCTAAAAATGTCACCACCGGCGGACGTTGCTTGATATCTTCCGGGCGATCGACAAATTCAACTTTTACAGGTGGCGCAGAGCCGGTTTTTTTGACTTTGGCACGATGTTCTATTTTTGCTTTGATACCGTATTTAGCACACAATTTATTTATCGCATCTTCCGGAATAAGTTGATTGATGCTGGCAAAAACACCCAGCCCGATCAGATCAGTGATTACTTCGTTGGGTTTTTTACCAGACGCTTCAGCAAAAATTTTCACTGTTACCGGAGGGTTCAAAACAATTTCTTCTTTCAGTGCCGTTGTCACGGGCGGCGCGGTTGACTGCGATGTTTTATGATATATTTTTTCCGGGAAAGCTCTGCCCTGTGACGGTTTATTGTGACGCGGTATTTTTTCGAATTTCGTTTCCAACAGCGGTTTGGCTAATTTGGCCGGAACTACCGGTATCTCATCATCATCGTCATCCACTAGCGGCATCACATTTTTGACAACTGGCTTACTGACCGGTTTTGTATTGCTGGCGTGAATCGGTTTGGCATTTGCAGAATTCTGATTCATATCATGGGTATTGCCCGAAGTTTTTGCTTCGGAAGCATCTACTGCTTTGGTCTTTGCTTCGGGAGCATGATTGACCGCACTGGTTTTGCCCGAAGTCTTAACTTCAGAGGCATGAGCTGGTTTGGTCTTTACTTCGGGAGCATGATTTACCGCACTGGTCTTGCCCGAAGTTTTCACTTCAGAAACATGAGCTGTTTTGGTCTTTGCTTCGGAAGCATGATTTACAGTACTGGTCTTACCCGAAGTTTTTACCTCGGAAGCATGTACTGCTTTATTTTTCGTGGGGGTTGCTGCTACGGCAGAAATATCCTTGGATTTTTTTTCCGCAGTCTTTTTAACAGCATTTTTTGCTTCGGCTTTTACCGGCATCTTTTTATCCGCCTTTGATTCTGTTTTTTTACGTGATTTCGGTTGTCCGAATAACTCAACAAGATATGCTTCGACGCGCTCCACCTGTTCTGCCGGAACAGCGCCGGAAATAGGAATATCATTTATATTCAATTTTTTAAGTGCTTCAACAACCAGAGTGCCAGTTGCGCCGTTGTATTTGTCTGCCAGACTTTTAACTTTTATACTTTTTGTCATAAATACTCCTCCATCCGGAACCTCGGGAGTCACCCCTCAAGCGAACCGAAAATCTGTTTCGCTTCTTCTTCGCTGATTTCTTCCATATTAATAATTTGTTCACGACCGGCTTCAATGCCATCAACAGTCAGGAAACCATTCTTAACCAATTTTCCGGCTGTCTCATTCGAAATTTTCAATGATTCTGCCAGATTCGTTATTGCTTCCTGCAGTTTTTCTTCTATCGATTTTTCATGTGTCGGTTCGTCAACAATAATGTTCATATTCCAGCCCAGAAGTTTTGAAGACAACCGTACATTCTGAGCCTTTTTCCCGAATGCCAGTTTCGACTGCTCCTGGGAAACTTTAACCTTCAAGTCGCGTCGCGAACTGTCGGCTTCAACCGAAATCACCTTAGCCGGCTGAAGTGAATTAATGGCGTATTGCCTGATATCTTCGTCATAAGGAATGATATCGACTCTTTCGCCGCTCAACTCGTTGGTAATGTTTTTTACTCTGATGCCGCGCATTCCAACGCAAGCTCCGACCGGGTCGACGCGCGGATCATTGCTTTTCACGGCGATTTTGGAACGGCTGCCCGGTTCCCGCGCGATCCCCATAATCTCCACCACCCCGTCTTTGATTTCACTCACTTCACGTACAAACATCTGTTTTACGAAATCAGAGTGGGTTCGTGACACAATCAGACTAGGACCGGAGGTCATGGTATCAACCTTCAACAACAACACATTAATACGATCCCCGGGCATATACGATTCACCGTGAATTTTATCACGCGGCGAAAGAATGCCCTCGGCTTTCTGAAAATCAATTATGATGCTGCCATTCTCAAAACGCCGGACAATACCATTAATAACAGTGCCGATTTTGTCGGCAAATTCTTCACGCACAGTGTCTTTTTCCGCTCTGCGCAGCTGCTGCATAATAGTCTGACGCGCGGTTTGAGCCGCAATTCGTCCAAAGTCTTTCGGCGGCAACTCCCATTCCACGACATCACCGACTTTTACGTCCGGCATTTTGACAGCGGCCTCGCTCAGCAGCAATTGATCGTCATTCGGGTTGGCTTCAACGACTTCAAGTATCGCCCACACCCGGATATCGCCGCTTTTCGGATCAATTTTAATTTTTAAATCGCTGGCCGGATGAATGCTTTTCTTGGCTGCCGTCAACAACGCGGTTTCCAATGCCCTGGTCATCACTTCACGGTTGATGCCGCGTTCCTGTTCAATATATTCTAAAATTGTCAACAGTTCATTTGCCATGACATGATTTCCTTTATGCGTTATTTGCGTTAATAAAAAAACTATCAAAAAAAAAGCGGGTATTTTAAATGACCCACCTTTCCCCTGCCACTATAAAAATTTTGAATAATAATATAAACCTTATCCTCAAACTATCAAACACTTTTTTGAAATTAATAATTAGCGCCGAATGATGGTTGCGAATATTTTTCAGCTTGACGGCACTGCCATTTCAAGCAGAAATCACGACACTTTTAAACGATCTTATCACTTCCCATGATCCGTTGAAACACCACTTTCCATTGATAATCATTAAATGTCAGTATATTTTGTAAATCATCGCGAAGTTTGTCGAAAATTCGGCAGTCATCAAAAAACTCAAATGGGAGGAGTCGCAAATGGATATTCAAGCTGCCACCATCGTGGCTATACGCATTCTAGGTCTGATTTCCGTTTTCAAAGGGCTAATGATCTCCGTAAATATTTTGGTTAGCTTCAGCGTGGCACACCCCCCGCCGATTTCGAATTTTTACGGTGTCGGCTCTCTCGTGCTTTTTCATGTTATTGTCGGCATTGCGGTTATACGCTTCAGCCAACCAATTGCCCGTTTACTGAATTCGGGAATCACGTCAAATTCTGACCAAAATAACGAGTAAACATCATGTCTAAACTTCGCGCGCGCATAATGCGCGCGCGAAGTTTAGAATATAAAAACGGCAAGTTTTTTTCTGACTCAACACTTCAAAAGCGTTTTTTCAGATATTCACAGGCAATGACTTTTTCTTTCAGGTCATTAAATGTGTAATAATAATGGTTGCTGGCTTCAAA
>JAAYPP010000129.1 GCA_012519765.1 Lentisphaerota bacterium
AATAAGTTTATGTGGGTATGCACTTGACACAACTTTTTTGGAAGATGGCACAATATATGGGCATTGCTACCATAATGCTATCGCAATATGCTGTATCCGGTTGTGTAAAGTGCATACCCCATTAAGTTTATTGGCCAGGCGTTCTGTTAATACTTTGATTCTGGTTCACCGGTTACAACTTGTGGAACAGTGGAAAGCGCGTCTGCAAACCTTTTTGGGAATACCAGAATCTCAAATTGGAATAATCGGAGGCGGTAAACATAAGCCAAGTGGAGTAATAGATATTGCTTCAATTCAAAGCTTGAATAAAAAAGGCGTGGTTGATGATCTTGTGGGCAATTATGGAATGGTTATTGCTGACGAGTGTCACCATCTATCAGCATTTTCTTTTGAAACGGTAATCCGGCAATGCAAATGCCGTTATGCTTTGGGCTTGTCGGCAACTTTAACTCGTAAGGATGGACATCATCCGATTATTTTTATGCAGTGTGGTCCGATACGTTATGCCGTCAGCGACCGTCGACAGGCAGCAGAGCGCCCATTCACCCATAGAGTTAAAATCAGACAGAGCAGTGTGGTATTGCCGGATGTTTTGAGTAATCAGGAACGGATTTTGATTCACCAGTTGTATGATTTACTTATTCATCATGGAGGCCGTAACGCGATGATTGTTTCAGAGGTGATGAATGCTTTACGCAGGGGCCGATCACCAGTCGTGCTGACAGAGCGTAAAGAACACCTCGCTTACTTGGAAGAACAATTCAGGCCGAAAGTAAAAAACCTTCTGGTATTCCGAGGAGGAATGCGCAAGAAAGCATTGCGAGAACTTATGGAAAAACTCGCAGAAATTCCAGAATCTGAAGATCGACTATTACTGGCTACTGGCAGATTTCTTGGCGAGGGATTTGACGACTCGCGTCTTGACACTTTGTTTTTAACCATGCCGATTTCATGGAAAGGAACGCTGGCGCAATATGCTGGACGCTTACATCGCCTGCATGACAGCAAGAAGGAAGTGGTAATTTACGATTATGTGGATATGCAAATTCCGATGCTGGCAAGAATGTACTCCCGTCGTTGTAAGGGTTATGAAGCCATAGGTTATTATATAGATCAAGGCGACGAACTATTTACAGATGGAGTGACATGCTGACTTTTAACAATTTTAGAAACGAACCATAAAAGGTATATTTATGAATAATTTAAAAACAGCCATTACTCGACAGGCATTAAAAGACGAGGCAGGCTCAACCTATTTTAAGCGTGGCTTGGATTATTTCAAATCAGGCTACGTTAAGAAACTGGAAATACATGAGAACCATATTGAAGGCAGAGTCCGAGGCAGTTGCTTGTATCGTTGTTCAATAGAGTGCGATAATGACGAAGATTATTTATATGGTGAATGCGACTGTCCACTCGGGGACGAAGGTGAATTTTGCAAGCATTTGGTCGCCTTGGGATTGGCTTTTATTAATGGCTTTGAAACACCTGCTCCAGCAACGAAAAAGTCAGGTTTTGACTTATCCAAATTCCTGAAGGAACGCAGTCGCGAAGAGCTAATTTCACTGCTTAAAGGAGCAGCCAGACAATATCCTGATTTGTTGGAATATTTCCGGATGAGTTATTTACCGGAGGATTCAAATGCCTTGCAAAAAGAGCTAAAACAAAAAATTGACCGTTTGCTGGAGTTGGCGGAGGAGTGTGACTACGAAGACTGTTACGATTATGATGAGCAGTATGAAATTGAACAGGATGAGGAGCGGCTACGGCAGGAGCTTGACCAACTGAATAATATCATGGAACAAATGCTTAACGGAAGTAAGGCTTCTATGGTTATGGATATTGCTGAATATGCCATCAAAACGACAATCCAACAGGATTTACAGTCAGAAGATTCATGCAGCGGACTGATTTCCTCAATGCTTTTATTTTATTTCAAAGCTGTTCAAAAAGGGTTCGGAAAAGCAGCCGATATAGCCGAAAACATGATTGAATGGGAATCTCTTGATTCCTGGGGTGCTTTAAGTCATGTAGGTCGGTATTTTATGGACGCACCTGCTCGAATTGAGAAAGCCTGGCTTTCTGCCGCATTACGCCATTGGAAAACGATGCCCGTTCTCCATATGAAAGACCAAAGAATGACTTCTGCAAAACGCAGTATCATCGAAAAAAGGCTTTTGCAAGAAGCTAGATTTGATAATGACACAGAGCTGGAACTGAAAATATTACAACATAATTTAAGTACGGAAGAACACGTGCTAACCTTGGGCAAATTGCTTGTACGCCTTGATCGCCGGGATAAGTTGCTACAACACTTACGTGACGCATTTATTCATTTCCCGGATAGTTGCGATATCAGGCAGAGTCTGGTAGAAGAACTGGTGCATTGCAAAAAATATTCTGAAGCCATGAAGATTGCCTGGCAGTATTTCGAGAAAAATCCCAATTGCTCCGTCGGATACCAGTTCTTACGTTCAGCAGCGCGTTCTTGTCGTCAGGGGAAAGTATTCCTCGAAAAAGCGCTCGAATATATTGACGCGCACTTTGAAAAACAGCGGAATGGAATCACCAACCGTTCTATCCAAGTTGACATTCTGGTTTGCGAAAAGGAGTATGAGCGCGCTTTGCGGATTGCCGAAAGCGGATTGTGTTCTCATGAAAGTCTATTCCGTCTTGCAGCCGTTTTGAGCAAGACACTCCCGGATGCGTCTGCAAGATTAATTAAAAGACCACTTGATCATTTCCTGAGAGAAACCGGAGATAAATATTACGAGAAAACTATTTCCGCGTTAAAACTTTATCGACAATATTTGAAC
>JAAYPP010000130.1 GCA_012519765.1 Lentisphaerota bacterium
TAATGTCTAGTAGATCGTTCTTGAAATAATGTATTATTAAATAACAGATCCATCTTCCATTTTTATATTTCTAGCTAAAAACAACTGGTTTCATTTTCTGCGAAGGCTGTCCACTTTATTTTCATATTTTGTGCATAGATTCATCAGTTTACTGCTGTTATTGCTTCTTATAGTCAATTTGTTCGGCGACATTATTTAGCCATAGTATGTCGCCAACGGTTGCCGACATACTCCAGAATATTTTTCTCTTCAGTTCTTTTGGGTTTTCGATTTTCTGTTCCAAGATGAGATTATACCAGTTTTCGGGGTAGCCGCACTGATAGCGATACCAGCACCGATCATGGTTGCCAGCAACGAACTTCCGCCATAACTCAAAACCGGTAAAGTTAAACCCGTCGGCGGCATAATCGTAACATTGACACTGACATGTATTAATGCCTGTACTGCAGTCATGCCGCCGAATGCCGCAATGAAAATTCTTCGTTCGGCACCGTCAGCATGCAAAGCCAATTTGGAAAAAGCAAATATCAAGAATGCGAACAATAAAATTACCGGGATAACGCCTGCCATCCCGAGTGCTTCCGTCATTGCCGCAAACACCGAGTCACTGTGCGACAAAGGCAAATAACAATTGGCCCAGTATGCTTTGCCCCAGCTCATTCCGGAAACCCCGCCTCGCGCCATCGCAAATTGAAATTGCAGAATATGCCAGCCACTACCCAGCGGATCAGCCTGAGGGTTAAAAAAACCTTCAAATCGCCGCCACACATAAGGTTTGAGCAATAACACGCCGCAAAAGGAAATTATCCCCAAAGCTGCCATGGAAACCAATGGCTTGACCGCTCCTCCGCTTAACCAATAAACCATTATCAGCCCCGCCGCGTAAACCGCGACCGTACCGAAATCCGGCTGTAACCCAATTGGTACAATCCATATCGCCGCAATCAAAGCCATTGCCAACAACCTGGACCAGCCAGACTTAACGCTCAATGCAAAGTGGCAAAGGGCGAGCAGAAAAAATGGTTTCACAATTTCTGAAGGTTGAACCAGTAAATATCCCAAAGAATACCATCCGCGCATACCGTTGATTTTCACTCCGAAAGGCAGTACCGCCAGCAGCGCCAATAATGAAATTACCGTCAAGACCATGACATTTCGCGAATAAAACTCAAAAGGAATTCTGGCACATACCACAAGCGCAATCATACCAGTCAACAACCACAACAGCTGGCGACCGGCAAAATAAAATGGAACGCCCTCAATCATTGTCGCGCTGTAAACAGCCAGGCAGCCCCAAAGCCCAAGTACAAACAAAATACCGGCAATCAGGATTGACCATTTGAAGTGAATATCATTCTTCATTTTTTTGTTCCTCTAAAAGATCGGCAAGCGCAAACGGCATGGTTACATCCTCACCCGGGACCGCGGGCTTTATCAAACGCCAAGAACCGTTAATCCAGCGCCGGTGCCGATCCAGCATCACTTCATAAGTTCCTGCCGTCCCGGTCAAAACATCATTGAAATGGTATTCCGCCCCACTTGTGCCGGTAACCGCGCCGTTTTCTATGGTTGTCATTCCAACTAACCGGGAAATTTCCGGATGTCTTAACGTTTTACGTTCCAATCGATTCTGGATCAAGAGACCGGAAAACCGACGCATCACAGGCTCAAGCGCAATCAGTTCCCGAGGTGTCAGCGCCGCTTTGAGGAGCCATGATTTTTCTGTAACCTTTTTGATTTCACAGTCGGCAATAACCGCGCGCACTGCTCGAATCACCACTTCATGGGCAATTTCTCCATTTTCAGGTTCAGAAAGATAAAGGTCGAAATACTTTTCAGTCCAGGCCAGCAATACGCCATCGCGATCAAAAATCCTTCCGCGCGGCGCTACGAAATCGCCATAACGCAAAGCCATCCGCTGCCCCATTTCAAGATACGCTTCCCGCGCCCAAAACGTATAATAAAACAAAGCGCCAACAGTCAAAAAACACCAAAGCAGCAAAAAAGACAGCAAAAAAATGAGTCTTGATTCGAATGCTTTCATAAAAATCTCCAGCGCAGGTTCAAACGATGTTTCGGAATATAATTCCCGCAATTTGAATTTGCCAGATGCTTGAACTGATTTCAAATGACGTTTAGCGTAAACCGCCGTAAACATATATTTGTAAAAACCCTGGTCAAGCTTAAATTATCATGTATTGTAGACAAAAGTCATTCATTCCATAAATTCCCCGGGATGGTATGGATTAAAAAAATAAAAAAAACAATAACTCGTTGACAACCAAATTTTTAACTATAAACAATCACTTTTATCACGGATCCAAGTATTCGCCATGAACATCCGTCGGATCAATTTTTTTCTGATAACTGCCGTATCTATAATCGTTGCCCGGCAAATTTTATCCAAGGCATTATTTCGCGATCTTTGGTTTGACGAAGCTTTGACTTTCCTTAACTTTGCTTTACTTCCTGATGTCGCAGCCATCTACAAAAACTATGTTATTCCGAACAACCAAATTCTTTTTACAGTTTTACTCAAGTACTGGAACCAATATTCTCCCGGCTTGCTCATGCCTGATTTCCATATGCGGTTGTTGCCGCTGATTTTTGCCGTTTCATCGCTGGCAGTGATCTATTCATGGCGCCGTTATTTTTCCAGACGCGCGGTGCTATTGACTGCGGCTGCGCTGGCAATATCGCTGCCGTTTGAAATATACGCTGTCGCACTTCGGGCATATATGTTAAGCCTTTTTCTGCTGCTGGTATGCGTCGGTATCGCCTTCAAAATCCGGAGCAGCCCCAAACGTATGCATTGGTATGCGGCATATTTTTTCATGGCGCTGGCCGCTGTCGCCGCACTGCCATCAAATATCGTAGCACTAGGCGGTATCGCAATCTGGTTCATACCGATTGAATCGAAAAAAAAATGGCCGCCCATAGCATGGTGGATGCTCGCCTTGCTCCCATTACTGGCAATGGGACTTTTTTATTTACCGCTAGCCAAACAAATACGTGGAATTCTGGCATTACGCGAAGGATGGAATAACCATATTCAGGCTGCCGTTGTTTTCTATTCCGCGTTTCTCTTATCATTCCTGCCGCTACTGCTGACTGCACGTTCCGCAACAATTACTTTCTGGTTAAAAACAGTTGCGGTATTGCTGTTGCCGATGCCATTTTTCCTGCTTCGTACACCGGCCCCATTTCCCCGCGTATTTTTTCCCTACTGGGCTGTAATGTTACTGCCGGCAATATCATTGTTGAACACCTTCTTAGCCCAAAAACGCCGCTCACCGTCAGCCTATCCGCTACTGTGCGCAGCCGTCGTATGCGGTGCTGCCGGAATGTTCAGTATTCGAAGCGGATTATCTGATTTTTTTACCGCCGGATACGGCATGGATGATTATTTTTATCCAAGCTATGCCCGCCCAGAATTTCAACCTCATACCACCGTAAAAATGCTTCGCGAGAAATACGGCAACAGCCTTCCAGATACCTACGTCAGCTTTAATGCCGACTTTTATCCGCTGATCTTCTATGGACTCTTGAATAACATCAGTTCAGAAGTGTGGAAATTTGACGGTCCCCGCTCCAAAGTTGACAAACTGAAACCGGGTACACTGGTCGTGCTGAGCAATCATGATGATGAACTGGAAAATTTCATCGCACGATTCAAAACATCACCCCATCGGGTATTTGACAACGGCTTTCACCAAGTATATCGACTTCGTGAACAACCGCAAAATATTGAACGTTGATGATAATTCGCTCAACAATAAAAAATAGCGGGTTTGATTTTGATTGTTACTGAACTATATTCAAGATTGTTGGCAGGATTCCCCTTTTCCAAGCCAATAAACGCGACAGTTGATACTGTCGAAATTTGCCTGTGGTTGCTGTTACCTCCTTTTTCAGCGACCGCAGGTTTTATATTTTTAACTGTTTCATGAGGTGTATCACAAAAAAACACTATGTATCATTTTTGAACATTACATAATATCAATAAAAACAACAACTTAATAGCATTATTAACAAATTGGCGATATTTTATAGTGTCATAATTGAAACATAACGAAACAACAAATCTCGCGCACAAAACAATAAAACAACATACAAACTGTTTACTATCAACACGATAAAATAAAAAACACAAACATGGCATATTAATTGCTCAAAAAATTCATGTTTCATTATTTAGAAAAATTAAAGTTAATTGCGGAAAAAATATAATGCGAAGACAATATGTCAAAGGGCTCGGCACTGCTGACCTGATGAAAAAATATGACCGGCAATCGCTTGAAAAAGTTCTTCCCCTCATTCGTCCATACCGCGGATTGTTAATGGGAGCAGTCGGCGCGTTGATTCTTTTCAACTCGGTCGGGCTGACTATGCCGTGGATGATGAAAATAGCGCTTGACCGGGTGATTCCCAATGCCGACTATATGCTCTTCTGGGTATTATGCGGCGCAATGATGATCATCTATACCGGGCGCTCGATGTTACGTTATGTCGCATCTTACATGGTTGATTACACCGGAATTAGAATCATGGTAGACCTGCGTCAGAAGGTATTCAGGCATCTCCAGAGTTTATCGCTGCGATTCTATGAAGAATATCGCACCGGCAAGTTGATTTCGAATGTGATCAGCGACGTCGCACTACTCCAGGTACTGGTAAGGACCATGACTCAGTTGGGCGAGCAAATTTTCCAATTACTGCTGATTGCAATGCTGCTGGTGGTAATTAACTGGAAAATGGGCTTGCTGGTATTTTTATCATTGCCGATCCATTTTTTAA
>JAAYPP010000131.1 GCA_012519765.1 Lentisphaerota bacterium
ATGATAGTTATCGGCGCTCATTTTGGCATAAGTTTCCTCCAGTGATTCGAACCGGTATTGCTCCCATTCATGCTTTTCCCAGAAAAAAGGCAGGTACTCAATGATATGGTCATCATAACCGACCGGATACATATTAAAAGTATTAAGCACTTCAAGCGTGAATGTCTGCTGCGGAGTACTTGGGAACTTTTCACGCCAATATTTTGATGTCCGGACCTTGGTCAGAAATTCATCCATGCAACTTTCTGAAGAACCGCGATGACGAATATCAAAAAGCCAGCTCAAATGATTTATTCCAGCGGCGATAACTTCCAATTCCCCCGGTTCCATACCGATTTGTTCGGCAATTACCCCGACGGAACCGTGAACCTGATGACAAAATCCCAGTGCTTTGATTGGCGAATAATTTTTAAAATAAGTGCAAAGAATCGACATCGGATTGGTAAAATTCATCAGCCACGCGCCTGGACAATATTTTTCCATATCTTTCAATATCTCCATAAACATGCAGATATTGCGCATTCCATGTATCATACCGCCGGGACCGCCATTTTCACCTTTTACCTGATGAACTCCGTGTTTTGCCGGAATTCCAAGGTCTTTGGTCCAGTTGGCATAACGATTTTTTTCGCAGGAAGTGATAACATAATCGCAGCCGTCCAACGCTGTCGCGCGCTCATGATGCACGGTCAACCTCACCGGATGTACAGCGTTCTTAAGTACATCTGCAACCGCCTTACGAGCTGCTTCCAGACGATCCGGCGCTGTATCCATCAGTGCAAATTCACAATCGGCAAAAACGGGATTGTCCAAAAGCTCTTTGGCAACCGACAGAACAAATCCTGAACCGGCTCCCAACATCGAAATTTTCAGTTTTTTCACTTTTTCATTCCTTTATTGACGATTTTTTAATAATCAGCCGCGGTGCAATTGACACCTTGCGACCTTGCCATTTTTCACGTATAGCCTGAGCAGTCAGAAACGAGATATTCTTTTCCTCGATCGAAATAGTGGTCAGACCCGGCATAAAAGCTTCTGACCACGAAGTATTAAACATACCTACCACCAAAACATCGCGTCCGATTTTAAGATTTTTCCGGTGTGCCGCATGATAAACATGTCGTGCCCGGAAATCACCGACGCAGATAACCCCGCAAGGAGTTCCCTCAGCCATGAAATTACCCAATTCCTTTTCACACTGCGACTCAATAACTGATTTTTCCGACTCGCGCAACATAACACAACCATGCTTAAAATCGACACAAAACTCTGTAAATGCCGCCTCAATGCCGTCAAGGACTAACTGGTCATGAGTATGAAAACTGCTTCCGGAAATACGGCGCTCAACTTCATCTAATTCTTCAAAAGTCAGCATCGCAATTCTTTTTACCCCCTGTTCCAGTAAATGAACCGCCGCGTCATAACCAGCCTGCCGAAAATCGGCGGTCAGAATATTCGCATTCGGGAAATTAATTTCGGTGTCGTAACGCAAAACGAAAATCAGCTGTTTGAAGTCCGACGCCGAAGACTCAAGCGCCGAAAAAGGAAAACAGCGGTCGCCGTCCACCACCAATGCCTCAAATCCGACCGCAGCGTATGAATGCAGCCGCTCGATCCGTTCAGCATGTGATAAATTCCGTAAAATTGAATCATTCGCCAGCGGCACGGCCATCAATTGATCATTGGACAACTCTTCCAGTAACGGAGTAAAAAAACTGCCGAACAGGTCGCCTGAGGTCTGCATAATAAATCCTACCTGTGCAGAACGGCTGGTATAATCCGGTTTTCGCCGGTCAGCTGAAGCAGCAAAAATACCATGACCCTGCCGCGAAATAACCAAACCGTGATTCGCCAGTTCCTTGATTGCCTTGGAGGCAGTGACATAGCTCACACCTTTTACTTTCGCCAGATCGCGGCAAGTCGGCAAACGTCCGCCCTCTGGAAAATCACCGGCCAAAATTTTTCTTTTCAGCCATTCATAAAGATCTTTGTATTTGCTCATGAGATATATCAATATTTATTTTTTATAAATTGATATATATTATAACCGGAAAAAATTATTTGTCAATCGCAAATTTTTTTTTGGCAATAAATTTCTGCGTTGCTATTGTAGATAGAGAAACGCAAGAAACATTGGAGGTAAAATGAATATTTCAGTTCGTAAGTTTGAACCCAAAGATGCTGAAACACTTTCGCAAATACAGCTTGACAGTTTCAAAACATTTCTGGGTGACCGGATAACGGAAATGGTTCCGTCCGAAGAATGGTGTAAAGTTGCCGCAGTGAAAAATGAAAAGGCCGAAAACGCAATATTCGTGGCGGAACAAAACGGTTCAGTCGTCGGTTTTATCAGTGCCAGCGCCGATTTGCGACGTGGACTGGGGGTGCTTAACGTGATTGGAGTCGATCCTGAATGTCACGCCAAAGGAATTGGCTCAGCACTGTTTGAAGCCGCCGAAAAATTCTGGACTGATCGTAAGATGCGCAAAGTCTGGACCTGCGTTTCCTCGATTAACCCCAAAGCACAGATTTATTATCTCAAGCAGGGTTTTACTCCGGAAGGACGTTGGCGCGACCATTTTTTTGACGGGATCGATGAAATTCTGCTGGCAAAATTTTATCGGCAGCCCAATCCATCCTGACGCCATTATTCATCACTGATTTGCGTTTTAAACTTCGCGCGCGCATAATGCGCGCGCGAAGTTTAAGACATCTGCAAAACCGTATTATTCTGATGCGGTGGAGTGATAAAATCGGTTAAGAATATATCATGAGTTTATTGTTTCAAATGCCTTTTTCAGGTTTAGCGACAGCAGCATCGGCGGGATGTTTTTTACGAAAGCTACGAACGTCCGATGTGCCATCTTCCCGGAAACAATTTCTTCAAATAATTCATCGAAACCTGGAATTAGCTTCATTATTTTTTTGATATCGCGCTCGCGCATAATGACAATATCTCCAGAAGGCAACTCCGCCAATAATGCGGCATTACCGGCAACCGGATACATTTTTGAACCGGCTCCCTTATCAAAAATGTATTTAACTCCAATGCGGCGCTCAGGTGATAAATGAATAAGATATTTAAGATCATCATGATCGGGGCCAAGTTGGTATAAATAGACCTCGCCACGGCGCTGTTGTTCCACCGCCGCAACAAATCGACTGGAATTCTCATACTTGGCATACCACGGCGCAACCACCAGTATATTAACCGTAAGAGTAACCGCGGCAACCGCGCAACACAGCTTAAAAAGGGGATGCGGCAAAAATTTCTTCGTTTTATGCCTGATGCAAAATAAAACTCCGACCGCAATCAGAGGTGCCATCAAAAGAGAACCGCCGTCCGACACCAGTTGTTTTGTGATTAAATGAAATACAACGATAAAAACCGCTAACAAAGGCAGAACCAGCCGTTCAATTTGTTTCATGATTTTTATAATTACTGGGTGTAAAACACTGTTCTGTAATTGTAGTGCGCCGAAGGCCGCCCCGAGACAAAGTGCCGGTATTACGGCAGTCATATAGCGAAGATGCTTGCAACCAGGAATACTTAAAGCAATCAACGGCAGAATAATCCAGCCGAATATTCCGCGAAGAAACATGACTGCCTGATCATTAGATTCGCGCCAGAAAGCCAATTTTTTATAATTAAACGCAAAAACGGCCACCGTCACCGGATAGGTGATCGCAAATGACCCTACGGCATTGGTGAAAAAATATAGTTCTTTGCCGTCTTTCATTCTGCTGGAGATCTGCCACTCCACAAAAATATCCCAGAGTTCACGACCACCGCTGTAAAAAATAAGAAAAACCGTAGCCAATACGCAAATTCCAGAACATATTGCGCCCGTTGCTGCCCACAATATAAAATTCTTCCATTCGCGTCTCATCAGCAACCATCCGCCTAAAGCCCCTCCGCTCATAATCAGCCCGAAAGGCCCGCGCATCGCATATGCGAAAAAAAACGATAACGGAATCAATAACATTGCTTTCCATCTATTTTCGCCAAGCGAATAAATGATGGTCACCGTCGCAGCCGCCACCGGCATATCAATACTGAACTGCCGACAGATGTTAAGATATTCATAAGCCAGAAACGTAAATATTACCGCATAAGCGCCCATCTCGGGTTTGATTTTAGCGCCAATTTTGTATGTGATTGCAGTAGTGTAAGCGGCAAGCAGTATCGTAGGGAGAGCTAAACTGAACATATTAATCCAGCGTCCGCCTAACGAGGTCAGATATGAGAGAAAAACATACGGCGAAAAATAATCCGCGTAAGGTTGATTATTGATCGTTGCGAAAACGTCAATACCATGGTGCCGCATATTTTCGACCATCATTGCGAACCTGACGTCAATACCGACTATTTCATTAAAATTCAGCCATAGCGAAAATACCGTCGCCGTAAAAATAAAAATTATTATTGCAGGATATTGCTTGATATTCATATTATTAATTCACCAAATTAAACCAAGTTATTTTTCATAAAAGGTCAAAACGACCAACGTAAATTATAGCCCACAGGATGCATATAAAAATTACCAATTTATAATCGGCCAATCCCGTTCGACAGCAATTTTGCGCAGTTCAGGCGACGGATTGACCGCGACAGGGAAACCGGCCTCATCCAGAATAAAGCGGTCAAGATAGCCGTCCCCGTAATAAGCCGCGTCAGCCAAAGTCCATCTGAAAACCTTGCAATATCTGTCGGCGACCACCACCTTGCCCTGCCCGCCGTTATAAACACCCCGCACAAAGCCTGTATAGCGTGTACCGGCTTCCATATCCAGATCAGTCGCCAGCAAATGCCTGACCCCGAAAAAACGAGCCACCGGCGCCGCGATCACCCGGTTTGTAGAAGTTAAAATCGCGACCATTTCGCCGCGATCAATTAATTCGGAAACCCGTGTCAGAGCCTCAGGATAAATTTTCGCCTTAACATATTCTTGAAAATGCTGTTCGGCCCACTGCATCATTTCCACTTCAGAACGCCCCCTGAATTCAGCCAGCTGAAACTGCATAAATGCATTGAAATCCAAAGTGCCTTTTTTGTATTCCTCGAAAAAGTAATCAGCCGTTTCAAGGGAATCGGCCGGACCTAAATTATGCTTCACGATAAACTTTTTCCATGAAACATCACAGTCATTGTCGATCAAAGTATGATCCATATCAAATAAAAAAACTTTCGGCTTCTTAGACATTTATTTCACTCTCTAACTGATTTTTCAGTTCTGTTATTTCCGATGTGAAGCGCTGCAGTTGCTGGTCAGCAAGCTCAGAAGAAGAGTTTTCCACAGTCAAACGCAGCACCGGTTCGGTATTGGATTGACGTACCAGAACCCAGCCGTGTTCAAAATTAATCCTCAACCCATCGAAAGTAAGCTGTTCCTCTCCCGAATAGCGCTCTTGCAGCGAACGAATAATTTCTCTGGAATTGAATGGGGAACAATAAAATTTAACTGATTTATTGACATAATGATCAAGAGTCGCAGCGATTTCGGCAATGCTCTCACTGCACAGCGAAAGCATTTCAAGCATCAAAGCCATCGTCGTAAAACTGTCCCGTCCCGGATGAATCCGCCGCCAGATTACGCCCCCGCAATTTCCTTCGCCGCCAAACTCAGACCCGATTTCAATCATTTTCCGAACAACATTAATTTCTCCGACTTTGGCATACTCAACACCGCATCCGTATGAAGATGCAATATCTTCAAGATTCTTGGTAGTTTGAATATTAACCACAATGGTACCGGGATTTTCACTCAAAATATGCTCTGCAGCCATCATCAGCGAATAATGTGTAGGCAACGCCACGCCATTATTATCAACCACCGAAAGGCGATCCCCATCCGGGTCCTGAGCAAATCCAATATCACATTTTTCCCGAATTACCAGCTCACACAGTGCGTCCAGGTTTTCCGGCAACGGCTCCGGAATCCTTTCAAAATTACCATCCGCACGGTCAAAAACCGTGAAAACTTCACAACCCAGTGCTTCCAGAAAACCGCGCGAATAGACCGCACCGACACCGTTACAACAATCTACCGCAACTTTAAAACGCCGTTTACGGATATCTTCGATATCGATACTGTTGAAAATTTTATCCTGATGGATTTTGAAGCCGTTCGCGATATATTTTACTTTGCGCAGTAGCTCTTCGCCGCAAAAATGAAAGTCTTCCTGATTATAAATGTCCGATAATTCAGCATATTCATTTTCGGTGAGAAAAGTACCTTCAGCGCCAATCAGCTTAAGCGCATTCCATTCTGCCGGATTATGGCTGGCGGTAACAACGATACCGCCGTTGGCGCCGGATTCTACGATCATCACCTGAACAGTCGGAGTCGGCACTACGCCAAGCAGCAAAGGCTGGCATCCGACAGAAAGCAAACCGGCAACTACGGCGTTTTCAATCATTTCGCCGCTGGGCCTGGTATCGCGACCGACCAAAACCCGACCGCCGCCAACGTATCTACCGTAAGCAGCCGCCAACGAACAGGTCAGCAACGGGGTCAAAGATTCCCCGACAATTCCACGCACTCCGCTGGTACTGAATTTCAGATTCTTTCGAAATTTCACAACTCACCCCTCTGATGCTCGATCATTCCGCGTAACTTAAAATCGCGGTCTGCCGCTTTTTCGATATTCTTCGATTCCGAAATTAACCTGATTACAGCCTCAGTGGCAGAAGCACGAACGGATACCCAGCCGTCTTCCCAGTCAATTCTGATTCCGTCTTCCTCGTTAATGACCCCGTCCCTGGCCATCCCGCGTATATTCCGCAATAAATTATATGCCTGCGAAGACTGGCATCGAACCGTACTTTTGACAATATGATAACGTGGAATATCGCTGCAAAGCGCGGATAAACTCTTGCCAGTCGTTGCCATATATTCAAGAATCAACGCCATTACATAAAACGCATCAAACCCGCGCACCCAGTTTGAACCGGCCAAGCTGCCACTGCCTTCACAGGCAATCAACGCGCCGGTTTCAAACATTTTATCAATAACATTGGCCTGCCCTACTTTTGTCTTGAACAACTCCCCGCCATGCTTCGTGACAATATCATCCAGTGAACGCGTTGAACAAATATTGGAAACAACGTTACTGCCCGGATATTTTGCCAGCAGGTAATCTGCAGCGAGTGGCGCGGTATATTCTTCAGATAATGTTTCTGCGGTATCCGTGACAATCGACATACGGCTGACATCGCTATTAAAAACAAACCCGACATCGGCATTAAGCGGCGACATCAAAGATTGAACCTGGGTCGCGGTTCGGGGACGCGGTTCCGGTTCATGCGGCAGAATACCGGAAAATATTTTATTGATGCCGATCATTTTGATCCCAAGTCTTTCCGCGACCAATTCGCCGACCGCACCGCCGGAACCGTTACAAAAATCGGCTACGACTGTGAAGTTTGCCTTCTCAATTGCCCGCGTATCAATAACCGCGCACAACGCATCAAGATAATCATAAACCGCACCTTCAGGTATCGGTTTAATCTTTCTGATTTTATTCCAGGCCACACCAAGGTATTGATGACTGTGATAAATATCCAGAAGTTCCTGCAATTCAATGCGATTGAAATAATTTCCTTGGGCAGCCAGCGGAATAGCGGCATTGCAACCGGCTTTCTGGTGACCGGCCCCAATCAGCAATGCCCCGTCAGCTTTGAGATGCGGTGTAAGAAAGTGGATAATACCTGCCGGGACGATTCCGGCATTCAAAACTTCACAACCGCACCCTAACAACGCGGCTGACGCCGCGTGTCTGAGCATATTGGTAGAAAACCTGGTATCACAGCCGAGAATGACCCGACCGCCGTCAAGCAGGGTTCCGAAAGCGGAAGCAAAATCAACTGCTCTTTCCACCGTCAGACCGGAACCAACCATTCCCCGCATTCCGGCAGTACCAAGTTTAAATGAGCGCATTAAAAATGAGTCCTTAAAAATTAAATAAAGTTTAAAATATAGTATCGTGGACGGCGTTTAAAAGTTCAAATATTCAAAGAAACGGCCATGCGTATCACATGGCCGGTTTTATTTTGTTTAAGCATCAATCCCAGAAGTCGATTTTTATTGAATTTTCGAATTCTTCGTTGATTGCGGCTTTTTCGCCAAGAGCTTCTTTTAGCGGATCATCACCGGGCTCGCAAAACCCGATATGATTATGCCTGATCCAACCTTCGGCAAACTCATATTTACCGGACATCTTGCCAAAATAACGGCTACGATTGACCATATCGTTGATGAAAGAACTGCCCTGGCTGGAATCCAGCCAGGCGCCCTGACTGATATGACAGGACAGCATCTGTTTTTTCAATTCAACGGCTTCCTTGACGTCGACGAAAATCCCCGGAACGATCGGACGCCGCAACTGATCAGTAATGCTGTGCGGCATCGAATGGTAAACCGTAACTTTACTGTTGACCGGAGCCACCTGGGGAACACAAGGAGCAGGAGTCATACCACGGGAAAACGCCGCAGTCACGGCCAATCGTCCGGAATTGGTATGGTCTTCCATGTAATCATACGGCCCGTGGGTCAATATGATTTCAGGGTTGACTTCACGAACCACCGGAATCAACCGTTCAAGAAGTTCTTTGGTGTAAAAAACTTCCAGGTCATCGGTAATGCTTTCATGAAAATGCGCGCCAATGACTTTTGCGGAAGTACTTGCCTCTTCGCGTCGCATGCGGATGATAGTTTCGCGGTCATACTGATTAGTGCCGCAGGAGCCATTGGCAATATTCATATAATGAATTTCGTAGCCGGCATTTTTCAAGCACACCAGCGTGCCCGCCATCATATAATCGATATCATCGGGATGTGACGCAATGGCAAAAGCTGTTTTTTTCATGTTATTCTCCGCAACCTCAATGCATTTCTACGTCACAAGCGCCAATTCCGCTGCGCAGGAAATTGAACTGAACGTTGGGATGATCAGAAAGCAATGACATTGGAACCCGTGAATCGGCAATCTTTTTCCCGATCATCAACGAAGAAAGACGAAGGCCGAACGGATTGTCATGATGTCCGGGATGCCAGATCGAAATCTTTTTCGCTTTCCAGGTTTCTACCGGCCCGACTGTAATCGCTTCAGAAGGAACGTTTTGAACCGTGCCGCCACCGGAAGTACGGGCGTTCTGCATCAGCGTAATCGGATGGAGATGGACATGACGAGTACCGAGCTGGCGATATTCTTCCGGAGTGGGAGGCTGATCCTTATATTTTCCTTCACGCTTGACCGGGTCGTTGAATGCCCAATGCTTGGTTTCACCCTGACCGCCCTGCATGACCAGACAATCGGCAAGATCCCACGATTTGACATATTCAGTAACGTCAAATTCAGGAAAATGCATATTTGCTTCAGGCATCAGGAGTTCCGGACGAATCCGCCCAAAGCAAAGATCAAAATCTGCTTTGCGGAACCCTAAGGCAAAATCAGGACTTGCTGCTTTGCCGTCGACAACCCATTCATCCATGCCCCAGAAGTGACAATGACGAAGATTTAGATTCAGTTCATTGACCAGTCGGGCCACCAAAGGCAAATGCTCGGTAGGGCCGATCGGACCGCAAATCCCGCAAGGTTTTTCTTCGGTTGCCTGCATCCAGGCGGTGATATATTCTAGCGCTTCGGCCAGATAAAAGTCTTCAATTGTATCATAAAATTTCACCGTAAAACCGGGACGTGACAATTTAAGCAGATCATCAGCGCTCAAACGTGCCGCATCATCAAGAATTTCACGATCCAAGGTGGTATAGTCCCACCAATCCGGGGCAATTTTACTGTAATTCGCCATTTTTCTACTCCTAATCTTATTGTTGGTTTATGGATTATTATCCGCAGAAATAATAATAAAGCCGACTTCGCCGAAAAGTAAAGCTCAATTGATACGATTTTTCCAAGTCATGCAACCTGCGCTTGGATGTCCGTTAAAAATCCAATTTATCCGCTCTATTCATGAATTGTTTAAGTCGCGAAAAGAGTTCAAACGGTTTTTCAGCAACTTCGCATCATGGTTGGAATAATTTCCGCGCTTAAGTTCTTTGGCGAGCCATTCTGCGGCATTTTTATCATCGAGAAGATCTGACATTGCCAGCAGCAGTTCCACGCTTTCGCCGTTAGATTTATGCGCGGGATGATTAAAATATTCCAAACCGACTTCAAGTGCCTTATCGCGATCTTGAAGGTGCTTCAAATAGATTCGAAAAAGCAGCGCACGGGCATCAATATTTAGAGCATCGCGAAAGAGAACTTCTTTGACTTCTTCAACCGCTTCATGGTATTTCCCGTCAAGCATCAGCCCTTCCATCCGGTCAAGACACTCCGGAGCTTTATCCAATTTTGCGCGACGGTAGAATAAGGCATCACCGAGCCAGCTCCCCACCACAGAAGAAACCGCCGGCGCAATTAAAGTCGCTGCACTCACAAGGCAACTGACCAGAATCAGCAACCCGAAAACCCCATTAACCGGAGAATTCGTACTGACATCTTTGAAAAACCAGTAAAACCCGAGTACAATCAGCCCGAAAGCGATTAGAATGGCAAAAAAATTAGATAATTTTGATTCTTCAGAAAACATCTTGAACCCTAAATCGGAATGGCATATTTGCGCTAATATAAAGTATTCCATTACAGAAATCAATCAGAAATTTATTGCGCCAAAACTTTATGGAATCTTGTCCTGATTGAACATCATTTGCCTTGAAAAATCGGCGCTCACGCATTACTTTGGACTATTTAATTTCAAGGGGATAATA
>JAAYPP010000132.1 GCA_012519765.1 Lentisphaerota bacterium
ATTACACCAACTAATGATTCAAAATCCTTTGCCGGATAACTTTCGTATATTGTTCCAAGATGTCTTCTTTTACTCATAAGTAAATCGCCGAATATATATGTGAGATTGTGAAATATAATTTATTTATATTACCATATAAGAAAAATTGTTCAAGTGTCAATATGTGAATTTATTCTTTGCAGATAGAACTTACAACGATTCTGCAAAAACCTTGATGTCGTCAAATGCTTCACGTTGCTGCCAGCGGGTCAAATCGTAAAAAAAACCGTGCTCGGTGTGTGTGTATTTTTTCCATCGCGACGGAATACCCAAAGCATTATGCTGTTTAGTGAAGTTCAAAGTCATATCACTAGGGAACATGTGTTCGTTTTCCGCTTCAAGAAAAAACAAAGGCGGATTAGTTGATCTGAGGTAAGTTACCGGTGACAATTGTTTGTATATTTTCGAATCGGACGCATATGGTGTTCCTGCTATATTTTGCATTGATGCCCAAATTGCAGGAAAAATATCCTCCCATGGCTCAAATGTTACCGGGGTTGACTGAAGAGCCGCTCCACATGGCTTAATCCATTCGTCATCATAAACAGCGACTTCGCCACATTCCCCAGGAACAGTAAGCGTCAGCAATGCAGCCAAATGCGCTCCGGCAGAAGTCCCTATAATCATAATCCGTGGTGACTGATTGAGTTCACATAATTTCTTTGTGAATAAATTGTAGGCACAGCGAAGGTCGAAAAGTTGTTCTAAAGCGGTTACCCCGGAAAGCCGATAACCGGAACTGGCGCAAATAAAGCCGTGCTTATTATATTCCGTAATAAGACGGTGAAAAGATGTACGTGACCCCGCGCGCCAACCACCCCCATGAACAAAAAAAAGCGCAACTTCTTGACTGATCTCAGACGGCAAAAAAAAGTCTACGGCACGTCCATCCACAATAGGATCATCAAAATAAAAGCTGGCAAATTCAACAGTCACAATTTCACCTCAGCAACGATTGTCAAAAAAACAGTTAAGACTATAATTTCATGACATAAACCAATCCAAACTGTTTTTCCTGAATTATTTCGTTTAATGTTTTTCCATGTTAAGCATAGATCAAAAAAAACGCGGGTAGAAGCAACCCGCGTTCTTGACGTCATATTTGAAATATTATTTGATTATGGTAACCTTTTCCACTTCGACTACTGGAACACTCCAGTTGCTGACCAATCTGCTTTTTCCTTCAATTTTAACCTTTTGAGCTGAATACTTTTTAAGGTCAACCTTTTGACTCGCGATATATGCAAGAGCACTATGTTCGGTGAAACTTTTACATAGTGCGTGAGTAACAACCGTACCGGCACTGACGGGCTGAATGACGCCGCTCATGGTTACGTTTTTTTCACTTCCCGGAACAAATGGTAAATCTAACGGTTTTTCTTCAGTGGTTGGCTGAGGCGTTTTGCCAATGGTGCTAATGGTGGCTTTTAAACCGGGTATTTTTGAGGCATCCGCCGGATTTACTTTAATATATTTTTTATATACCCAGGCAGTTAATTCCGAAAGGGGCTCTATTTTAAGCCAAAGTTTGCGCCGTGAATCGATTACCTTGATTTCGCGGCCAGGTTGTATCTGCAGATAACTCTGATGTTCAACTCCGGGACCGCCGCGCAATGTTGTCGCTTTAATTGTCTTGCCATCTTTAACCGCATCTGAAGGTACCCATACCGCAGATTTAGGCGGTGCTTTTATTTCAAACCAATCGCCGCTGGCGCGAATTATCTCAACTTCATCGCCACGATTAATGTAGCCGACAGAAGTATAGTTGCGTCCAGGCTTTACTCTGACATTTAGATTTTGAGCATTGACTTTACCCAATATTTTTTTTGAACTTTTTTCTTGACCTGATGCAGTAAAGAGAATACCGCAACCCATTATTGTCAGCAGCGTCCATTTGAATATTTTCTTCATGAAAAATTTCCTCCTTAAAGATTATTCTGACATGTGTTCTGCAAAATTCGTTAACCACTTAATAATCAACGACTTTTACTCGTTTTTTTCTTGAAATCTCCTCCTGTTGGCGATATATTGTAATGTGTTGATGAACAACAACATAAGCACCAAAAAG
>JAAYPP010000019.1 GCA_012519765.1 Lentisphaerota bacterium
CACCGCATGTCTCAAGCGCCGCTACTATTCGCTGATTCCAATGGCGTTACTGATGCCGTTTTACTGGCTGCTGATTTCATTCGCGGCCTGGAAAGGATTTATTCAACTTTTTACCAAACCGTTTTACTGGGAAAAAACTAATCACGGCTTGTGCCGGAATGAAGAAGGGAAACCATCATGAAAAATAAATTTTTCAGTCTCATCGAACTCCTCGTAGTAATCTCGATCATTTCGATTCTGGCGGCGTTGCTGTTGCCTGCGCTCAATCAGGCCAGGCTGAAAGCCCGACGCACTACCTGCATCAACAATCTGAAACAACTCGGTTTGCTTTCCATCAACTATCAGGATGACTACAACGGATATTACGTGCCGTGGATTTCCCGTTTTGTTCCGGAATACACCACTAACCAGAAAATTTTCCATTGTCCGGAAGACGGCAACCCCAAAAACAGCGCGCCCGAAGAGTGGTACACACATCCGCTGAAAGACTATCAGGAGGCCTATGATCGCCCCGGCAGTTTAGGCGTTAACGGCATGAATCCCAATCCGGAAGTAACGCGGATCAGCTATTTTTATGAGTTCAGCGATGCGGAATGCACTTGGGGTTCAAGCCCGGTCGGCTGGAGCTGGCAGCAGGTAAAAATGGATGCCATGCGCAATGGCACCAACCCATACACTTTCGCGCGTTATTCTGGTCAACTTTCAATGTTTCCGATGATCAGATGTTGCTGGCACGCTTCGCCAACCAAAAACTATGCCCCGTATTTAAATGTCTCACCGGTTGGAAACTGTTTCTGGAGTCTGATGGAATGGGAACAAAACTCCTGGCCGCTGTAAATTAAATAACACAAAAAACATTTGAGCCGGTAAAATCTATAAGAAACACTGCCGCTCCCAGCGAATTGTCGGTTTCTTCAGGATATATCGTTATGATCAAAGTTATAGGCGGAGCAGTTTCGCCTGTAATCTGCCGGCGTCTGACCGACCGTGTTGCGAAAATTACGATAAAAAACTTCTATATTGGCAAATCCGCACATCCCGGCCACTTCCTTGATACTATTTACCGAACCGGCCAAAAGCCGGCGTGCCAAAGCGATTCGGCGTGCCGAGATATAACCGTGCGGAGTAACGTCCAGATATTCGCGGAATAAACGAAAAATCTGTGCGCGACTTACCCCGCCGGCAGTGCAAAGCTCTTTCATTTCCAGTTCGCAATTCAGATTATTGCGAATGTATTCTGTTATCCGACACAATGCGATGGGGTATTTTCCGTGTTCCGTGGCTGGGCGTGAACTGGTCAGCAAGTTTTGTTTGAGCAAAGTCCCGTAGATATAGCATCCGAGAGCATTGCGGTCACATTCCGGCGCATGAAATAGTTCCAGACATTCGGTTGCAAAAGTATCCAGCTTGCGCATCTCATGAAAAAATGATGCGCGCGGCAAAAGTCTCCGGTCATCGCTTACGTTGAAACGGAATACGATACAACGGTACGGCGCGTCAACAGTGGTGCGCCAGATGGTCTGTTGCCCGCTTTGATGACAAAAAAGCCCTCCCCGCTCAAAGTGCATCCATCTGCCGTCCACTTCGAAGTCGACAGCGCCGCCAACCAGCAATTCTATAATTTCGGTATGCGGCGGAATGGTCGTCGGGTTAACTTTGGCATCGGCAGGAGCCTGATACAAAGTAACAGCAAGCAGTGATTCAACGCGGATAAACGGATTTGGCATATTTAGTCAAAATTTGAGATTTTTCGTCAATTGAGTTTTATTATTTAAGCAATATAATATGAATATCAAGGCATTTCAAATGCAATAAAAAGTCAATTTATTTTCAGGAGTAAGGTATGAAAAGAGCACTTGGTGTCCAGCTGTATTCTTTACGGGAAATGGCCAAAAATGATTTTCCTGCGGTTCTTAAACTTGTCGCCGATATCGGTTATAAAGCGGTCGAACCGGCAGGACTCTGGGGACTCGCGCCCCGGGAATTCAAAAAAATGCTTGATGATCTCGGGCTGGAAATGACGACCAGTCATACGCCATGGGTCAGAGGCGACAATATTTCGGAAGTGATTGACCTGGCTGGAGAGCTTGGGCTCAAGCGTGTCGTTTGCGGTTTCGGGGCGGATGACTTCAAGGATATTGCCGCGATAAAGCGTACTGCCGACTTTGTCAATTCCGCTCAGGAAAAGCTGGCAGAGGCCGGACTTGAACTTTTTCAACATAATCACGACTTTGAATTTCAGAGACTTGACGGACGACTCAAATATGAGATTTATGCAGAGCTCGCGCCAAAAGTCAAATTTCAGCTTGACGCATTCTGGTCGAGTAATTTCGGAGCCAATGATCCGGTTGAAATGATTAAACTCTTCGCCGATCGTATTGTTTCGGTACATGTCAAGGACGGCACCTTTGAGTGCGACGAGAAAAAATTCAAAATGGTCAATGGTTTTCTTGACCGTCAGTTAAAGTTGACTCCGCTTGGTACCGGAATAATGGATATTCCTGCTATTGTCGCCGCCACCCCGGAACGCGTCGATACCCTGATTGTTGAACTCGATTACTGTATTATTGATATGGCCGAAGCGATCAGGCGTAGCTATGAATATATGATCAACGCCGATCTGGCGTTCGGCAATAAATAATCTTATCCGCAAGGGAATATCTATTATGAAAAAAACAAAAATCGGACTGATTGGCTGCGGGATGATTTCCAGTGCCTATTTCAATGCGGCAAAAACATTCCAGATGATTGAAGTTGTTGCTTGTGCTGACAGCAACTCCGCCGCCGCAGAAGAACGCGGCAAAGAATTCAAGGTCCCGGCAATGAGTATCGAAGCTCTGCTTGCACAGCCGGAAATTGAAATAGTGCTTAATCTCACTCCCCCGAAAGCACATAGCGCCGTCGACAAAAAAATACTCCAGAGCGGAAAAAATGTCTACAGCGAAAAACCGTTCGGCGTTGATCACGCGGACGCGAAGGGCGTTATGGAATTGGCAGCGGCCCGAAAATTGCAAGTCGGTTGCGCTCCTGATACCTTTTTGGGCGGCGGTCAGCAGACTGCACGCAAGATAATTGATGACGGCTGGATCGGAAAACCGCTTGCCGGTACTGCTTTTGTACTTGGGCG
>JAAYPP010000133.1 GCA_012519765.1 Lentisphaerota bacterium
AAAGCAGACCTTTCAGTTGTTTCGTCCGAGTCCATCTCTGAACCATCCGCATACATTTCAACGACTGTCCGTTTGAATTTGAAAACCTGGAATCTGACCAGCGAATCAGAAGTGAAAGAATGGTTGAAAAAACATGGAATCAGTGATGTCGGGAAAATTGCGATTGATCGCGCAGGAAACCGGCTGAGCGTGGAAATCCCGTCACACTCCCTTGAAAAATTTCAACAGGTTGTCCGCAAACTTACCGCGCAAGAACAGAAGTTCAGAGAATTATCCCAAGGATTGCCCTTTTATCCTGCGGCGCTACGCCCGATATCGACATTTTCAGTCAATACCAACACCGCTTCCTATACTCGCGCCAGGCAAGCTGTCATGTCAGGACGCCAACCTAATCCCGAGGAAATTCATGCGGAAGATTTTATCAACTATTTCGATTATCATTATCCTTCGCCGCGAAACGGAGTATTCGATATCATGACGGAAGCCGCCGCCAATCCGTTCCGACCGGCTAATGTGACAATGCGCATCGCGTTGCAAGGAAAAAAGCTGGGACCTGACCGCAACACTCCTTCGAATTACACGGTATTGCTGGATGCCAGCGGTTCAATGGCGCTTGAAAATCACTTGGGTATTGCCGTCAAAGCTGTGACCAAACTCGTTGAAAAACTCAATCCGCATGATAGCATCCGTCTGATTGTATGCCGGGAAAAACCAGTAACTATTTTTGGCGCGAAAAAGATTATCCCGGAAGTACACCAACTCCGGGCTTTCGGCAAAGCAGATATTGCCGCTGGAATTGCCGCCGCTTACGAGGCCGCCCGTCAAAACTTGACCAAAGGCGCGCAAAACCGCATAGTTCTGATCACCGACGGAATCCATTCGCTACCCGGACACCGTTATTCGGCAATGATTCAAATGGTTAAAGAGGGACGTGCCGAAGGCATTTCCACCATAGTTCTCGGATTCGGAGAAGGCGGTGATGATACACTACTCGACGCAATCGCTGAAAACGGTGACGGCAGTTATGTTTTTATGGACGATGCCGCTGAAGTCGAAAAACTATTTTCTGAACATTTCGAGGCTCGTTTCCGTCCTATCGCAGAAGACGTTAAAATACAAGTTGAATTCAATCCGGAAACGGTTCGCGAGTATCGGCAAATCGGTTACAGCCGCCGTCAACTCAGTAGCGAAGATTTTCGTGATGACAAAGTCAATGCCGGCGAAGTCGGCTCCGGGCAGTCTGTAACCGCTCTCTATGAATTACGACTCGTTTCCGGATGTAATCCTGATGCAATCGCAGCCATTGTCCGGTTGCGATATAAAAACCTCGACAATGCCCGGATCGAAGAACGTCAGTTCCATATTTATGCCGGTGATATTAAAAAAGATTGGAATACCGCAACACCGCAGTTGCAACTGGCACTGTTGGCGGCAGAATTCGCTGAAACACTAAGGTATCCGGATACACCTGGAATCGCCAATCCCCGCGGCATTCTCAACCGGTTAAATATATTGCAGCGCAACCCCGGTGGGCTTTCCGCTCAACTGCCGGAATTAACCGAATTTCTGAAACGTTGCCGTCAGTAAAACTGGTTAGTGTATCGAAGTCGCGGGACGTCATGAAGAAAATTCAAAAATGGAGCGAGTGATGGGAGTTGAACCCACGACATTCACGTTGGCAACGTGACGCTCTACCACTGAGCTACACTCGCAAAT
>JAAYPP010000020.1 GCA_012519765.1 Lentisphaerota bacterium
CTGATCCGGCAGAACTTGAACAGATCAACAATGATATGATGGTAGAACGCGCTTCGATACTGGACAAAGCCGAACGTGAAAAGAATACCATTCGCAAAAAATGAATCCCGTTTATCTTGACAACGCCGCCGCGACACCCGTGCGCCCCGAAATACGTGAATTTCTGTGCGTGACGCTGCAAGAATGTTACGCCAATCAGGAAGCCACACACGACTTGGCGGCACAACTTCGGGAAAAACTCCGTCAAGCCGAATTTAAACTTTCTGACGCATTGACAGACGCTCCGGATGCTCCGGTTTTTTGGGGAAATTCGGCGACGGAAATGTTCAATCTGATTTCACTTTACCCGCCATTTCGCCGTAGCAATATTGTCACTTCCTCGCTTGAACATCCCGCACTGCTGGCAGCACTGGCGCGAACCGGCGCGGAAATACGGCAACTGAACCCAAACCCGAAAAACGGTATTATTGAGCCGGAACAACTTGAATCCGCACTTGATCAAAAAACCGGACTGGTGGTGTTGCACCATGTTCAAAGCGAACTTGGAACAATACAAAATCTCGTTAAATTGGGAACCATTATCCGCACTCATGCGCCGCAAGCTAAATTCCTCGCGGATACCGTCCAAAGCGCCGGAAAAATAACGATCCCATGGGATGCGGCCGGCTTGGATATCGCGTTTTGTTCAGGACACAAATTCGGCGCCCCCGGCGGCGCGGCAATATTCTGCCGGCACAAAAATATCCTGGATTTCCTGAAAAAATCCCGTTCCGAAAAATATCTGAGCGGACGCCCGGAACCGGCACAGTGTCTGACCATGGCTGAAGCAGCCGCCATATCCAAAACCAACCGCGAACTTGCCGCCGCCACCGCTGCCGTACTTAAACAGCAGATATTGGATAATCTGCTGGACTTCACACTTCCGGGCGGAGCAACACCCCATCCTATCATTCCGGCGGAGGCGGCATCGCCGTTCATTCTTCACCTTATTCTCCCCGGAATACAGGCTGCGGTCGCGGTAAGAATGTTATCACAACGCGGTATTCACATCGCTTCCGGCAGTGCCTGCCAGGCAGAATCCGACCAACCATCTGCCGCTTTGCTGGCCATGAGCATTAAACGCCAGGACGCCTATTCAGGAATCAGGATCAGTTTCTGGCAGAACCGTAGCGAAGACATCAACCTTTTCATCGATGAATTCCGCTACGTGATCAGCAAATATTGATTTTCAACTGTTCTTAAATTCACGCGCTCATAATAGTGTGTCTATTGTCAAGCCACCTGACAAGAATTTTCAATAATTTTTCATCGTAATTTGTAAAAATAACGACAACGGCGCGCAAAATGATGTCGGGATTGCCGAGGAGGGTGTAAATTGCATTGCATTGACTGTTATTTGTATTATATTAAAATAATTCTTGCATAATAAATATGTCAACTCATAACGGAAGGAATTTTGCAATGGGAATCGCAAAAGCAGTAAAATCTACACCGGCTAAAAAAACCGCAGCCAAAGCTCCGGTCAAAAAGACCAAAGCTACAAAAGCCGACATCGGTTTGATCGGAATCGCAGTAATGGGTGAAAACCTGGTATTGAATATGGAAAGCAAAGGGTTTAAGGTTGCCGTATTCAACCGTACCGTCGATAAAGTTGATAATTTTGTCAACGGCCGTGGCAAAGGCAAAAATATCGTTGGTTGCCATACCATTGCGGAACTGATTGACAACTTAGCGAAGCCGCGCAAAATCATGTTGATGGTCAAAGCCGGCAAGCCGGTTGATGATTTTATTGAACAGCTGATTCCTTTCCTCGACAAAGGGGACATTGTTATTGATGGCGGCAACAGCCATTTTCCGGATACCATCCGCCGCGCAAAATATTTGGAAAGCAAAAATCTGCTTTATATCGGTACCGGTGTTTCCGGTGGCGAAGAAGGCGCGCTTCTGGGACCATCCATCATGCCGGGGGGATCACCGAAAGCCTGGCCGGCCGTCAAACCGATTTTCCAGGCCATTTCCGCCAAAGTAGATGACGGTTCGCCATGCGCTGAATGGGTGGGCTCCGATGGCGCCGGGCATTATGTAAAAATGGTTCACAACGGCATTGAATACGGCGATATGCAGATGATCTGTGAAGCTTATACGCTGATGAAAAATATGCTTGGGATGAGCGCCAAAGAAATGCAAAAGGTATTCAGCGAATGGAACAAAGCCGAATTAGACAGTTATTTAATTGACATTACAGCCAATATTCTTAAAGAAATCGACCCTGAAACGAAGAAACCCCTGGTAGATGTAATTCTCGACACCGCAGGGCAGAAAGGAACCGGTAAATGGACCAGCACCAGCGCGCTTGATCTCGGTGCGCCCGCGCCGACCATTGCTGAAGCTGTTTTTGCACGTTGCGCTTCCGCAATCAAGGAAGAACGTGTCGCAGCCTCGAAAATCCTGAAAGGTCCCAA
>JAAYPP010000134.1 GCA_012519765.1 Lentisphaerota bacterium
AGATTGATAAATGCCGGAATAATCAGGTCCGGGTTTCCGTGACTCAGTTTGGCTTCAGATATGGTTTGGGGTTTTTCAGCAATCTTATGACGTTTCAATTCAGTCAAGTCACCGCCGGAAATTTTTTTCTCATAAGCCGCCGACATCAATTCCTGGTCTTTTACTGCATCTACCGCAATCAAACCGAATTTTTCATTGAACCAGACATTCGAAAGCGCTCCGCACATATATGCCGAGCCCGCGGTTGTAATAATAAAAATCGAACCGATCAGAATCGCGCGGTTTAATTCACGCCCGCTTTTGACCGTCATAAAGCGTACCGCCAACTGCGGCTGTGCCAATACTCCGATCCCCACCCCCAGAATCAGACTGGAAACCAGTAGCCACCACATCTCCGAATTAAAACGCGGCATCGCCGTCCAGCCATTCAGTCCGCGCGCCGCAAAATCGGCCGGTACCAGATTTACCATATCCGTAAGCTTCTGATGCGCGGTGATGATTCCGCCTAATTCACAGTAGGTAAGACCAAGCAGTACTGCCAGCCCGAGCAGCATGACTACTCCCATCAGCGCGTCGACATACATGACCCCTTTCAAGCCGCCTAGCAGCACATAAATACCGATTACTATGCCGAACGCCCAGACTGCGGTATTGTAGTTTATAAATAGCATTTGTTCCAGGAAGCGGGCGCCGCCGATCAATACCACCGCACAATACAATGGCATAAAGAAGAAAATGATTCCGCTCACTGCAATTTTCAGCCATTTCGAATCATAACGCCGACCGATAAATTCCGGAAAAGTTTTTGCTCCGAGGTTCTGGCCGATTTTGCGCGTGCGTTTGCCAAAATAAATAAATGCGATAATTATTCCGAACAAAATATTCATGAAAGGCAGCCACAACAACCCCAGTCCGAAACATCCGGACATGCCGCCGAAACCGACAATCGCTGAAGTGCTGATAAAAGCCGCGCCATAAGACATCGCCATGACAAACGGATGGGTTTTACGCCCGGCGACCAGAAAATCTTCCTGACTCCGTGTCCCGCGATGTCCGCGCAAAGTCAGCCAGGCGACAACCGCCAGGTAACAGCCGAGTATTCCGAAAACCATAAATCTATCGGTCATTTCCCGGCACCCCGCTGATCATTGTCGCGATTCCAATAAATTGCGCCATAGATTATGCCAAACAACACCGCAAGAATGTTCCCCCACAACGCCAGCGCAGTGAGCCAATCCCCCATCCCAAGTTTAAACCACATTCTAACCTCGAAATATTTAATTAAAAAGAACTTCTAACATAACCGCATCGAGTGCAAAAAACAAGATTTTACTGCGGCTCAAACCTCATAAATGACGCAACTTTTAAAAATTACTTTTTCCTGCGCTGTTTGGCGTGTATATTATTTCACAAATTCTTTGCGTTAAGAACATAAATATGAAACAAGGATGAATTACCCATGAATTGGAAAAATTTGACAATCTTTACAGTTATTTTAGCGTTGACCGGAATTTCAGCCGGATGTCATTACAATGGCTACTATCAGGCACGTGAAAACCTGCGAAAATCTGCTGATTTGCGCGTCAGCATGACTAAAGACGAAGTGCTTGAGATTATGGGTGAGCCTGTCAGCAATCAGGAATACTGCCGACCGGATATCTGGTTCTATTACATCAATCCACTTTGGTATGATGCCATGATAACTCAGGATGAATGCATGCCGTTGGTATTTGAAGACGGTAAACTGGTTGGATGGGGCAATGAATATTATAATCAGTACTATTACGGTAGCCACCACCACAAATAAAACCAAGCTGTAAAAACTTCGTTTGTCTGCAATTTCTGCCCTTTTATTTATGAATTAGCCCAAGTTTCGCACTCAAAAAAAAGGGGATTTTTTTTGAGTTCAATTTTTTTTTATCCTCATATCCCGTAAGCTCAAAATTTTTAAAATTTGCTTTTGTTGTGCCAGTCTGATTTTGAATATTATGTTGATTTTTCATTTGCCGGATGTATAAAAAAAATAAATGGAGACTTTAACGAAAAATGTACATCCGGGAAAAGAAAACAAGAACCACTCCAGCCTTGCAACTTGTCAGCGGCAGGCGTGATCATAACGGTAAAGTTCGGCAGGAAATTATTTTGTCTCTGGGAAACGTCCCGATTCCGGATGAACTGCGCAAGACAATCGCTCATGAAGTCGAAAACCGCATGAACGGCTATCAACGCTTGCTGCCGTTGCAGCTGGACGCGGCCAAGTGGGTGGATTTCATCCTTAAAAAGCTTGATTCTGCAGGTAAACTCACGCCGATAAATCATCAGGAACAAAAAGTGATGCCGGAAACCATCATTGATGGAGTCCTGCTCGACCGACTGAAACATGAAAATACAACTTTGCTTGGCCCGTTGCTGCCGTTGGAGGCGGCATGGAAATCCCTGGGAATGAGTGAGTTTCTAGATGGGCATAAATTCAGTCCCCAACAAATCAGTGCCGCGAAAATCAGCATCTATAACCGCTTAATTGAACCGATCAGTGAAAATTCACTTTTGTCCTGGGCGGAAACTACCGCACTTAATGAATTGTTCGGAGAACACATTGAACTCAGCGGCGAAGATCGTTTCTATCGGGTCAGCGACAAACTGCTTGCCTGTCAGCCACTGCTTGAAATCCATTTGCGCGAGCGCGAACGGGAATTATTCAATCTCAATCGCACCATTGTGCTGTATGATTTAACGAACAGCTATTTCGAAGGCGAAGCTTCCGCTAACTCCAAGGCCTGCCGTAGCGCCAACAGCAAGGAAAAACGTACTGACCGTCCGGTAGTTTCAGTGGGATTGGTACTTGACGGTGAAGGATTTGTGTTGACTCATAAAGTTTTTCCCGGCAATCTTCATGACAGCCGTTCGCTGGTGGAAGCCGTCAAGAATTTACAGGGTTTATGTGGCAATGACCGGAAACCGATGGTCGTGCTCGACGGCGGTATTGCCACCACAGAAAACCTTGCCTGCCTGCTTGAAAACGGTTTTGATTACGTGGTCAACGGGAAGCGTACCACTCGCCAGAAGTTTGCCGCCGATTTTCTCGAAGTGGAAAAATTTCGCCAGATCGGCGGACGGGACGACAAGACTCCGGTACTGGTTCGCCGCCTTGACTCGGAGCAGGAGGCCACCGTGCTTTGCCGCAGCGATGAACGCAAAAAGAAGGAAGACGCGATAATCAGCAAAACCGAGGAAAAACTGCTCGCCGCTTTTGAAAAACTTAAAAAACGCATAGACAAGAATGATGGCAAACTTCATCTTGAAAAGGGAGCCGAAACCGTTAACCGCAATATCGGTAAACTTTGCGGCAAATACATTCGCGCCGCCAAATTTTACGACATCGCTTATGAGGCGGAGAGCCGTCAGTTATCCTGGATACGGAATGATGAAAAATATCAGGCGGACGCGGAACTGCATGGATGTTACCATCTGCGCAGCAGCCGCAAAGACCTTTCAGATGACAATATCTGGCATATTTACATCACCCTGACAAAAGTGGAAAACGCATTTCGTCTGCTCAAAAGCGATCTTGGGCTACGTCCGTTTTTTCATTATACTGAAGATCGCTGTGATGGGCATATCTGGATTACCATTCTCGCCTATCATCTGCTGCGCTGGATAGAATATTCTCTTGAAACAGTCGGCTGCAAACTTTCCTGGCAGAAAATCAGGCGGTTGCTTGCAACCCATTGCTATACCACTATGATCATCCCGACAACTGACGGCAAAGTGAGGCATATGCGCAAACCTGGACTGCCTGATGAAAGACAACGGGCAATTTATCATCATCTGGCAATCGACTGCGCCAAATTGCCATCCAAGGCAACAATTTTTAAAAAGATGTGAAAGGGACGTTGTGCCAGCTTTGGACTTAACTCGTTGATTATCAATACGCCTTTTTTTCGCCTGCGGAAGTTGGGTTAGGTCAATTGCAAAGGTAAACGCACAATTCCCAGATTTGAATGGAGGTGTTGTGCGTTTGCTCTTACAAATGGGAAAAAAAGACTCCCCATTGATTTTTGTTGTGCGTTTACTCTTGCAAATGGTGCG
>JAAYPP010000135.1 GCA_012519765.1 Lentisphaerota bacterium
AAATAAGCACGTTTTTCATGGATATAATCAATTGCGCCGCGTCGACAATTATAGATTATATTTCCGCGGGGTTGCCGCCGGAAAGTTTTTTGGCGGCGATGCGTATTTTACGCGGGATATCAATATGGTAGCGGCATGGTTTCAGTCCGGAAGCTGCTGAGAGCTTGATGAATTCAGCAGCGTTTTCGGAATACATTGCCGTTGCCCTTTCCACATTTCCAAACCAGCCGCCCAGCCTTTGCCGCAAAGCATAGGTTCCGGAATCAACCGGGCGATAATCATTCATCTGGCGGTCAAATTTGCCTTCCAGTTCAAACAGGCGCTTCAGCAGGTTGCCTTGACTGCCGGGCAATACGGTGCAATTTTTGCATTGCCGGCAGACATAGTTGCCGAGTTCCGGCGCATCTGTCAGCAGGGCGGCGCATGCGGCGTCATTGAGCGGACCTTCCGCGATAGCGGCGGCGTCAATGTTCAGCATTTCCAGACTATTGAAACCGCTCACGATGCAATCGCAATCATGACGCAGAGCGTAACGGAAAGCGTTGACCGGCGAACGGTAGAGATAACCATCGGCGAGCGGTTTCATGAAGAGGATGCCTTTGCCGTGTTTACGCAAAGCGGGAAGGATTTGTTCCGGAATTTCCGGATAGTTGCAAAAATCGAGGTAATTCCCCCAGATGAGTACGGTTTCAAATGGAACAAGGTCGATGATTTCCGGGAGTATTGCCGGCCAGTGCGAGCTGATGGCGATATGCTTAATCATGCCTTCGTCTTTGGCGCGGATGAAGGTTTTTAGCGCGCCGTCCGGAGCCAGAATGGCGTTTGCGTCTTCCATGCGGCTGATGTTATGGATAAAATACAAATCCAGATGGTCGGTTTGCAACGCATTCAAGGTTTCGTTAAGTTCACGCCAGGCGTTTTCCGCGTCGCGCATAGCGGTTTTTGAAGCGATAACCAGTTTTTTACGGTATGGTTTGAGCACGTTTCCGAGTTTAATTTCGCTGGCGCCACGGCCATAGCTTCTGGCAGTTTCAATGTAATTTCCGCCGAGGGCGATGAATCTATTGGCGACTTGTTCAATAATTCCGGAATCTACTTCGCATTGATGAAAACCGCCGAGTCCGAGCAATGAAACTTTCAGTCCGGTACTGCCGAGCGTCCGCTCCGGAAGTTTTATTGATTGGTCTTTTATGGCGTGATCTGACTCTCTGTTCATGTTTCTGTACATAACTTTTAGTGGTAATTTTTAAACTGGTTTTTCCCCGTCAAAACAAACTTAACTGTTTTCGTGAAAATACGGGTTCAAGTTTGCAGTTTAATATATACGGGATGGTTTCGGATGCAAGGCACGTGCGAAATGTCGACGTAATGTTTGGTTCTAAACTTTGCGCGCGCATAATGCGCGCGCGAAGTTTAAAGCATTGAGTTACTGATTTTCGGCGGAGCCGTTATTCGAGTTCCGGCTTGGCTTTGCGTCCCATCAGTTCGGCAACGGCTTCGGAGGGGTTTTTGCCGTCGTAAATGATCGCGTGTACTTGCTCGACGATCGGCGCTTCCAGATTCAGCTTGCAGGCCAGTTCCCTGGTGCTGCGGGTAGTTTTTACTCCTTCCGCGACCACCATGCCCATGGCACGGGTGATTTCATCAATCTTCAGGCCGCGTCCGAGTTCTTCGCCGACATGGCGATTGCGGCTGTGACCGCTGCAGCAGGTGACGATCAGATCGCCGATACCGCTCAAGCCGGAAAAGGTTTGCGCTTCGCCGCCGAGGGCGACACCGAGCCGGCTCATTTCGGCAATGCCGCGGGTCATCATCGCGGCTTTGGGATTGTCGCCGAGTTTCATGCCGTCGATAATGCCGGCGGCAATCGCCATGACGTTTTTCAGCGCTCCGCCGAGTTCAACTCCGGTACAATCACTTGAAGTGTAAACCCGGAAATAGTGGTTCATGAACAACTCCTGAACTTCTTCCGCCAGGGTATGGTCTGTCGAAGCCGCAACTACCGCAGTCGGTACGCCGCGAGATACTTCCTCGGCATGACTGGGGCCGGACATCACGGAGTAACGGCATTCGCCGAGCACTTCGGCGCAGATGCCGCTGACCCGCAGCAGCGTTTCACATTCGATTCCTTTGGCCACATCAATCAGGCGATGGCGGCGCGGTTCATAATACGGTTTCAGGGTGCTCAGGACTCCGCGCATGTATTGAACCGGAGCGGCGAGTACCAGATAATCGGCTTCCGCTGCTTTGGCAATGTCGGATTCCAGCTTGAGCTGCTCCGGCAGTTGGACATTTTTCAGAAAACGGGTGTTTTGGCGGCTCTGCTTCATTTCTTCAATATAATCGGGGAACGGTCCCCATAACGTTACTTCGTGACTGTTGGCTGCCAGCACGGTCGCCAGCGCGGTACCCCAGCCGCCGTCGCTCAAAATTGCAATTTTCATGATGTTCGGTTCCTTTTTCTTTCAAAGCGGTTTTCTGTGCCGTTGATCAGTCGGCGGATATTGGCGGAATGCCGGATCACCGCCAGAATACTCAGCAGGAACAGAAAAGCCAGTACCCAGATGGAATGATAATAAACTTCGGTCATGGTGAATAATGTTGCCGCGACCGGCAAAACAGCACAGGCGGCAATGCTGGCCATCGATACATAACGGCTGATCAGAAAAACTAACACCCATACTATTCCGGCAGCCAAAAATGACCATGGTGAAAAGCCCAGCAACACTCCGAAAATGGTTGAGATGCCTTTGCCGCCGCGAAATTTCATGAATACGCTGAACATGTGGCCGAGCACTGCCGAGGCTGCCGCGATAATCTGGGCAAATTGATCGGGGTCATCAAAATATTGTTGTTTTAACATCATGGAAACCGCCAGCACAGGCAGAAAACCTTTCAGTAAATCAAGAAAAAAACAGATGCGTCCAGGCAGTTTGCCGAGCGAACGAGTCACATTGGTCGCGCCGATATTGCCGCTGCCGACTTTGCGGATATCGACTCCGTACAGGCGTCCGATCAGGAAACCCCACGGAATTGAGCCGATCAGATATGAACACAGAAAAATCAGGATATAGATTAAAATCGTATTTGAACTCATTTTTTATGCCTTGTTTTATTGTCTATTCCGCAGTATTTTGGGGAATTCATAAGATTACGAATATTATACTTAATTTTCAATTTACAAAGGATAAAGATGAAAAAAGCTTCATTGATTGTCGCGGACAGTGAACGCTCGGCGGATATTTTTTATGCGACCGGTTTCCGGGCGCCGGACCCTTTTATCTATTTTTCAAGCGGTTCACTCAAGGCGGTGATTTTGTCGGCGCTGGAATATGACCGCGGAGTTCAGGAGTGTCACTCCGACATTAAACTGTTGCGTTATGAAGATTTTATTGTAAAAGGGCGGCGCGGCATTGGCGATGTGCTGATGGTACTGGTCAAATCGCTCAATATCGGAGCGTTTCGGGTTCCCCCCGATTTCCCGGTTGTGCTGGCAGATTTTCTGCGTAAACATGGGGTAAAAATCGCGGTTGCGCGCAACGGTTTTTTCCCGCAGCGTGAATTTAAGAATGAAAATGAGTTGCACCACATGCGCGAAGCCCAGCGGGTAACCGGATTGGCAATGCGGCGGGCGGAAGGTATTTTGCACACGTCAAAACCGGACGCCGAAGGTATTCTGCATTGGAATAATGCCGTCCTGACTTCGGAAATTGTGCGGACGGAAATCAATATTGAGCTGTTGCGGAACGGCAGTGTCGCCGCATCAACTATTGTCGCCGGCGGCCGGCAGAGCGCGGAGCCGCACAATGAAGGCAGTGGTCCGCTCCGTTCCAACACGCCGGTGGTCATTGATATTTTTCCACGGATGACCGAAACCGGATATTTTGGCGATATGACTCGTACTTTTGTCAAAGGGAAGGCACCGGAAACCGTCTGCAAGGCTTATGCGGCGGTAAGGTCGGCCCGGGAACATAGTAAAAAAATGATAAGAACCGGCAGCGTTCCGGCAGAAATCCATAATGCTGCGGACGCGGTTTTAAAAACTGCCGGATTTGCCAGCGGACGGCGCGACGACGGCAGAAGTTTCGGATTTTTTCACGGTTTGGGGCACGGACTCGGACTGGAAGTTCATGAAGCACCGCGTCTGAATCAGCGCAACCTCATGCCTTTGCGCGGCGGCGAAGTCGTTACCGTAGAACCCGGCTTGTATTATCCGGAATGGGGCGGTGTCCGGCTGGAGGATGTGGTGGCGGTCGGTGAAGCCGGATGCGAATGTTTAACCCATTACCATGATCAACTGGAGATTTAATGACGGTGAATAATATCAAAGTAATTGCGTTGGATATCGGCGGCGTCTGCATCAAACTTAATCATCAGCGGTGCCTGGGGCGGCTTGGGATCTCCGCTGCCGCGGATTTGCCGGAAGGCTTTGGCGCGGCCTGCAATCTGCTGGAATGCGGCTTGATTGATGAGTACGAATGGCTGAAGCGGAGTCGTGCTTTTTTGCCGGAGACCGCCGGAATGAACGATGATTCGATTATGGAAATATTCAATGACGCGATTGATTCAGATGTCGAGGGTATGGCGGAATTCGCCAAAGCGATGGTTGATGCCGGATACAGGCTGGTTTATTTTTCGAATACTTCCGAACTTCATGCGATGGAAGTTGCCCGCAAGCTTTCCTTCGCACCGCTGATTACCGGCGCTATCTACAGTTTTGAAGTCGGTGTGATGAAGCCGGATCCGGCAATTTATCAGGCTTTTGAAGAACGATTTGGCGTGCCGGTTGCGTATTTTGACGATCGTCTTGAAAATATTGAGGTTGCCCGGAAACGCGGATGGTGCTGTCAACATTTTACTGATGCTGAATCTGCGACAAATTTCATGAAAAAAATATAACGGCAAAGCGAAGTTTAACCTGAAGCGAAAATTGAAATAACTCTTTAATCAGGTAAATTAGCGGTTTGCGGTGATTAAAAATTGCTGAACCGGATCATTTACTGATTTGAAACAGGTTGCGAAAGTATGGCTGAAGACATTGGAAAGTTGAAGTACCGGATTAATTATGAATTTAAAAACCGGGAGCTGTTACGAAAAGCATTAACCCATCGCTCCTATGCGGTGGAACATAACCTGCAGTACGACAACCAGCGGCTGGAGTTTCTCGGTGACTCGGTAGCCGACCTTGTGCTCTCAGAATGGCTGTTTAACGAATATCCCGGGATTAAAGAGGGCGGCATGACTAAAATGCGCGCTTCGCTGGTTTGTCAGGATGCGTTGGCGGCAATCGCGCGTCACCTCAATCTGGGGGCTTTTCTGTTGCTGGGCAACGGTGAAATTGAATCCGGCGGGGCTGAACGTGATTCGACTTTGAGTGATCTGACTGAGGCGCTGATTGGCGCTATTTATCTGGACAGCGGTTACGAAAATGTCCGCGATTGGCTGATTGCCGTTTATAAACAGGTTTTTCCGGAACCGTGCCTTTGTCTGGCTGGCGATAACCCTAAGGGAATGCTTCAGGAATACACGCAGCGCGTATGGAATTTGACCCCGGATTATTCGGTGGTGGCGGTAAATGGACCGGATCACAATCCTAACTTTCTGGTCGCGGTATCGGTTAACGGCTATGAAGCCCGGGGTTGCGCAGTCAATCGCAAAGCGGCCGAAGCTCAGGCGGCCAAAAAATTACTTGAGATATTGAGCGAACGCGATCCCTGCATTTTTAATTGATGAATTTGGAGATTTTATGGATAATCCGGTAAAAATTATTTTCGGCGACGGCACGATTGAACGTCTTAATCGCGAAATTCCATCCACGCTTAAAAATATTCTGCTGGTGACCGGCCGCCATGTCGCCGAATCCGGACTGCTTGAACAACTGAACAGTATACTGGCAAACCGAACGGTAACTGTACATTGCGGTGTCGCCGCCGAGCCGCCGTTGCACGAAGTTGAAAACATCATTGAAACCGGGCGTCGTTCCGGCGCGCAAGCGGTCGTGGCCGTCGGCGGCGGCAGCGTTATTGACGCGGCGAAAGCCGCCGCGGCGCTGATTCCGGTAAGCGGAAATCTGAAACAATATTTTGACGGAACGTTGTCCATTTCCGGGAAGGGACTGTTTATGGCCGCGCTTCCGACCACTGCCGGAACCGGAGCCGAGCTGACTCCCAATGCGGTTTTGACCGATCCAGAAACTCAGATTAAAAAATCGTTGCGGCATCAGACGATGTATCCTAATCTCGCGATTATTGACCCGGAACTCCTTGCCGGATGCAGTTATGAGCTGGCAGTCAACAGCGGGCTGGACGCCTTTACCCAGGCTGTTGAATCGTATATTTCACTCGGCGCCAATCAGACCTCCAGAGAACACGCCGCGCGCGCTGCCGGACTGTTGTACCCTAATTTGCCGGTTTTCGCCGCTGACCGTAGCAATGCCTTTGTCAGGCGCGCAATGGCGGAAGGGAGTATGAATGGTGCGCTTGCTTTTGCGGTTTCCGGTCTTGGCGCAGTTCATGGTATTGGACATCCGATCGGTTCGCTGCTCAAGATTCCCCACGGACGGTGTTGCGCCATATTGCTGCCGTCGGTTTTACGTTGGAACCTGCCGGTTTCCGAAAAATATTATGCGGAACTGGCGGAAATTTGCGGTTTGCCGTCCGACGCCGAAGGTTTTGTGGATGCGGTCGGGAAATTATGCACCGCGCTGGGTATTCCGGGCGGTTTCACTTCTTACGGGCTTGCGCCGCAACATTTCAATTTTATTGTGAAAAATTGCCGCAGCAACAGTATGCGCAATAATCCGCGTCCAATGTCCGATGATGATGTGATTTCTATGCTTGAGGAGTTATTATGAAAAAAATTATCGTACTCGGCCCGAATCCGGCATGGCAGAAGACACTTTTCTTCCCGGAATTTTCTTATGGGCGGGTCAACCGAGCAGATCAAGTCCAGTATTTTCCATCCGGCAAGGGAATTAATTTTTGCCGGGCTTCGCGTTGCTGGGGTAAATTCTCCGCGCTCTTGTTTCAGTTTGCCGGCGGCGAAATCGGTTCACGGCTATGTTCCATGCTGGACGACGAGAAGCTGGCGCATTGTTCCATCATCACCGCGCACGAAACTCGCACCTGCACGACTTGTCTGTGCCGAAAGACTCAGGTCATGACCGAGATTATCGATCCGTCATATCCAGTACCACCTGAAAATATCACAGAAATGCTCGATGAGTTCAGCCGGCATGTTGGCGAAGCTTGCGGAGTGGTTATCGCCGGAACGATTCCGACCGGAACCGGAATTGAGCTTTATCTGCGCGCCGCCCGGATCGCGGCCGAAAATAATTTGCCGCTGCTGGTCGATTCATGGCAGAACATCAAGCCGGTATTGGAAGTCGGCGGCAAAATGATTTTAAAAATCAATCTTGACGAGATTGCTGAAATCGCCGGAACCCGAGATCCGCGCCGTGCTATCAAATACTGTACGACCCGGTTCCCGCTGACCGGAGTCGCGATTACTGACGGGCCGGACAATGCTTATGCCGCGATTGAGGGACATTTCTGGGAGTTCGCGCTGCCGAAACTCGAACACATTGTCAGCCCGCTGGGCAGCGGCGACACTGCCGGCGCCATATTTTTCACGGAATATTTGAGCGGTACTCCTTTTGAAGATGCTTTTGCCGCCGGATTGGCCGCGGCTTCGGCAAACTGTCTGACCCCGCTTTGCGGAAATTTCAGTATTGACGATTATCGGCGGCTCAGAACCCGGATATCCATCGGCCAGCTTGATATCGACCGGCACAGTTGAAATTTTAAACTCTAAAATAAAGGAAGAAATTATGAGTGAAACATATCGCGATTCAAATGGTAATAATGTCGAACCACGCCCGCACCGTTTTTTTAACTCATGCCTGCTGATTCTATGCGGTTTCGCATTAGCGGGAATTTTGCT
>JAAYPP010000136.1 GCA_012519765.1 Lentisphaerota bacterium
CCACCCATGGCAACAAGACTTTCGGCTCGAGAACCAAGCCACCAGTTAAGTTTATCAAAGTGATGCGAGGATTTATGAATTTGCAATCCGCCGGATAGTTTCTTATTTCTGTTCCAGCGTCTGAAATAACTGGCACCATGAACATAATCCAGCATTTCCCCATAATGAACGCTGTTGACACGACCGATGGCACCGTCATCAAGTAACTTTTTAACGGTTCGCGCAGCAACATGATAACGGGCGTTATGCGAAGTGGCAGCGAAAACCTCCGGGTTGCGTTGTTGCGCGTCAAGAATATCCCGACATTGTTCAATATTTACGCACAACGGTTTTTCACAGATACAGTTGATTTTACGGTTCAACGCTTCGACCAGATAATCGCGATGAAAATAATCCACAGTAGAAATAAGTAACAAATCCGGTTTAACTTCATCACACATTCTGGCAAAATCAGTATAATGCGGAAGATCAAGATCAATGGATTCATTAAATGCCCGCATTTTACCGTCATCTATGTCCATAACCGCACAAAGCTCGTGTACTTGGCTGTATTTTTCTTTGATTGCCCGGACAAAACCCCGGATACGCACACTGGCGCCAACTAATGCAATTTTGCTCATGATAACCTTTTGTTTTTGTCTGTTACTATCTGTTTCTATTGTAATTATAACGCAAGAATACTATTTTGTCAATAGTTTTAAACCAAAAATTTGCAAAAAAGTTAAGATAGAAGTATTTTGCGATAAAAATTGATAATAACAGAAGAATCATCTCTATAGTTGATTAATAATTTATTCGGCAAGCAATTCAATGGATTGATACCGGCAAAGTAAAAGATAAGGATTTTTCTATAAAAAAAACGATATCGGTTCGTTAAAGATAAAAGCTGAATATTTTAGAAAAAAGAGCACATACCGAGGAAGCCTATGAGCATTGAATACAAAAAAGATATTATTTACGAACACTTAAAACGTGAAATTCTGGAACAGCAGCTCCCGCCAGGCAGTCGCCTACCCAAAGAGAAAGAGCTGGCCAAAGCGCTTGGAGTCGGTCAGATTACGCTGCGTAGCGCTTTAGCGCGACTGGAAACAGAAAAACTGGTTGAGCGTTTCCCCGGCAAAGGTACTTTCGTTACCGACGAATTAAAACGCCAAACAGTGTTAGTGGTTTTGCCGGACGGTGCAGAAAATCTGGAAACTCCGAGTCGTTACGTGGCCGCCGGAATTGATGAAGCCGCCAAAAACATGGGGGTAACGCTGGAACGTTGTCCCGCTGGATTATTGAATAGTTTTGACGCAAATGAATGCCAGAATATGGTAAGACAACATCGGATTACCGGAATTTTGCTGGAAACTGGACATTCCAAAATCAATGAAAATCTGGTGACAAAGCTTAAACAGCTTAATCTGCCGGTAGTAATCCCGCACGGATTGCCGACTGATGCTGAAAATACCGGATTTTGCGTTTTACGAACCGACGAACGCGCTGCCTGGGGCGATGGACTGCGCTACCTGGCCAAGGCGGGACATCGGGTAATTGCTTCTTTATTTTTGGAGCTCCCCTCAGAACAACTCACTACTTTCCGAGGATTTACCCGGCAGGAACTTCGGGAGTTTTATCACTATAACGGTCTGGTTTGGGATGAATCACTATTACAGATGATTTCACTTCAAACAGAAATTGTGACTGCGACAGTTCGCCAATGGATGCTGGGACCATTACCGCCGACTGCAATCATGTGTCACTCCGACCGGCTGGCCATGCGCGTTTATCAGGTATTGAAAGAATTGCGGATAAATATCCCGCAACAAGTGTCGATAATGGGTTACAGTAACTATCCGGGCGGGCAACTTCTTTTGCCGCCGTTAACCACGGTTGATGTCAAGTTCGCGGAATGCGGTCGCATGGCGCTAGAGCATTTACTGCGCGCTGAAGAATGGTATAATCCTACGGTACTTCCCCGTGAAATTATCACACCCTATATTATTATTGAACGCGACAGCGTAGCCAAACTGACAAAATCATGACCTGGCCAAATTGGAAATCATCAGAAACATTGAAAATTAACTTTAAACTTCACGCGCGCATTATGCGCGCGCGAAGTTTAATAATTGCATCATTACACTTTTGTGCATGTAATTTTCAGTTGCTAGCCAACTTCACTGCAATAACATTTTGCAAAGTAAGGTAACTGCGTTAAATTCTTGTTATGTTGAAGGTTCGGCTTACTTTATCGATCATTTTGCACCGCAAAAGTTGAAGCAAAATAAAACTTAACAGGAGTACCAAGTATGGACGCTTTTCTGAACGAAGCATATCAGGAAGCGCTGACCGGATTGCGCGAAGGCGGAATCCCGATTGGCGGAGTTCTGGTGAGAAACGGGCAAATAGTCGGACGCGGCCACAATCGACGGGTACAAAACGGCAATCCGATTTTGCACGGTGAAATCGACACGCTGTCCAATGCCGGTCGGCATGAAGCCGCTTTTTACCGAGAATGTGTGCTTTATACTACCTTATCGCCGTGTATAATGTGCACCGGGGCGATTCTGCTTTACCGGATTCCCGAAGTCGTTATCGGCGAAGATGTCAGCTTCAAAGGTGAAGCCGAATTTCTGGCTTCGCGTGGAGTCAAAGTATCAGTAGTCAATGCTCCGGAACTAATTGCGATGATGAAGGATTTTATTGTAAAAAACCCGGCACTCTGGAACGAAGATATATCAGAAAAATAATTGTCCGGAAAATGAATGAATCCGAATATAATTCCTGACTGTAAAAGTTGATTTTTCCTGATTTGAATATAAATTCACAGAATACTCAAACTCTAAAAAAAGTTTTTCACATGTCAATCAGTTTTAAATACGAATACGGCGGCATACCACTGGTAACCATTAGCAACCGCCACGCGTCGGCAGTAATTTCGTTGAACGGCGGTCATGTCATGGAATATGTCCGCCACGGTGAACCACCGGTACTATGGATGAGTCACAACAGTTGTCTGGAAATGGGCAAACCGATCCGCGGCGGAATTCCGGTATGCTGGCCCTGGTTCGGCGCTCATCCGACAAACAAAAACATGCCTGCACACGGTTTCGCGCGAATCTGCCGCTGGGAAATCGAAAGAGCAGAAGAGATCAATCCCGATATTAGCACAGTAATGCTTTCGCTTACCGAAAAACAGGTTCCGAAACAATTCGCAGCGTCGCCGTTTCACCTGATGATGACGATTTCCATCGGGGCTGAATTGGAAATTTCGCTAAAAATTATGAATACCGGCAAGAAAACACTGAAATATTCGGGCGCATTACACACATATTTCAACATCAGCGAAATCAGAAAAATCAAGATTACCGGACTCGAGGGTATTCCTTACTATGATGCGCTGGCCGGAGAAAACGGCATGGACAGCACCCCGATCAAATTCAAAAGCGAATTTGACTGCGTCTATTTTGATAAAGGAGATCCTTGCGTCATCCATGATCCCCAATATAAACGTCGTATCGTTATTACCAAATCTGGAAGCCTTTCCAGCGTGGTCTGGAATCCCTGGGTGGCTAAATCAAAACGCCTCCAGGATTTCGGAGATCTGGATTATCATACCATGGTCTGCGTCGAAACCGCCAATGCCCGGCAAGATTCACGTACCCTTAAACCGGGCAAAAGCCACACCATAACTTCTAAAATTTTTGCGGAAAACTATGAATGAAATAATTGAAAAATTTGCCGCTCATTTCGGCAAAGCACCGTTAGCGGTCGGGAAAGCCCCCGGTCGTCTTGAAATTCTGGGCAATCACACCGATTATAACGAAGGATTTGTGCTTAGCGCGGCAGTTTCCCAAAACACTGAATTTGCAATTCTTCCGGTCGAAGGCAACCGCTGTCGCCTGTTGGATTTGAAACGGGACAATAAAGTGGAATTTTCTCTTGACGATATTGAAAATCCGGTTCCCGGTTCATGGGCAAATTATATCAAAGGCGTAATTTCACGACTTGCCAAGCGTGGCATTGCCGTCAGCGCTTTTGACGGCGCAGTTATGAGCACGGTTCCGATCTCAGCCGGCATGAGCAGTTCCGCGGCGTTGGAAATTTCGTTCTGTTACGCGCTGAAAGATGCTTTCGGCATTGATCTGCCGCCAACTGAATGGGCGCGCGTCGGACAGGAAGTTGAAAACGAATATCTGGGATTGAAAAGCGGTCTGCTGGATCAGTTCAGTTCGATTTTCGGTCGTGAACATGAATTAATACTTTCCGATTTCCGTTCCAACGAGGTGATGCGAACCGTTAAAATGCCGTCAGATTACCTCCTGATTGTAGCCAATTCCATGATCAAACACAATCTGGTTGATTCCGAATACAATAACCGCCGCCGCGACTGTGAAGCCGCCGCCGCCAAAATAGCGGCAAGTGAACCGTCCGTGAAAACATTGCGCGATGTTTCAACGGCAATGCTGGAACAGTATCGCGAACTAATGACCCCGCGCGAATACCGCCGCGCCTGTCATGTAGTTGGCGAAAATGAACGTGTTTTCCAAGCAGTTGAATATCTCGATCATGGTCGAATCAATGAATTTGGTCAATTGTTGTTTGAATCGCACCGCAGTTCAATTGAAAACTTTGAGAACAGTTGCCCGGAACTTGATTATCTGATTGAGCTTGCACAATCAATTCCAGGTTGTGCCGGCGCTAGGCTTAGCGGCGGCGGATTCGGCGGCATCAGCATCCATCTGGTTGAAAAATCTAATGCCGATGATTATTGTCGACGATTGAGTACCGGTTTCAAAATCCGTACCGGACTGGAGCCGGAAATCATCCGTTGTACCATCGGCGCCGGCGCGACCTCCAGGAAACTTTGATTCCTGACCAAACACCATCCATTTTATGAATTTAAAATACGCAAAATTCCCTTTCAGAGGAAGCAAGTAATGTCTGGAAAAAGATTTTTACTGTTTGTTTTATTAGCTATAAACAGCGTGCTGACGCTAACATCCGCGCCTGTTGAAATAAAAATTTTTTTCACCACCGATACTCATGCAGTCTTTTACAGCCCATCCGGCGGCTGGCTGAAACTTGCCGGACTGATCAAAGAACAAACCGCCGACCGTTCGGATTGTCTGCTGATCGACTGCGGCGACACCATGCAAGGTAACATTGAAGGCGCATTTGACCGCGGTCGCGCTGCAATAAAAACCCTCAATCACCTGAAGTTTGACGTCTGGGTGGTTGGTAATCATGATACTGAATTCGGTTTTAAGGCACTTCGTAAACGGATCAAAGAATTTAATGGTTTCTGCCTGGCAGGAAATTTGTTCATTCCCGATGGTCAGGAACAACTTTCTGGAGTAAAAATCTTTGAGCGCAAAGGGCTGAAAATCGCGGTAATCGGGCTGACCTTGCCGAATATGCAGGATGATGTCCGCCTCCCCTCCTCTCTTGCGGGCAAGTCCGAAGGTATCATTGAGAGTTTAAACCGGATTATCCCGAAATTGCGTCCGGCCAAGCCGGACATCATAATTCTGGCGATGCATTGCGACAAATTCCGGAGCGGTTTTTCCATCTACGAACTGTCACGGCAATTTCCTGAGATCGCGCTGATTCTGGGCGGACACAGTCACCAGTCGTCTCCCGGCGAAAATATCGGTTCATCATGGTACGTCCAAACTTCGTCATATGCGCAGGAACTCGGCAAAATCATCATTGCTTTTGACCCAAAAAAACAACGTATCATTCAGATCAAATCCGAACTGCTTCCGATTCCGCCCGATGCTACAGTTGACAAAGAACTGAATAAACTGTTGAGTCATGATTTGAGACAAGTAAATGTATTCAAAAAACAAATTGTCGGCAAAGCAAAAACTACGATTGCCGGTTATGACGAAAACCGACGTTTCGCACACCCTGCAGGTATGTTGACCGCAAAATCAATGATTGCCGCGACCGGAGCCCAAGCCGCTTTGTTGAGCATGAATAGCACCTATGAATTACGCGGCGATATTTCCGAACTGGATATTTTCCGGATTATGCCATACGAAAATACCGTTGCGGTAATTGACGTTACCATACCGGAATTGGAACTTATCCTCAAGGAACAAATTGCCAACTCCCGCAAATATTATACGCCGGTTTTTTACGGGTTCAAAGTTGAGTTCAACCCCCAAAATTCCGCGATAAAAATAAGTCGTCATGATTCAGGAAAAATCACATCCCCGATAAAGCTGGCACTGACCAACTATCTGCTGATTTCAAGGCGTTTCCCTGAACTCCAGAAAATCGCTGCCAGACAACCTTTGCAACAATTGCCTTCAGAAGAACCGCTGCTCCGCGATTGCATGCGCAACTGGATTCGCAACAACAGCCCGCTTACGCCTGATAACGGGGAATGGCTGACCATCATAAAATAAGGTCTCTTCAGCAGTTGGATGACATAAGCACGTTTTTGCTATATTAATGGTACGGAAGCCGAAAGATTAATCGATAAGCTACAAGTCCAGCGGCCCCTTCACACGTTAAACCGCAACAACCAGTTTTTCCCGCGAAAAAAACCGTTTCCCGGTGCGTTTTTCTTTGATTCCGGCAAAATCAACCCTATAATATGGAGTGTTAAACAGAAACTATTTAATCACTTGCTGGGTGGACACCGCCAAGAGAAAAGAATATGGTATAATTAAACGCGCCACGAGAACGCCCGCCGTCCATGGCGGGCTGAAGAAAAATGCAGCAGTTAGGAAAAAGGGAATATAAGTGAAATTTAACGAGGATTCAAGAGTGAAAATACCAGCCATACTGCACTTATGCAGACTTGGTTACAAATATATTTCACTGAATAATGCGGTTTGGGATACAGAGACGAATATTTTCACGGAAATATTTAAAGAATCTATCGTAAAAATCAACCCTGACTTTGACCTTGACCAAGCAGAACGATTGTTGGTTGACATTTCTCTTTTACTGAGCAATGAAGATTTAGGCAAAGCTTATTTTGAGAAATTGACCAGTGAGTCAGGCGTAAAACTGATTGACTTTGAGAATTTTGAAAACAACACTTTTAATGTTGTAACCGAATTGACTTACAAAAACGGAGACGAAGAATTCAGGCCTGATATAATTCTTTTAATTAATGGAATGCCTTTGGCATTTATTGAAGTAAAAAAGCCTAACAACCGAGACGGAATAATTGCAGAACGAGAAAGAATAAACAAACGATTTCAAAACAAGAAATTCAGAAAGTTTGTAAACATTACGCAATTGATGGTTTTCTCCAATAACATGGAGTACGACAACGAAGATATTGAGCCTTTACAAGGTGCTTTTTATGCTTCGCCTTCATACACCAAACCGATATTCAACTATTTTAGAGAAGAAGAAAAATTGGACTTGAAAAAACTCTTGGCGGTTGAAGATGATAGTTTGGAAAACTTTGTTTTAAAGGATAACAATTTGGCCGTCATCAAAAGTTCTCCTGAATTTCTGACAAATAAAAACCCAAACACACCAACAAATCGAATTCTTACATCACTATTTTCAAAAGACAGACTTTCGTTTATTTTGAAATATGCAATTGCTTATGTGGACGAGAAAAAGGGAATTGAAAAACACGTTATGCGTTACCCTCAAATTTTTGCCACAAAAGCCATTGAAAACAAATTAGAAAGCGGAATTAAAAAAGGAATTATCTGGCACACACAAGGAAGCGGTAAAACCGCTTTGGCATTTTACAATGTTCGTTATCTAACCGACTATTTTCAAAAGAAAAAAGTAATACCCAAGTTCTATTTTATTGTTGACCGTTTAGACTTGCTTATTCAGGCAAAAAGAGAATTTACAGCTCGTGGTTTGATTGTTCATATTGTCGATTCAAAAGCGGATTTTGTAAAATCAATTAAAACCACAACTGCCATTCACAACAATTCGGGCAAAGCTGAAATTACGGTGGTGAACATTCAAAAGTTCAGCGAAGAAGCCAATGTAACACAAAAACAAGATTACGATATTAGTATTCAGCGAATTTACTTTTTAGACGAAGTACACCGCAGTTACAATCCGCAAGGTAGTTTTTTGGCAAACCTTACGCAATCCGATACCAACTCAATAAAAATCGGGTTAACGGGTACGCCACTCATTACAAAGGATTACTACTCGAAAGATTTATTTGGCAATTACATTCATAAATATTACTACAATGCTTCAATTGCCGATGGTTACACGCTTCGCTTAATCAGAGAAGAAATTGAAAGCGATTACAAAATTGTGCTGAAAGATGCTTTGGATAAAATCAAGATTTTAAAAGGCGACATTGAAAGGCAAAAAGTTTTTGCTCACACAAATTTTGTTGAGCCAATGCTCGATTATATCGTAAACGACTTTGAAAAAAGCCGGTTGACTTTTTCCGATAGTTCCATTGGTGGAATGGTTGTTTGCGATAGCTCCGACCAAGCGAAAGAAATGTTTAAGATTTTTAACGAAAAATATGCTCTTAAAACAGAACAAGGAGAAGAATTCTTGCATGCAGCAGAACCAAGAGCAGATTATAAAACCAAACTGAGACACAGTTATAAAGTTAATACGGCTGCCTTAATTCTTCACGATATTGGTTCGCCACAAGAACGCAAGGATTTAGTTGAAGATTTCAAGGAGGGAGAAATTGATTTTCTGTTTGTTTACAACATGCTTTTAACTGGTTTTGATGCAAAACGATTAAAGAAATTATACATTGGGCGAGTTATAAAAAGGCACAACCTTTTGCAAACCCTTACACGAGTTAATCGAACCTACAAAAATTTTAAATACGGTTATGTGGTTGATTTTGCCGACATACGAGCAGAATTTGATGCAACCAACAAAGCCTATTTTGATGAATTGCAAGCCGAATTGGGCGACGAAATGGAGTTTTACTCCGACTTGTTTAAATCGAAAGAAGAAATTGAAAAGGAAATTGC
>JAAYPP010000137.1 GCA_012519765.1 Lentisphaerota bacterium
ACGCAGGGACGATTGGGGTCACGATCCGCAAACTGCAATTCGGTATCTTTGGAAACAAACTGCCAGCCTTCAAAGTCAATGTGGCCCATAAGGTCCTTTTTCCATTCACTCTGAACAGCGGGCTTAAAAGTTAAAACCAGAATCTTTTTCCAGCCCATTTTCTTTGCCAGCTGATAACTGGTGAAGGTTTTTCCAAAGCGCATTTTAGCGTTCCAGAGAAAATGGGGAGTTTTTCCGCTGTTTTGATAGGCGTTCTTTTTGAAATATTCTTCGGTCAGTGCAACAGCCCGTTCTTGTTCAGGACGCATCTTGAAAGTATTACGCTTCTTTTCCGGATTGGGCTTCCGGCGTTTTACAGCCAGGATCGCAGCTTGGACCTCTTCAACCGTACACTCAAACCACTCGCCTTCCAGTCGGGTTACTTTCATGGCTTTCAGAGCTTTATGGACGTCATGATCCATAAAAAGCGTGCCGTCGTCGCGGATCGCAAACTCGTCCAGCAAAATAGTGTAGGATTTGCCATGCGGTCCCTTGACCGGGAACTGCTCGTCAATGCGCTCTTTTACGTCCTTTGTGGTATATCCGACCTTGATGATTCCTTTTCCGGAACGCGCACCGGTCCAGGGAGCCTTTTCAAACTGCGGTTCGGTATAGGCATAAATATGCGGACGAATCTGAGCTTCAAAAAACATTTCTGTTGAATTTTGCATAGGTCACCTCACTCTACTGCTGAAATTTTAGAGTCAATGTACGCCCACTCAGAATCCGAAATCCCCCAACGTTTACACAGCATAGAATCAGTATATGCTCCAGAGTATTTGCCTAAATCGGGAACAAAACAAAAATTTCTTTTTGTAACATCTTGAGAAACGACCGTTTGCAGAAGCAGAAAACGAACTACCTTTGTAAAAAGATATGACCGGAAAGATATAGTTTCATCTTCGGTATCAAAGGTATTGGCGATAATGAATGATTCTGTACAACATTCTCCAGGCTTCGCTATACGAGTGTTCCCTGAATAATAAAATCCAACGGGTTTTGAAAAGTCAGTCTGGCCAGCAATAGGCGCTTTGGGCAAAAGAAGTTTCCATTTGTTCAGATATGGGTTATCTTTGTCAATAAGAGCAGGATCAGCATATTTCAAGCCAATACGCTGGATAAACCAACATGGAATCCCGCTATTCTGTGGAACATAATTAGTCGCCAACCCGAACGGCTTTCTCGCAGAAACTTTACTTGAAAGATACCCTGTTTCGCCATGAGAATGTGTTACTTTACGCAAAATAGAGATCGCCAAATTACTGCGGATAAAAGTTGAATATTCATTCAGCTTGCGTTCCATTTCAACCTTTTCATCGTTATAATAATTTGTAACTTTACACAATCCGTGTCGGTTTCGATCCCACAAGAAATAACATATTCCGCCTGCGACATCCACGCCGGGGAAAATGCTCGCACTATTTTCAAAATCGACAAGATGACTCATTCGATCATCATTCAGCATACTTTCTCTAAAATCATCCAGACCTTTTCCTCCCGCAAACCAACGAGAAGGGATAATCATAGTGATATATCTGGGATTCATTTTCTTTGCAGCTTCAACAAACAGGTGATAAAGCGGTTTCGCGCTCACGCCATGACCTCCATCACTCAGCTGATATGGAGGATTTCCTACAATGACATCAAATTTCATATCTTCAAAAGCCTTCTTTCCGGGGTGAATAAACTGGTAAGCATGGGTTTCAAGATCGCCAGAACGGTCATACTCCGACTTACTGGCTCCGCAATATTTACATTTCCCATTCTCCCAGGTATGTTTGATTCTGGTAAAAGCGATATTTCCTTCCGGAGTTTCAAAAGTGGAAACACTCCACTTGGAATTAGCGTTCTTTGAACAGTAAACGGAACGGCGGGACATGAGTGCAGTAAGTTCCGTTATGGCGATTCCGAAAAGCTGCTTGTGAAAAATATGGTCCAGACGCGTTTGCAGATCCGGAATTTGATCTTTCAGGCCTTCCAGAAGGCGTTTGGCAATCTCCCGGAGGAACACTCCGGATTTGCTCACCGGATCGAGAAATCGCGTTTCCGGATTGCTGAAAAGCTCCTGCGGAAGCATGTCCAGAATTTCGTTGACCACATCCGGAGGCGTAAAAACTTCATCGTTGCTTAAATTCGCCAGACACTGCAAAACATCCGGTTTGTATATGGTGTTTAACAGTTCAATTCCTGATAACGGATTTACCGTTTCATTGCTTGCGGCATTCATGTGTTGCCTCCTTCTTCTGCCAGTTTTAAATAATGCACCAGCGGATATATTTTTACCGGAGTCGGGATAAATACCGGCTTGCCGGTATCCGACATCTGACGGCCGCCGAATAATCCGTCCTCATCGCCGGGATGCTGTTGTATTTCACTAAAACGATATTCTTCGCGTTTGAAATACCGCCCGACCATCGACCAATTGGTAAAGATAATTTTATCGACCCCGTTCAAGGCATCGCCCAGTAGAATATTTTTTTCCAAAATAAACCTGGCCGCGCCGAGATATGCTTCAGGTGGGTTCTGACCGACTATAGCGCAGTAGCGATCAATAAATATCCCCAATAACCGTTCTTGAGCGGCGCGAATACTATCCGGCAGAATGTCAATGCCATAGATGCTGGCTAACGCCATCATGGAATCCGGTTCGTAAAACGCGGCTTTCCATGGGTATTTTTTTTCCGCTTTTTTAAGCTTGCTTTCCCTCAATGTCAGTTTTTTTTCGATAGCTCTGAGTTTTCGTTCCAGAATCACAACCAGAAAATTACCGGTTCCGCAAGCCGGTTCCAGGAAGCGGGAGTCAATGCGCTCCGTTTCCTGCTTGACCAAATCCAGCATGGCATCTACTTCACGCCTGGCAGTCAACACTTCGCCGTGCTGAGTTACTCTTTCCCTGCTGATTACCTGTTTTTCGACGTTATTCATAAATTCAACAACTACCGCCTATCCGAGGGATTTAAAAAGATCCTGTATAAAATGCGCAATTCATTGAACTGCCGGGACCCAATAACATGTTTTACAGTAGTGTTTTTCGCCGGCTATTCAAGTGACACAACCAATGAACTGCGAATAAAAATACAGCATGCTGTCTTCGTAAGTATGCTCTTTAAACTTTGCGCGCGCATAATGCGCGCGTGAAGTTTAAGACTTGAATTTACAGCATATTATCTGTTTCATAAATCACATAGCCCATGCCATGCATACACAAAAAAGCCCGTCAAAAGCTTTAGGCTTCTGACGGGCAAAAAAAATCCGGCATCGTGCTACTCTCCCACAGTCTAATCTGCAGTACCATCGCCG
>JAAYPP010000138.1 GCA_012519765.1 Lentisphaerota bacterium
AAAACGGTTTCAGACGGATATCAAATACTGATGAATCTGTAAAAAAAACAAATCAGAACATTCGTTATCGGAAACCTCGGATGAGGAGGAAATCTCACACCGAATTTTCAACTGCGTTTTTTAGGATAATACGATTTATGGTTCGGGACCACGAAATTTCCACTTCAATCATCCGGACGTAGTAAATACCGTGAATCTAAGCGGAGCCGTAAAAAGCATTCCGACTGGGCGTATTATAGTAGAAAGTACGGGTTGGGCCCCCAAACTGAAACTTTTTGATGAATTTTGACTATGAATGAGAATTATGATGTGATTGTAGCCGGTGGCGGAGTAGCCGGAGTCGCGGCGGCTTTGGCCGCCGCGAAGGCCGGAGCCCGTACTGCCATTATCGAAAAAAGTGTTTGGTGGGGAGGTCTGGCCACAGGCGGGATGATTTTTATTTACCTGCCGTTGTGTGACGGTTGCGGAAATCAGGTAAGCGCAGGATTGGCCGAAAAATTATTGCATGCGAGTATTAAATATGGCCCCGGCAATATAAATCCGCAATGGCGCGAACCTGGCAGTCCGGTGCGGTATCGCACTGCGTTTTCTCCTGCTGGCTTCGTCATGGCGATGGATGAATTGTTGGAAAAACATAAAATCGACTTGTGGTTGGATACGTTAGTCAGTGGTTGTACGGTAAAAGAAAATCGCGTCACTGGATTGAAGGTACTCAATAAATCGGGAAAGCACCCCCTCACAGGGCGCGTAGTCGTCGATGCCACCGGAGATGCAGAAATTATCCGACAGGCCGGCGGTAGTTTTGTGGAAGGTGCTAATTCGTTGGCGATGTGGGCGATACAGGCGATGGAACATTGCGGCGAGCCCCCCGTTTCCGGACATAAACTTTCCACCCACATCGGGAGTGCGATTAACGGTCAGATAGAGCCTTTTTCATGGAATGCTCCGCCGAATAAGCGGCGCGGTACCAATGGCAGGGCAGTTACCGAATTTGTGATGGATTCCCGGCGCTGGTTGCGGGAATATTATAATCGTAATTATGCGGAAGGCGTTTACAATAGGGAAAACCTGTATGCATTGACTTTGCCGACCATGGCGCAGTTCCGGCGTATTGCCCGGATTGTCAGCCGCGGAGGAATCCCGGAATTAGGCTATAATACGCCGATTGACGGAAGCATAGGTGTCAGTGCGGATTGGTGTCATTCTAAAGTCGTTCAGGAAATCCCTTTCTCCGCGATGTTGCCGGAAAAAGTGGAAGGTGTCATTGTTGCCGGACGTGCGATTGACGCTTCCGGTTATTCTTGGGAATTGATCCGATCGATTCCCGCGGTAGCGGTCAGCGGAGAGGCGGCCGGAACCGCTGCGGCCATGGCCGCCGAAAGTAATATCTCTCCTCACCTTCTGCCGGTCAGAACATTGCAGGATCGACTGCGCTTGAACGGCTGTCTTATTTCAATGGGGGAAATTGGCATTAACTATTGTGATTTCCGCCCGGTCAGCGCTGACGAAAAAGGACATTGACCCAATTAGGGTCAGGTGAAATTTGATATCGTTGATATTGGTCTCAGATACTATAAATTTATTTGTATTTAGTTTTTAACAAAGCTGTTGCAATGGTAATTTGAATCTGGGCCTGAATTAAAAATACCAATTGCGGCGAGTTGGGTGATACAAGCAATAAAATATAGAAAAAATACATCAAGGAATCCTCAGCATGAACCATCATCTCAGAATTGCGGCACTTCAGTGCAACTTTCAGGATCGCGAACACACACTAGGAATGCCGGAAATTTGGCATGACATGGGCTTTTCAGCGGAGCAACTTTTACATACTCATGCTGATATGTACAGTGCTATTTACGATCCCACAGTACACAGGAATTTGCTTGTAGAGTATTTAGATAAATCCAAGAAACAGGAACTGGAAACGATTGTCTATATGAATTGTCACATTTTGGGTCCTTCCATTGCCGGTCATTATCGTGAATGGGGAATCCGGAACATTGATGGGGAGACTTTTCCCCGTTTTTACAACACCTATTATGGCTGTTGTCTCAGCTCTGGATGGAAGGAGTATTTCTTCAACTGTGTTCGCTCCCTCTGTGAATTTGATATTGCGGGACTATTTTTTGATGGGCCCTTCTATACTCCATGCGGCTGTCCTGTCTGCCAGAAAAATTTTGAAAATCAGTATCACAAATCCTACACGGATGGTAATGAAGCAGAGCGTAAAGAGTTTGCGTTTGAACGCGTTATCGCTTTCAAGGATGAGCTTTATGCTTTGGTAAAATCTGTAAATCTCAATTGGTTCATGTATTTCAATGAAGGATTGTTTGCTGGTCGAAGCGGACGGAAAAATATGGTCCGTCAAATCAGAAGTGACGATATTATTGGAACAGAAGGCGGCTTTTTTTTCTATGAACCACCAAAACAACATTCCTGGTGGTACTGTTCCAGTTGCGCCAAAACTGCCGAAGCGGTTGCGGACGGCAAGCGTACTGTAATCTTTCAAGCAGGTGATCACAAACCTTGGGGATGGTTCATGCATACACCCGCTGAGACAAAACTTTGTTATGCTTCTGCCCTTTTCAACGGAGCAGGAATCTGGTATGGAATCCACTGCAATCCCGAAAATCTGAACACAATCGCTGGCCAGGCAGCTAGAGAAATGCTTCATTTTGACAGGGACAATCAAACACTATGGGAGAAAAGCCGAAGCTTGGCAGAAACCGCAGTTCTCTACAGCTTTGATACGGCAGCCATATATCCAAAAGAAGGACAGACTTCCGATCTTTATGCGGATGATGCCAGGAAAGGTTCTTTCCCAGGGAACTACACCAATAGTTTTCAGGGAGCACTGGCTATTATGGAACATTTAGCACGCCCTTATGATATTGTAACAGATCTAAGACCGGAACAACTTAAAAAGTATAAACAGCTGATTCTTCCTTCGTTAGCTATGGCTGATGATGATGTGCTTTTAGCCATTAAGGAGTTCGTTCAAAATGGAGGAACTGTCATTGCTGATGGCGAGTTCGGACGGTACTTTGGAGATGGGGAAATCCGTGAACTTGGCAATAGCGCGTTCAGCCTCCGGTTTACCGGCAAAGTAAGAAATCATGGCTGCTTTAACTACATGACTGTGGATTCTAGGCTTTATACTCCGGACAATGCCTTCGGTTACATGCCCGCCCCGCAATGGTCTTTAGGCGTTGAAGAATCAGATGTTATGCAAATTCATGGACATTGCACAGAACCTCTTGCCGGCTGCTATGAAGCCAAGCCAGGACAAGGAGTAATCCCATTCCTTTTTGAGACTGATTATGCCAAAGGAAAATTTTATTTCTTTGCCGGAGGATTCTTTGAAAGTTATTTCATTTTTGATCATCTTCCATATCGGAAACTTATGGAAAAAATCCTGAAAAAAGAAGTTTTTTCCATTGAAAACCCCGTAAATGGAATTACCCTTTCCGTTCGTGAAAGTGAAGCAGGAACCTTTATGGGGCTTTGTAATTACACAAGTCCCATTCGTCCAATCGAAAAGCCTGCTGTAATTCAAAATTTGTGCCTGAATGTTCCTAAAAAATACACTTCAGCCGAAGATCTAGCTTCACATATATCTTTAAAACAAAATAAAAATGGTTATTTTATTCTTCCTGAGCTACAGGAGTTTGCCTGTATCCTTCTGAAGCAGTAAACGGAACTTTAAACAGTTACTGTATAATTTGAGTGCACAAAGTTCGGTACGTCAAAGAAGAAAACTGGAGCCGGAAGTCGGGATTGAACCGACGACCTGATGATTACAAATCAACTGCTCTACCGCTGAGCTATTCCGGCCGGTTTGGAAAGCTTTTTAATATGCGCCCGTTTTCCGTTTTTTCAAGCTCAATAATCCGTAATAGCGCATATACTGGCTTATTTTTCATATTTGCGCGATTCAGCGTTGCCGCATTTTTAAAGCGCTTTCATAATATTTGAGCATTTCGGAAGCGGCGGTTTTTTCTAACTGCTTCATCATGGAAACGGCGCGGCGCTGTTTTTCAACCGCAATTTCAGGGCGGCCGGACTTGTAATAAAACAACGCTGCAACAGCAAGCGCGGAGGCGTTATTCTGCGGAATCTGTTCAATAATTTGAGCAGAAAATTCCAAGGTTCCCGGAAGATATGGAAAGCTGACCAGCAGCGTTTCGACGATAGTTTGCAACGCATCCGGATTTTGTTGAAAACTTTGCCGTCCACGTCCGGCAAATTTCATTACGGTATCTGCATCAATCGGATCAGTGCGGTTTAACAAATTGAAAGCAGCAAGGTAAATCGAGAGATTATCGGGATTTTTTTGCGAATATTCATCAAGAAAGCGGATCGCCTCATCAGTTTTTTTCGCGACATCATAATAAAAAAGGCGTACTCTTAATGCGAATCCGTCATTCGGATTGAGCTTAAGAATTTCGTCCGTCTTCTTTTCAATATCCTTGTTCATACGGCTGCGCAGCATGACTTCGAGGTCTTCATAAAGTTTTCCCAGTTTGACCGATTTTGACGAATCGAATTTCCCGTCAAACCATAACCGAATGATACTCTCGGCATCGACGGCCTCGCCACTCCAGATTACTACTCCACGCGGATCGATTAAAAATGCCCGGGGAAACATTCTGCTGTTTCCGAGATAGGCGTGCAGAGTAAGTTCATTTTCATCCAGTCCGACGCGGCAAGAAAATCCCGGCCTATCGGCGATAAAAGCAGCAACCAGATCTTCCGGCTCTCCCGAGATAAACACGGTGTTCATGCCTGATTTACCGAATTCACGCTGCAGACGGTCAAATACCGGAGTTACATCGCGCGGGCCGGTCAGCCAGGTTCCCCAGCAAACGACCACCGTCAATTTTTTGGACGTTGCCAGTTCCGATTTTGATGCCAGGAAATCCGGGGTACTGCCCAACAGCCATTTTTTAACCTTTAAATCCGGTGCTTTTTCATCGATACGAACCGCATAAAGCGGCATAACTGCCAGTAATAAAATTAACAAGCTGATAATGCGCATCGTTTCCCCCTTTTACATGAATTTAAATCGTACAAAACGTCATAACATCGATTTTTAAATTCGCGCGCGCATTATGCGCGCGCGAATTTTAGAATCATTTTTATAGATTCGGTACAAACGTCTTCCGTGGTCGGCAGAGTTCATAAGCGCGAACCGCCTGCAACAGCAAAGCATCTTGTTTGGGAGCGGCAATAAACTGAATTCCGACCGGCATACCGTCCGGAGTAATTTCTGCTGGAACGCTGATGGCGCAGTTGGCCGAAAGATTGCAATCAACGCCATAAAAGTCCGCCTGAAACTTCAAGCTCGGCGGTTCGTCTTTGCGCGACGGCATGGATGGAGAAGTCGGAGTCAGCAGGATATCGCAATTTTTAAATATTTCGCGAAACTGGTTGACCAGCGTCGTACGCACTTTCTGAGCGTTGACAAAGTAATCCTGATAACAACGTTTGGTGGTAATCAGGGTGCCAGCCAACAGACGCAATTTTACGTTTTCGCCGAACTGACCGCGGGAATTCAGATAAATATCATTGAGATTTGAACCGGGCTCCTGATGACCGTAGCGGATTCCGTCGATGCGTTCAAGGTTGGTACTGGCTTCTGCCATCATAATCGCAAAATATGCCTGAGTCGCCAATAAAGTTGCCGGAAGTTCGACCTGCACAATTTCCGCACCGAAAGACTTCAGCAATTCCAACGTATTATCGACCGGCGCACGGCAGACATCTTCGAGCTCAGACCACTCCATATATTCTTTGACCACTCCGATCCGCAACCCCTTCAAAAACTTCAATTCAGTGTTTTTTACCGCATCGACCAATCCAGTGCAAGGCTCAGGCAGAGTCATCGCATCCAGTGGATCGCTGCCGCCCATTGATTCGAGCAGAATTGCAGCGTCAAGAACGTTACGGGTCAAGGGTCCTGCCTGATCCAGCGAGGAAGCCATTGCCGCAATGCCGTAGCGGGAAACTCGTCCATAAGTCGGCTTCATGCCGTAAACGCCGCAGAATGCTGCCGGCTGGCGGATTGAACCGCCGGTATCGCTACCGATGGCACCGGGCAATGATGCGGCCGCCACGGCTGCCGCGCTGCCGCCGCTGGAGCCGCCGGGCACATAATCCGTACACCATGGATTTGAAGTTGCGCCGTAAGCACTGGTACGGGTGGTGGAGCCCATGGCGAATTCGTCCATGTTCAAACGTCCGAATGGAATGAATCCTTGGTTCCGCAAATATTTTACCAGTGTCGCGTCAAACGGAGGGATGTAGCCCATAAGGGTTTTTGAGCCGGAACTGCACGATTCACCTTTAATCGAAATATTGTCTTTCATTCCGATCGGGATACCGTCATATTGACTCAATGGTTTTCCAGCGCTGCGGCGGGCATCTGATTCAGCGGCGCATGCCAAGAGTTTATCCGCGTCATACTTGGCAAAAGCGTTGATTTTAGGTTCAGTGTCAGCGATGCGTTCCAGACAGGCTTGAGCCAATTCTGCCGCATTGTATTTCCCGGCCTTCAAATCTTCGGCTACGCCATGAATGGAGAGAGCATTTACATCGATTTTCATGACATCATTCCTTCGTCGGCGAGGACTTGCGGCACTTTGATATATTCGCCGTCCTGATATGGGGCGTTGCCGATCATTTCTTCGCGGGTAAATTTAATTTCAGAAACGTCTTCCCGCCAGGCGTTGCCTGGAGAAAACGGACGAATTGTCGGCTCGACATCCGGTAAATCGACGCGTTCCAGCGGTTCCAGAAAAACCATAATGGCATCAAGTTCAGCCTGAAGCCGCTTAGCTTCATCGTCGTTTAGTCCGATCATCGCCAATCTGGCCGGGACATGAATGTCATACCGGCTTTGTGTTCCCATTGACATTAGTTGCTCTTTTGTTCGAGTTCAAGAGTTTTGGAAACCAGATCACAAACTTCGGAAGGTCCGAAATATTGGATTGGTCCGGGATAAACATATTCAGTTTCAATTGCCCATTTTTCACGGTTTTGACTGAAAAATTTGAACGGCGCGCCATCGAGTTCGGTCAGTGCCTTGCGGATTACGGGTTTGTCTTCGCCGTGGCGGCGTTCGACATTCATCATCATCGTAATCGGCACACCGCCGGCAGTCCATTCCGAAGCCGGCTTAATGGTATTTCTGACTACCGCCATATAGCCGGTGCGTCCGGCGTTAGCCAATGCCGCAGCGGTAAAACCTAGGCTGTAGCAATAGTCTGCGTCATAATTTGAAGGCGCTGCACAGCGTCCTTCATAACCGAAAAAATGAGTTTGAGTAGAGAATTTACCTTTAAAATTGTCCATGCTTTTGAGACGTTTACCCACCATTTCGGCGAGCATTTTTTCTGTTTCAATGAGGGACACCTGAACGTTGCCATGGGGGTCACGGTCCAGACAAAGCTGAAGTTGTATCCCGCCGGGAAGCGAATTGAATACTTTGCCGTTTTCGCCGTCAAGTTTTCCTTTGACAAAATCGACCTTTTCGTTGGAATCGGTAATTTTTTGAAAAGCGTCGGCCTCGCGAGCCAGCAGATCATTCAGGGAACTGATTAGATTTTTGACCTCAGGAATAAATTCGATCAATCCTTCGGGAATCAGTGCTACGCCGAAATTCATGCCATTGGCAGCACGCGCCGCAATGATTCCTGCCATATACTCGACAATCTGCGACAAGGTCATCTTTTTGGCGGCAACTTCTTCTGAAATAATAGTGATGTTAGGCTGAGTCTGGAGAGCGCATTCAAGGCAAATGTGTGAAGCCGAACGTCCCATCAGCTTAATGAAATGCCAGTATTTTTTGGCGGAATTGGCGTCACGTTCAATATTGCCGATCAGTTCGCTGTAAACACGGCAGGCGGTATCAAATCCGAATGAAGTTTCAATACAGGAATTTTTGAGGTCACCGTCGATGGTTTTCGGGCAGCCGATAACATTGATGGCAATCTTGCGGGATTTGAAGTACTCAGCCAGCAGACAAGCATTGGTATTGGAATCGTCGCCGCCGATAATCACCAGGGTAGAGATGCCGTTTGCTTCACAATGTTTTTGAGCCGCGATGAAATGTTCTTCTTGTTCGAGCTTGGTGCGTCCCGAACCGATCATATCAAAACCGCCGGTGTTGCGGTGGGCGTCAATAATATCGCCGGTAAGCTCAATTAACTGATTTTTGATCAGGCCGTCAGGACCTTTCAAAAAACCGAATACTTTGGAACCCTGATGAATTGATTTTACGCCGTCATAAATTCCGGCGATTACATTGTGACCGCCAGGAGCCTGACCGCCGGAAAGAATCACCCCGACATTCAGCGGGGTTCCGGATTTAGCCTGAGCAGATTTCTGAAATATTATTTCGGGGTTGCCATAGGTGGCAGGAAAGAGTTTCTCAATTTTTTCGGCATCCCCGGCCGCGGTTGTCGGAATACCTTCAATAACGTCAACCAGGGCGCCGGCGGTGAATGCCGGAGGAGTTTTCGGTTTGTAAGATGCTCTGGCGGACTGTAGCGCTGAAATTCTAGTCATGATGGTGTTACTCCCTTTTTAGTATAAATAATATGTTAAAATGCAATTAATTAATTTAATGTTTTTAACTTGATTTTCAAGCGTAACCAGTGAAAGAACCGGCAATATCCAGGCATTGTTCAGGGAGATTATCGGGGGGATTGATTTTTTTCGTGGCGACAAGTATTTTAAACCCGAGAACAGCAGTCGGATCATTGGGTTGCGAAAATTTAAGTTTTACAGAGCAGCAGTCCGACTCGAAAACCTAAAAGCAATCAAAGACCAACCATTCGCACTGGAAACACCTGATATGAAAATTGCAATTTTAAATACCGGCAATGAATTGTTGCGCGGCACAACCCTGAACACAAACCTCAGCTTCGCCGGAATGATGCTGACTTCCGCCGGCGAGGAAGCTGACTGCGCCTTGGCCGTCCCAGATGAACCGGCAATGATTAAAGACGCGCTCGGATTATTGCTTGAAAATCATGACCTGGTAATTGTGACCGGCGGCCTTGGACCTACCGCCGACGATTTAACCCGGGATATTGTCTGCGAATTGCTTAATCTTCAGCAACATGAAGACCCCGGATTGCGGGCTGGACTTGAAGAATACTGGCATAGCCGTCACCCGGAACGAAACGCGCCCGCTTCATATTATGCCCAGTCCATGGTACCGGAACACGCCGAAATCATGGATAATCATAACGGTAGCGCGCCCGGATTGTGGATTGAAGGCGAGTACTTGAAGCGCAAAGCCTTGGTTGCACTTTTACCGGGGCCGCCGTCTGAATTTGAGCCGATGTTCTGTGATGAATTTTTACCACGATTACATGCAAGACGAGGTCAACAAATCTTTACGGAAAGAATCATGGTCTCGAATACCCCGGAAATTATCGCTCAGGAAAAAGTTGAGTCGGTAATTTCTCCTAATATCCGGGCGGCATACTGCGCTTCAGCAGAAGGTACCAGAATTTTTCTCACCGGTAATGACCACAATCAAACCTGCGAATTTATGGAAAAAATCAAAAAGATGTTCGGTTGTTCAGTTCTGACCAATGGCCATCTTGATTTGGCCGGAGAATTGGCCGAACGCCTTTCAGAGCTTGGCTGCACCTTAGCAACGGCGGAATCATGCACCGGCGGCATGATCAGCGCGGCCATCACCGCCCAACCCGGGATTTCCTCGATCTATCTCGGCGGTGTCGTGTGTTATTCCAACCAATCCAAGCAGCGGGAACTTGGCGTTACTGCCGAAATTCTGGAGCGCCATGGGGCAGTCAGTGCCGAATGCGCCCGCGCCATGGCTGAAGGGGTTTGCCGCCGATTTGGCGCTAAGGCCGGGATTGCCGTTACCGGAATTGCCGGACCAGGCGGAGGGACTGTACACAAACCGGTGGGATTGGTTTATATCGGAGCCATGTACAATGGAAAAGTTGTTGACCGCCGTCTTGATTTGCGCGGCAACCGCGCAAAAATACGGCAGTGCGCGACTGCCCAGGCCTTGATTCTGCTGAGGGAAATGCTAATGTCTTAAATCGGTCACCTTAGGATGCAGTTTTTCAACTTAATTGTCAGGAGAAAACATTATGCCGGTAATTTGCCCGATTGCCTTGAAAAAAGGTTGTGCCAAATGTCAGATTTATAATATCTGTCCGCTGAAAAAAATCATCGGTGACGAAGGGCGTCTTCGCCACGGCAAAAATGGCGATGTGAAAATTTCGCCCACCCGTCCTAAATAATTTCTACAGGTTAAGCAGTGCAGATGCACTGCAATGAATTTCCAATTTATCACGAATTCAAGTAGCGTTTTCGGTTTTGGAGTTTGATTTTTCCCACAGTGGAACTACACTGTCAAAAGTTCAAACTCCAAATGAGGTGGTTATGCCGAAAACCTTTATTCTCGATACCAACGTGCTCCTCCATAACGGAAGCAGCCTTCTCGCCTTCAAAGATAACGATGTAGTTCTGCCGATGGCAGTTATCGAAGAACTTGACCACTTCAAAAAAAATCATGATGAACTGGGACGCAATGCCCGCTGGGTTATCCGCAAGCTTGATGAAATCCGGAAGCGCGGCTCCCTAATGAACGGAGTTCCGATCTTTCCGGATCTTCCGGACAGCGGAAAACTTCAGATTATCAGCGCCCGCGCAACGCTAACCGACGAACAAATGACGCGGATTTCTGACTCCGCACTGGATCTCAACCTTCCCGACAATCGTATCTTGCGCGTGGCGCTGGCTCTTCAGCAAAATCGCAAAAAAGTATATTTTATCAGCAAGGATATCAATCTACGGCTCAAAGCTGACGCGCTGGGTCTGCAGGTTATGGATTTTGAAAACGAACGGATTGAGTACGAAAAACTTTATTCCGGGTTTCGTATTCATGATGCGTCCATAGAAGAAATCAACGATTTTTACAAAAATAAAGAAATTGATCTGAAACTTGATCTTTTTTCGAATGAATTTGTCGTTCTTCAGAATCCGGAAAACAGCAAACGTTCTGCCATTGGAAGAAAAATCGGCGACGGCAAAGTGCAGCTTATTGGAAACCGTTCAGATGGTACAGTATGGAATATTCAGGCGCGCAACAAAGAACAGCGTATGGCGTTGGAGTTGCTGCTGGACCCTGATGTTAAACTGATTACGCTGGTCGGCTGTGCTGGAACCGGCAAGACTTTGCTCGCCTTGGCAGCGGCTCTTGAGCAGGTGCAACGCCTTAATCTGTACGAAAAAATCCTGGTTTCCCGCCCCATTATGCCGCTTGGCAACGATATCGGATTCCTGCCCGGCGCCAAGGATGATAAGCTGTTTCAGTGGATGAAACCGATTTTCGACAATCTGGATTTTCTTCTGCAATCCAACCGGCCGAACAGTTCCAGCAAAAAAGTCTCCGACCTTATCGCTTCGCAACGCCTTGAGCTTGAGGCAATTACTTATATCAGAGGACGCAGTTTGGCCAATCAGTTCGTCATTGTCGATGAAGCGCAAAACCTGACCCCGCACGAAGTAAAAACCATTATCAGCCGCGCCGGCGAAGGCACTAAAATGGTTCTGACCGGCGATCCGCAGCAGATTGACAATCCATATCTTGATGCCTCAAGCAACGGCTTGACATATTCGGCAGAACGACTGAAAGGTTTGCCGATTCACGGTCATATTACACTGGCACACAGTGAGCGCAGTGAACTGGCCGGGATTGCCGCCAAATATCTTTGAACCGAAAACACTGCCGGAACATTGGATTACGACATCATCCATTCTTTGATTCCGCGGCGGAGGACAGACACCGGAGAGATTCAAAATTTCCTGGACATGCAAGGCATTTCACTTTTCATATTGGACAAAAAATGATTTGTGTATAGAAAAATTAAGGTCTGAAGATCGATTTTCTTTATTATAATCTCAAACAAAGGCTATGCATCATGCCAAATTACCTGACGGGAAAAAACCATAAAACTTGTAATAATAAAATAGGTTTTCTTGGCCTGTTCTTGCTGGGAAATATTTTTTTGTTTTCCTGATGTCATGCCTATACCTTAAACTCAAGTCTGGCAACACAATATCATCCTTCCTTGAGCGCACGACTAGCCAAAAGCAATAATCTTGAGCCAAACGACATTGAGGTCAAATCCAATCATTTTAAGGCTAACTATTGTAACATCACATTCAAAAAGATGCCGCCGTCCGGCAAGTATGATATAACACCGTTTGTAAATAGCCTGAAAAAGTTAAAAATTAATTCGGTACCCGTTTTTCTGCATTTTTACATTCCCGGCGGTAATCTCACCGATTTTCTGAAGATTCCTGTGAGTTCCCTTCAGCTGGAAAAAACCGGGACCAACCCCATTACCTTTGATCCTGATTACAGAGTCGCGAATGACTTTCCCGAACACTCCGAATGGGATTTAGAAAATTGGACCATGGATGATCTGCGTGCGCTTCCGGGAAATACTCCATTTAACATTCTGGATATCCGGATGGCTCCGCAGGAAAAATTCGACTGGACGTTCCTGCAGAAGTTTCCTGAACTGTCAGTTCTGCGCCTGACAAATGCAAGCGGTTTTATCAATGCGGAGAAATTGGCGGAAGTAAATTGTTCACTGCTTCTTAATAACAATAAAAATACAGTTCTCCCCAAAACGCTGAACTGTTGGAGCTTCGGCATTGGAGGGGAAAATGTTGACGATAGTTTGTTGTCGCATATCAATCCCGAAAAATTAACGTCGCTTCATATCTCACGCTCATCAACGCTACAGCTCACACAAATGAAACGATTTCAGCAACTCAGAAGGCTCCATATCGCAGATTGTCACTCCTTGGGGGATTTGACCATGTTTGCCGGAATGCCGGTTCTTAATTCATTGGAAATCACCAATTGTCCGGTAAAAGATGTATCCGGAATTACAAATATTCGCCAACTGAGACTTCTGTATCTTAATGGGACGGCGTAATAGTTTAGTGTTAAAAAGTTGCTTTCTCTGAAAAAAATCTTCATTTTTTTCAGACCGACTGTTCCGAACCGCTTTTCGATTCATACGCCCTCCAATTTCTGTTGCAATAAATGACAAATATCTTTTAAGTTATACATGGCTCCAGCTCCTTCGGGCGGATGGCGCCCGCTATATTCTGTTTTTCCTTCAGCCACAATGTGCCGCCGTTGGCCGGGTGGTATAAGTCAAGATTCAACCTGAAGCGTGTCGGCTGTGATTGATCGCCCCAGCGTTCGTAAACTGTTTCGCCATTTACCGTGTGGCGTCGCATAACCGAGAACTGGAGATGATTGTTTTCATAATGGGGGAGAACTGACAGCGGCACTTTCAATTTTACCAACAGGCGTTTTCCGTTTTCAGCCTGGCTGAAAATGCTGCAACTGATTACCGACGGCATAAAGGTGTTTCTGTTTTTCAAATCAATAATAATCAGCCGCGGATAATCGATAGCGGAAGCGGCCAGTGATATTGAAAGAACATCGCTA
>JAAYPP010000139.1 GCA_012519765.1 Lentisphaerota bacterium
ACAACTTGATTTTGCATCAATGCCGAAACTTCCGCTTGCCGGACGCCATATTTTGCTTGTTGATGATATTCTGGATACGGGATTAACATTATCCAAAGTCAGTGAAAAGCTTAACCAGCTGAAGCCATTAAGCCTGCGTACTTGTGTATTGCTTGATAAACAGATAAAACGAGTTGAAGGAGGATTATCCAAGGCAGACTGGTGCGGCTTTGAGATCAAACCGCATTATGTCGTCGGTTATGGTTTGGATGCTGAAGAATATTACCGGAATCATTCAAATATTTCAATCGTAGAAGAATTATAAACCAGAAAAAGGTTATTTCGAGCTCGAAAAGTTATTTTTTCATCACTATTCAAGGAAAATATTCAACCGAATTTTTCAGGATAAATAGCGACATGCGCATAAAAATCATGAATCCGTGAGAAATTCAGATATATTTTATTTTCAAAAGGCTTTCAATAAATTTGCCTTGGTCGTTTTGTGTGGTAAGTTTATGCAAAGTATTTTTTAGAAAAACAATACAGGTTATAAACTGATGCGATTCCAATGTCCCGTATGTCATAAATTAGTAGCTGTAAATGAATCCCAAATGGGATTTCTGGTGGAATGTGGGCACTGTAATGAAGAAGTGATAGTACCCTCATCTCGTCTTTCAGCTGGATCCGTTATCGCTGACTTTGTCATTCTTAAAGAGATCGGACGCGGCGGTATGGGTGTGGTTTATCTTGCGCATCAGATTTCTCTGGACCGCCCAGCAGCCTTAAAAATTCTTCAAGACAGCTTTGGCATGGATGCCGAATTCGTTGTGAATTTTATCAAAGAAGCCCGACTTGCCGCAAAATTGAATCACCCGCATATCGTTCAAGCTTATGCGGTAGGTGAAGATGAAGGTATATTTTATTTCGCCATGGAATATATTGATGGCGAAACCATGAAACAAGTGCTTCAGCGTGAAAAAGTTATTCAGGTTGAACAAGCTGTGTTACTCGTCCAGCAAGTTGCCGAGGCTTTAGACTGCGCATGGAAAGAACAGAAACTGGTTCATCGCGACATCAAGCCAGACAATATCATGTTGACTAAAAAGAATCAGGCCAAACTCGCCGATCTCGGTCTCTCCATGATTGCAAATGATTTAAATAAAGATGATGATAGCGACGAAGTAATGGGAACTCCGCAATATATCAGTCCCGAACAATTGACCGGAGCGCCGGTGGATGTCCGTAGCGACATCTATAGTTTGGGAGCGACCTTTTATCAATTTGTAACCGGCAGGTTTCCATTCGAAGGACGTAATGCGACTGAAATAGCACGCAAACATCTTGACGCAACTTTGGTGCCGCCAATCCAGGTCAACTCCCAAATACCTGAAGTAGTAAGCCAAATCATTTGTAAAATGATGAAGAAAAACGCCAATGATCGCTATCAAGATGCAGAGACTTTGGTTGAAGACCTCAGAATGTTCCGCCGCGGTAAATTCCCCGGCGGCGGACAGACACCGCCAAGTGTTTTCAACACCCAGACCGGCGGCATTTCAATGACCGGCATTTCGACTTCATCATCATCTTTATTACATAGATTGCAGCCTACTAACAGCGGTAAAATAGAGCCACCGGCATATTTAAAAGAAAAATTGCGACTTAAAGCAGAAAGAGAAAAAGAAGAAAATGAAAGCACTGATACCAAATATCCGACAACCTCAACCAGTATCAAACCGCTGTTCAAGCCGGATGATAATATTCAGACCCACACCAGCAATAATTTAGTTTTGGATGCCCATGGTGACGAAGACCTCGAAGATTTCAAACCACGTCGCAAGATCCGCAAAATTGCCTTGATAATAGTTTGCATCATTGTGATTTTGGCGGCAACAGCTTTTATCGTTACTTATATGATGTCAAATTCAACAACCCCGATACCAACGACAAATAAACCGGCAATAGCTAAGCCAGAAGTTGATTTATATTCAAAAAATATTACTCAAATTTTAAAGTCGGCAGTGGCAGGACAGGAACAAAATTTCCTCAAGATGGCTGATGATTTTCTCGAAAAATATCCTGAACCCAAAACCACGGTGCAACAGAATAATTTAAAATTATTATTGAAAACATATGTCGAGCTGGATGAAAAACTACGTATTCCGCAAAAACGAGAAAAAGCGCGCGCTGAACATCTTGAAAAAATTGAAGCCAATAGGGAACATGCGGCAAAGACGGCAGAATTGAAGGCAAAACAGGAAGCGGAACGCCGCAAAATTCGCCAGGAAGAGGAAGAACGCCGCAGAATACAAGCAGAAGCACGTAAACAGGAAGAAATGGAGAGACTTCGATATATCAGTCAGATTCAGAAATACAGAAAACTGCTTCCCTATGAATTAACGCAATTAATCAATAATGACAATCATGCCGGAGCAGAAAAATTACGTAATGAAATTATTTCGACGATTGATTCATTCCAGACCGGCAATCAGGACGTATTGAGAAAAGCCTCGGAATTCAAATCATATTCTACAAATCTTATCACTGAATTAAAAAAAGCTGTTGAATATCATAATTTAGTTTACGACAGCGGAACTAAATTGCGCGGGTTGCAGATTGAAACCAGAGTAAATGGAAAACGTGCTTTGCTCAAAGTTCAGGAAATCAGAAAAGGGATTATTATTTCAAAGGATGCCATTTCGGGAAAATCAGTTGATCTCAAAATCAGCGATATGGATGAAGAATTGTTTAGCACGTTAATTAATCGTATTGAACGGCGCGCTCAAGTCAGTGGCATATTGTTTTATATTGACCTGCACAAAGAAAATTTTTCTGACAACATGACTCCCCCAAATGATTTCTGGAAACAGGAACTGAATGATTTCCAGCGTAATTACTTTATTGAAAGACTTAAGAGCTCATCTTCGGCAGAAAAAACGGAGTTGTACAACCGTTTTGGCAAATTGAAAAATTTCCCCAAATAATATTATGAAAATCATCCATTTTTCTGACCCTCATGCCGGTGGAGCCGCTGAAGACTGGATGGCCTATATTGATAAACGTTGGGTCGGCGTTTTTAATTATCGTTTTCGCCGCCGTTTTCAGCATGATCTGACGCTTCTTGAAAAAGCTGTAACTTACATTTTGGAGAATCGTCCAGACATTGCAGTTTGTACCGGTGACTTAACCTCTACCGGTCAACCCGGCGAATTTGAGAAAACGCTGACCATCATGAAACCGTTGCTAAATTCCGGAATTCCGCTGATTTATGTCCCAGGTAATCATGATTGTTATGTGCGACTTCGTAAATGCAGAGAGGCAGTTGAAAATGCAGTTCGTGAACTATGTGACTACGAATTCAATGATTTACCATTAGTCAAAAGTTTTGCGGGTTGTGATTTTATTGTCGTCAATGAAAGTGGACCAACCAATCTATTTTCTTCTCGCGGACACATGGATAAAAAAACTTCTGATTTTGTTTTGGACTATTGTTCACAACCTAAAAATCGTCCGCGTATAATTGTTGGACATTATCCGCTACTTGAAGAACACCCTCTGCTTCGTTTCCGTCATGACATGGGGGGACACCAACAGGTGGCAAAATTGTTGCGCGAAAAAAACATTGATATTTCTCTTTGCGGTCACATTCATAAACCTTTTGCCAAAATTGATAACAACGGACGTGGCGAATACAGTGCCGGTTCGGTAACTCGCAATGGCACGATCGCGGAAATAGAATTTTCCAGTCAAAACAATATTTTCAAATACCGTAAAATAAATTTGGTCTGATTTTATGGATCTGATTAGAAAGAAACATTTTTGCTTAATTGCATTTTTCACCTTGGTAATACTTTCCGGCACATTGCTGTTAAAAATGCCTTTTGTCAGCCATAGTGATGGAATAAGCTGGGCCGATGCCATATTCACTGCAACCGGAGCAACCTGTGTTACTAATATGTGCAACCTTTCCACTTCAGGATTCAACCTGCCAGGTCAGCTGATTATTCTGCTTCTGCTTCAGGTCGGGGGACTGGGCACCATCTCCCTGGCAGCGTCAATAGTACTGATGCTGCGCGGTATCAATGCCGGAGAAAATATTATTCTGGGAGCACCTCGCAATATATCCGCAGGAAAAATGGAACGTTTGCTGCGCACTGTCATGCTATATACCTTCACCATCGAAGGAATCGGTTTTATTCTTCTGACGGGTGCATTCTGGTTTCAGGGTATTGATCTGCTGACTTCAGCATATTATGGATTGTTCCATTCCGTGTCGGCATTTTGCAATGCCGGGTTTACTCCTTTTGACAACAGCATGATAACAGCCGGATGGACGGTTAAACTGATTATTTCATTTCTGGTAATTGCCGGGGGTCTTGGGTTTTATGCCATATTTGATATTTGGGGATACTTGCATGACCGTGAGAAACCGTGCATAAACACTAAAATAATATTGATTACATCGGTAGTACTTATTGTCGGAGGTACCTTGATATTTAAACTTCTGGAAAGATCAAACATCTCCTGGCTCGATTCATACTTCATGGTAGTGTCTTCACGCAGCGCCGGATTTTTCAGCGTTATCCCCTCATCAATGCACAGCAATTCCATCATCATCATCATGTTCATGATGTTGATCGGTTGTTCGCCGGGATCTACCGGAGGCGGCATCCGTAATGTCGCCGCCGCAATGATTTTTCTGGCAATTTTTAATGCGTTCAAGGGTAATACCAAAATGTTATTGTTTAAGCGTGAAATTCCATTACGTTATGTTTTGAAGTCTTTTGCTGTAGCGATATCCTTTTTTTTAACTGCCACATCGATGTCACTGATTACCGCTGCGGCCGCCGAACTGCCTTTGAATCAGGTCGGGTTTGAAGTGGTATCTGCCTTGACAAACTGCGGAATGCCATGGGATATCAAAGAATATCTTCTGGTGACACCGCGTACAATAATCGCCTGCTGTATGTTTTTAGGACGCATCGGACCGATGACAATATTCCTGTTTTTTTTACGGGAACGCAGTGCCAGCCGCTTGTCCTATCCAAAAGAAAGAGTTATTATAGGTTGATATGACTAGGAGAATAAAAAAATGAAAGGTAATTATGCTGTAATGGGTCTTGGAACTTTTGGCATGAAACTGGCTACCGAGCTTAGTAATGCCGGTAATTATGTTGTCGCAATTGATGTCAACCCTGCCCCGATTGATGAAATAAAAGATAAGGTAGGCACGGCAATTATCGCTGATATCAGCAATCCTGATACCATCAAAGAACTCGATGTCGCTAAATTCAATGCTGTAATCCTCAGTATGAGCGGACATTTTGAGGATCAGATTATTGCTTTGACCTTGCTGAAACAGGAAGGAGCTATGAATGTCATAGCGAAAGCTAACTCGCCACTGCAGAAACGCATACTGTTGCGGCTCGGGGCCAATGAAGTAATTCAACCTGATTTTGATGTCGCAGAACGTTATGCGAAGCGTCTGTCGATGTCCAATATCGGAGAAATGCTTGACTTCAAAGGCGGAACCATTGCTGATGTCAGCGCCCCTCCCTCAATGGTTGGACAGAGTGTCCGCGCGTTGGATTTACGTAACCGTTTTAACCTGACCATTCTCTTGATCCATAAACCGGGTGAAGAAGGTTTTACGATCTGGGATCCGGATATCAAACTGGAAGAAGGCGATCAGCTGACGGTATTCGGAAAAGAAAAAGATATCATCAAAGCTTTCAATTCCTGATGAAAACACTGATCATCATGCGGCATGCCCATGCTTCGACTGGAGCATGTAATGATTTTCTGCGTAAATTGACCTTAGAAGGCATTGAAGAGTCAAAAACTGCCGGATTGAACTTGAAACATGCCGGAGTCATTCCTGAATTAATTGTTGCGAGTTCTGCCGCCCGCGCGACTGAAACTGCGCGTGAATTGGCAACCGTCCTGCAACTTGCCGCAAACCAAATAGTTTTCGACGGCACAATTTACCATTGTGGAAGCAGTGAATTATTGACTCTGATCCGCCATGTTCCCGATAACATCAAGGTTATGATGATTGTCGGTCACAATCCGGCGGTCAGTGAATTGGTTTCACTGCTTTCTTCGCATCAACACAGCCTGCATCCGGCAGAACAAGTTATCGTCCGCAGTTCATCAGAAAACTGGCACGATTTTGACAAGTACCTGCATCCTTGAGAAATTCAGTGCGATGCAGATGCTAGGCGGCAATACAAAACTGTGTTGACATACTGCACGCGATCAACGACGCAGATGCACCGCCATAGATTTTCCCGAAAGGTAAATTATCTTGGGGTTTTCTTTTTAAAAGATAACGTCCGAGAAATTGCGCACATTTGAAAAAAAGTCGGCTTGAAAAGCGGCAGAATTCCGATTGATTATTGTAGTTCAAAACCATAATCAAATCAAGGAAAACTGCCATGAGTAATGTATCGCAAGTTGATGAAGAAGTCCTGTCGAAAGCGTTTAAAATCGACGAAAAAGAGATAAAACGCCATCTTTTTGGTTTAGTGAAGGAAACTGTGGAAGAAACCTTGAACCTATAAAACTCAGTTGGCGTGTGGCTCAATGGCTAAGTCTTTGAATTGCAGGTTGTTCCACACTATGCCCCCTTAACC
>JAAYPP010000140.1 GCA_012519765.1 Lentisphaerota bacterium
ATGAGTGAGACTACTGTCCGCCGCAAAAGCAATATCCCGGGAAGTCGATGGGAAATGCGACAGCGGCTTGTACAGTTGTAAGCCGGGCGTAGACTCCAAAAGCAATGCTACCTCAAACTGTCCGGCAAAAACCGGATATTCAGTTTTGAATCCTGCGGTCAGTTTATCTGACAACTGGCCAAAACAGCCGGCCAATTTTCCTCCGAGATAGAGCGCGGCACATTTACCCTCTTCAAAACGCTTATCATCATATGCATCAAAATTGTAGTCGGTGATTTTGCGAATAGCCAGCAATGATTCAACAAGTCCTTTCATATCATAGAAATCATACGACGCCTGAGCGCCTTCCGAGTATAACTCGCGATGTCGCCGTCCGGTTTCAACCAATATCAATTCATAGCGTTCTTCGGGAAACATTGCGTTGTTACCGCAGAAAACACGTTCCAATTCAAACAAACGCAGATCAGTGTTTTTCCGGGCAAGGTTGCGTTCGACGGTAGCAAGCATTTCGCCCAGCAGCGAAGGACGCATCACTCCGGAATCCTGACCGATCGGGTTAGTCATACGGATCAGGTCTGATTCAGAAAAACGCGTATCCGACAAGGCGGAAGCCGCGCTTACCGTGCTGTAATGCAGACACTCAAATAATCCCAGTCCGACCAGTTGATCACGCAGCGACTGGTATGCGATATAAGCATCATCCCGGATTGAAGCAGCTGACTTGACTGTTACCGGGATATCCGGAACTTTATCCAGTCCGTGAATTCTCGCCACTTCTTCGGCCAGATCAGCTTCGCGTTCGATATCCAGCCTGAAAGTCGTCGGCTGGACTTTGCATTTTATGTCATCAATTTCGGTTACGCCGAGATGCAGTTTGCGAAAAATATCAACAATTTCATCGTTGCTCAAAACCATTCCGGTCAACAGCCGTATACGTTCAAAACGACAACTTACCGGAGCCGGTTCAAAAAGTTTACCGCGCACATCAGCGAGCGGTCCGACCAGTTCGCCTCCGGCAATTTCAAGGATCAGTTGAACCGCACGATCAGCCGCTTTTTCAGCCATTTTCCAGTCGACACCACGCTCATAGCGATAAGATGAATCACTGGAAATACCCATTGTCCGGGAAGTCGCACGAATATTGGAAGGTTCAAAAACCGCTGTTTCCAAAAGCACGTTAACAGTATCAAAACTGACTCCGGAGTCGACTCCGCCCATAACGCCGGCCAGACACATCGGTTTTTCAGCATCGGCAATCACCAGATTGGATTGATTCAGCTTCAACTCCGTACCGTCCAGCAATGTTATTTTCTCGCCGTTTGCTGCTCGTCTGATTACCACCCGGCCGCCGGCCAGTTTGTCGCGATCAAAAGCATGCAATGGCTGCCCAAGTTCAAACAGCACAAAATTAGTAATATCGACAATGTTGTTGATCGGACGCAGTCCAACCGCACGCAAACGTTTTTTCAACCATTCCGGGCTTTCCGAAATTTTGACATTACGGATAACCCGCCCCATATAACGTGGACAGCATTGGGAATCTTCAACCGTTACCAGATTTTCCGGCGCACCTTCGGCGGCAACACGCGGCGGCGGAATTTCCGGGAAAATCGCCGGAGCGCCTAGCAAACAGGAAATATCGCGGGCAACGCCCCAATGAGATAGCCAATCGGGACGGTTAGGAGTTATTTCCAAGTCAAAAACCGTATCACCGGGGAAAACTTCATTGAGAGCTTTGCCTACCGGCAGTTCTGAAGACAATTCAAGCAATCCTCCATGGTCACCGCTCAGACCAAGCTCGCGCGCGCTGCACATCATGCCAAAAGACTTTTCGCCGCGCAGATTCGATTTCTTGATTTTGAATTCGGTCTTGGTTTCCTGATCACACAAAACACTGCCGATAGTCGCCACCGGAACTTTTTTCCCGGCATCGCAGTTGGGAGCGCCGCAAACGATTGCAAGCGGTTCTTCAGTTCCGATATTTACGGTACAACAGGACAGAGTATCAGCGTTAGGATGTTTCTTCCGGTCAATAATTTCACCGACCACCACTCCGTCAGGAATTCGGCCGACCGCCTCAATCGCTTCAACTTCAATACCGGCCATCGTCAGTTTATCGGCCAGTTCCGCTATTCCACAGTCAATTTTGACATACTGCGACAGCCAGTTATATGATATTTTCATCGTTTCACCTTAATTTAGAACTGTTCCAGAAATCTTACATCGTTCTCGTAAAGCAACCGGATATCGTTAATCCGATACCGCAGCATTGCGATACGCTCAATACCCAGTCCGAACGCATAGCCGGTCCAAATTTCCGGATCGTAACCGACATTTTTTAAAACATTAGGATCCACAACCCCTGCGCCCGCAATCTCAAGCCAACCGGAATGTTTGCATACGCTGCAACCGCTTCCGTTGCACATGATACAGGAAAAATCATACTCGACACTAGGTTCGGTAAACGGGAAAAAATGCGGTCGCAGACGAATTTTCACCCCCTGCCCGAACATTTCAATCGCAAACATCTGCAAAACACTTTTCAGATCAGCCAACGAAACCCCACGGTCAATCAGCAGACCTTCGATCTGATGAAAATTCATACTGTGAGTGGCGTCCGGAGTGTCACGGCGGAAACAGCGCCCCGGAGCGACAATGCGCACCGGCGGTTCATGATTTTCCATCGTCCGAATCTGTACCGGAGAAGTCTGAGTACGCAATAGCCGACCATCAGAAAAATAAAAAGTATCCCCCGGATCTCGCGAAGGATGCGCTGCCGGAGTATTCAAAGCATCAAAATTGTGAAATACATCTTCAATTTCCGGACCGTCAGCCACAATGAAGCCCAACCGCCGGAATACTGCGACTGCATCATCAATCACTGTGACTACCGGATGCTTTCGCCCCACCGGTTGACGCCTTCCCGGCAATGTCAGATCAAACTGTGCACGATCCCCGGTTTTGGCAGCAGATTTTATCCGAAGCAAAGCGGCATCAACCAACTCTTTGCAGCGGCTCCTGCCAGTATTAAAAGCGATTCCGGCTTCTTTGCGTTCGTCTGCCGACAACGCGCCCATCGAGCCGCTCAACGACGCCAGCAAGCCTTTGCGCCCCAGGATATGAATTCTGACTTCTTCAACGTCCGCATCACAAGTGGCAGCGGCTAATTTTGACTCTGCCTCAAGCAATGCCGAATTAATCTGCTCAGCAATCGGGTTTGACATTTTTCTCTCATCCGTTTTATTTTTGATCTACCACAAAAAAACAAAAAAAGCTTGAAAAGGAAGTGCGCTTCCAGTCCAAGCTTTATCTTATACAAAATACTAGTAAAAAGAATCTAATCAGGCCTGCGCAACTTTTTCTACGAGGCTTTTAAATTCCTGAGGTTCAAAAACAGCCAAATCAGCCAAAATCTTACGGTTAAGATTAATATCAGCTTTCTTCAGTCCATTGATGAACTTGCTGTATGTGGTTCCGTTCAAGCGGCAAGCCGCATTGATACGCACAGTCCACAGACGGCGGTACTGTTGTTTTTTCTGTTTCCGTCCGCGATAGGCATGACTTTTTGCCTTATCGACTGCGTCATAAGCGACGCGGATGGTCTTACTGCTGCGTCCATAAAAACCCTTGGCGCGTTCCAGGACACGACGACGACGTTTGCGTGAAGCGACTGAACATGTTACTCTCATTTTTGTCTTCTCCTCACTTCAGGCCATACGGCAAAGCAGCTTTGATGCGGCTAAGCTCGCTAGGTTTTACAGCAGCGTCCTTGCCGAGACGACGACGGACTTTGGCGGATTTACCAGTCAGCAAGTGACGGGCTCCCGCCTTGGCGCGGCGGAATTTGCCGGTACCGGTCTGTTTCAACCGTTTTGCGGCACATTTTCTTGTTTTCATCTTAGGCATAGTTGTTCTCCTTTGGAGGTTAAATGTTCAACCGAAGCGGCCTATGCACCAGCCATCATCGGGAATCAGCTCTGCCATCGTTCAGCAGAGTTTTACATATCAAATTCAAAATTTTACAGTCATCTAATCTTCAAGCAAAGCACTTTCATCGGACTCGGCAGGTGAATCTTGCAATTTCGACTTACCTTTGCCGGTTTTAACCGGATTAAGATGAACCAAAATAGTACGACCGTTGAGTTTCGGCTGATCTTCAGCAACTCCAAACTCTTTGAGGTCATCAAGTACCTTGGCAATCAGTTCATGACCGATCTCCTGGTGCTGCATCTCTCTTCCTCTGAAAGAAAGAGCGACTTTTAATTTACAACCTTTCTCTAAAAATTCAATTCCACGATTCAATTTTACCTGATAATCATGTATATCAATGTTGGCATGAAACTGAATCTCTTTTACTTTCTGGGCGACGTTGTTTCTCTTTTGAGCTTTCAAATTCTTTTTCTGCTCAAAAACAAGTTTCCCAAAATCCATGACCCGGCATACGGGCGGAATGGATTTATCCGCGACCAGCACCAAATCCAGTTTGGCATCGGTTGCACGTTGTCTTGCATCAGCATAACTGACGATTCCAATTTGTTCACCATCGGCGCCAATCAGGCGAACTTCGCGATGAATGAAACTTTCATTCGGTTTAATCAACTTAGCGATATTAGTATCCTCCAATAATTAAGCTGGTAAAATTTAAATTAGCACTGCTTATTATCTATTTCAAACCGCATTTTGCCTGCAATTTGGTCAATATTCATTTCTCCAAGCTGTCCCTCACGTCTCGATCGAACCGCCATGGTTACATTTTCGACTTCGCGATCACCAATTACCAGCATGTAAGGGATGCGTTCATTGCGGGCGTCCTTGATCTTGGAATTGACACTTTCTGAACGGCTGTCCAGCGTCACCCGGAACCCCTGTTCCTTGAGTGCTGACATCACTTGAGCGGCAAACTCATGCTGACGATCGGTAATCGGCATAATGCGTGCCTGTTCGGGTGCCAGCCACAGAGGAAAAGCGCCGGCATAATGTTCAACCAGAATACCGAAGAAACGTTCAATCGACCCCAGCAAAGCGCGATGCACCATGAAAGGACGGTGTTTCCGTCCGTCTTCACCGATATAAGTCATATCAAAGCGATCCGGCAAATTAAAATCAAACTGGATGGTGGACGTTTGCCATTCGCGACCGATTGCATCTTTTATTTTCAAATCAATTTTAGGTCCATAAAAAGCTCCGCCGCCCTCATCGACCTCACACTCAAGTCCGGCTTTTTTTACGGCTTTTTCCAATGACCGGATCGCCAGATCCCATCTTTCAGGTTCACCTACTGCCTTGGCAGGACGCGTTGCCAGGTATGGCTTGATCTCTTTAAAACCAAAATCTTTCCAAACCTGAAGACTGAATTGCAGAACCTCGGAAATTTCGTGTTCAATCTGCTCAGGAGAACAGATAATATGCGCATCATCCTGAGTAAAGCCACGCACACGGAGCAAACCGTGCAAGGTTCCGCTTTTTTCATACCGGTAAACCGTCCCCAGCTCGGCCCAGCGCAGTGGAAGTTCGCGGTAAGAGCGCAAACGTGATTTATAAATTTCAATATGGAACGGACAGTTCATCGGTTTGACATAGTAGTCCTGCTCGTCAACCTTCATCGGCGAATACATGGAATCTTTGTAAAAATCAAGATGTCCACTGGCTTCCCAAAGCGCGCTGCGGCCAATATTCGGAGTATAAAGCATATCATAACCATTCCTGTAATGCGCGTCGCGCCAATAGGTCTCAAAAGTATGCCGGACAAATGCGCCTTTAGGATGCCATAAAACCAGCCCAGGTCCCACAGTATCTGAAATGCTGAACAGATCGAGTTCTCTGCCAAGTTTGCGGTGATCGCGCTTCTTGGCTTCTTCAAGCATCTGAAAATAATCATGCATGGCTTTTTTATCTTCAAAAGCGGTTCCGTAAATCCGCTGAAGCATTGGATTTTTTTCATCACCGCGATAATATGAACCGGCAATATTCAATAATTTGAATGCGCCGATCTGTCCGCTGTTTTCAACATGTGGACCACGGCAAAGGTCAACAAATTCGCCGAGTCGATAAAAAGTTATGGTTTCGCCTTCAGGGATGTCAGCCAAACGCTCAAGTTTATAGGTCTGTTCTTTTTCTTTGAGTAGCGCGCTGGCTTCACTGCGCGAGAGTTCAAGACGTTCAAACGGTAAACGCTTATTGACCAGTTTACGCATTGCATCTTCAATTTTTCCGAGGTCTTCCGGTGTCAAACGGCTGCTCATGTCGAAATCGTAGTAAAAGCCGTCTTCAGTAGCAGGACCAATGTCAAATTTGACATCGTCAAATAATTCCTGAACTGCTGCTGCCATCAGGTGCGCCGCGCTGTGCCGCAACGTCACCAAATCAAATTGTGCCATTTTTAAAACCTCATTCTTTCAAAGCATTAATTACAATAACGACCGTAAGGTTGATAATTACTCTTTAACAAACCAAAATCAAAAAAGCTCCGGATGTTGCGGCATTGGTTCAATAATATTTCTGACCGGAGCAAAACTTCTCCGATGAATCCGGCATACGCCAAGGTACCGCAATGCCGCCATGTGCTCTTTAGTGCCATAACCTTTATTATTTTCAAAACCATAACCCGGAAATTCAGCATCAAATTTCTTCATCAATTTATCCCGATGAACCTTTGCCAAAATACTGGCGGCAGCAATCGATGCCGAGCTGGCATCTCCTTTAACCAATGCGCTATTAGGCAAATCAAAACCGGGCACCGGCAAACCGTCTATCAACAGATAATCAATTTTCTTGATCATTTTGACCGCACGTCGCATAGCCTCTCTTGAGGCCTGTAGAATATTCATCCGGTCAATATCTTCAGCAGTTAACTCCGCCACTGACCACTGAATTCCCGGCACCTCTAAAATTGCGGCAAAAAGTTCGTTCCGCTGCGCTTCCGTCAACTTTTTGGAATCATTTACCTTGGGAATTCTCGCCGAACGTGGAAACACTACCGCAGCTGCCACCACCGGGCCGGCCAGCGGGCCCCTGCCCGCTTCATCAGTTCCACCGACAAAAGAAAACCCCCCGTCCCAAAAATTTCGTTCATGGGCGAGGAGTTTATCGTCTGGTAAAAGATATTCCATCAATCAAATCGTCTGCCGCACAATGCGGCAAAAAAATCAATCTTTCTTATCTTTAATTTTAGCAGCCTTACCGATTTTATCGCGCAGATAATAAAGCTTCGCACGGCGGACTTCACCTTTGCGAACCACTTCAATCTTCGCCAAGCGGGGGCTGTTTATCGGGAAAACTCGCTCAACACCCTGTCCGGAAATAACCCTGCGGAGTGTGAAAGATTCCTGGATTGCTCCACCTTTTCTGGCAATTACCACCCCGGTAAAAGCCTGAAGACGTTCATTACCGCCTTCTACGATACGCACAAACACTTTCAGAGTATCTCCGACATTGAATTCGGGATGCTGGTTCGTGCACTGTTCTTTGTTTATTTTGTCCATCACATTCATACTTGTTTCTCCAAGCTAATTTGTATCTTTATCCAATAAATCAGGTCGCAGTTGACTGGTCAACTCAAACGCCTTTCCTTTTCGCCATGCTGCAATTTCCGCATGATTACCGGAAAGCAAGACTTCCGGAACTTTCATCCCGCGGTATTCCGCTGGACGAGTATACTGCGGATATTCCAGCAAATTACTACTGAAAGACTCGTCAAAACTTGACTCATCACAACCCAAAACTCCCGGAAGCAGTCTTATCACTGCGTCACAAATAACCATCGCCGCCAGGTTTCCGCTGGTCAGCACATAATCGCCAATAGATATTTCTATATCAACCAGCTCTGAACGAACTCGTTCGTCCACCCCCTCATAGTGTCCGCAGATCATAATAATATGTTCTACGCCGGACAGTTTGCGAGCGGTTGGCTGATCAAAACGTTTTCCCCGCGGACTGGTCATCAACACCAGACTGTTTGCTCTGCGCAATGACTCAACTGCCTCAAAAATCGGTTCAGGCTTCATCAGCATTCCGGGACCGCCGCCATAAGGCGAATCATCAACAGTACCACGCTCGTCGTGAGCAAAATCACGAAGATTAACCGCATTAATTTCGACCAGACCATTTTTTCTGGCTCTTCCAATAATACTTTCATTTAGCGGTCCGAAAAATATATCGGGGAACAACGTTATAATATCAAATCGCAATTATCAATCAACCACTTCGACTGAAACTTTTTCACGAAGACGACCGGCAGCGCCGCTGACCAGTGAGCGGATCGCCATGATGGTTTTTCCGCGCTTGCCGACAATTTTGCCGATATCTTCTTTTTTACAGTCGATTTTTATTACTTTAATATCCTTTTCCAAATCAGATGAAACTCTGACTGAATCTGGGTAATCCACCAGCGCCCGGACTACATAGTCGACGAAGTTTTCAAGATCCTTCAGGCTACCCGTTGAACCGGTGGATTTCGATGAACCCTGAACTCCGCGAGAAGCTCCGGATTTACCGGTGAGAAATTTAAAAAATGATTTTATCACTTTGCCGGTTCCTTAAATAAATTTAATACTGGAAACATTATTTCGCGGAAGCATCGGCTGCTCCAGCCACTTCTGCAGCAGCCTTTTCGGCGGCCTTCTTTTCTTCTTCAAGACGAGCTTTAGCCTTTTTATTCAAACGCGGGGATTTGGCTTTTTCACCGAGCTTACGTCCTTCTTCGGCACGCTTCACAATCAATTCAACTGTTTCACTAGGTTGCGCACCAACCTGACGCCAGTAAGCGTAACGTTCCATATCAATGTTTTCATTCTTGTGTCGTGGGTCGTAAAGACCGATCTCTTCGATTGCTTTGCCGTCTCTTGAACAGCGGACATCCATCACGACGATCCGGAAACAATGGTTGTTGCGGGTTCCGGTTCTCTTTAATCTGATTTTTACAGACATTCTTTCAGACCTCGTTATAAGTTCTTCTGCTTTATGGTTCAGTATATATCTTACAAACACAGCTTCAGCCAGCCGCCGATTCCAATTTTGCCGCGCCGCGCTGTAACGACATATACTATCAATATGATTGCCCCCATGACAATCAAGAAAAACTGTAATATACAAGCTTACTGCAACTCTGCAAGCTTATCCGATAGCATTTTTTAACTTTTTTGACCATTTTTGCTATCACAACCGGCATTGAAAATCCGAAAGCGATGTAAAACTATTTAATCGGACTTCACAAACCGGGTATGCGCAATGCTTATTTACCAGTCGGATTAACACTGTCCCAGGCATTGCCGATTTTGATAATTTTAAACCCATCTTCATGATCGGTACTGCGGCACATTATTAAAAACTGTACGTCGGGAAATTCACGGTACAGTTTTTCGGCCAGCTCAACGCCTCCTGTAAAAACCGCAGTGGAAAGCAAATCGGCATCAACTGCATGATTGCTGATGACAGTCACCGAAAGCATATCTTCTACCGGCATTCCGGTTTGGGGATTGATAATATGAGTATAGTTTTTACCGTTAAAAGTGACATATCGCTCATAATTACCACTGGTCGCAACTGATTTGCCGACTATTCGAACCACTCCGCAAGTCTTGTTTTTATCCAGTGGATTGCGGATACTGACCGTATAAAAGCGACGGCCCGGCGGCGTTTCCGGTAAACAAAAAATATTCCCACCCAGATTGATGGTTCCGGCACGGACCCCTGTCTTGAGTACATTTTCCGCGGCCATATCAACGGCATAACCTTTGGCAACTCCGCCGAGATCAAGCGCCACGCCGTCAACCGTAAAGCTGACAGTTTTGGCGTCATCGTCAAACACTACTTTATCCATGCCGCAAATGTTCAAAGCATGTTTGATCTCTTCCTGCGGAGGCATTTCACTGCGTTTACGGTAAAAGCCCCAAACCGTCATCAACGGACGGACTGATGGATCAAACATACCGTCAGAAATCCGATATGCTTCTCGAGCTTTGCTCAGCACCTCCCAAAGTAGTGTCGAACACTTGAACGGCGCGGCAAATGCGTTCCGGTTAAGCTGAAATAACTCACTTTCCGGATCAAAGGTATTACAGGCTTTCTCCACCATTTCAAAAACGTCTTGAGTCAGATTGGCGGCATTTTCAACTTGTTCAGGAGTTCCATAAAATTTAATTTGTGCGATGGTACTCATAATTGGAAACTGGCGTTCTTCGGAGTCAACATGATGACGCGAATTCCGCCCGGTACGCTGGTTAATTAATACGCCGGCAACAGAAATAAGCGCAATGGTCATAAGAATCAGCCAGGTCTGCTTGCGACTCATGAAAATTTGTTCATTCATAAATTTTAACTCCTTGGATGAAATTGCCGATGAATATTTAAAAGCTGCTTCTGATTGACATGAGTATAAATCTGTGTCGTACTGATATCAGCGTGTCCCAGCAGTTCCTGAATTACCCTGAGATCGGCATTATTTTCCAAAAGATGCCCGGCAAATGAATGTCGAAGTGTGTGTGGATAAATATTTTTATTGATTCCGGCGAGTATGGCGGCATTTTTGACTATACGCCAAATTCGCTCACGATCAAGCCGTCGCCCATTTTTGGACAGAAACAAAGCGGTCTCATTTTCAAAATGCGAGAGTTGCGGCCGAACATTTTCAAGATATCGTTTAAGCAGATTGCGGGCAATCCTCCCAAATGGCACTATCCGCTCCTTATTCCCTTTGCCCACGATGCGGAGGATCTCATCGTCGAAGTTGATCCAGCCGGTTCTCAGCGACGTCGCTTCCGAAACCCTCAACCCGCAAGAGTATAGAACCTCCATAATGACCCGGTTACGAAAAATCAGTGGATCCCGACCTGCCGGATAAGCAGCCAGCAACGCATCTACCTCAGGCACGGACAGCAAATCAGGCAGTAAACGCCAGATTTTAGGAGAATCCATAATGTCCGTAATATTACTTTTGATCAAACGTTCCTGGAAAAGATAGCGAAACAAAACCTTGATAGCTACCATACGACGTGCCAGGCTGGCTGATTCCAAACCGCGGTCTTTGCAACAACTTAAATAGTCGATAATATGATTGCGAGTCACGTCTTCAAAAACCGTGAGCTGGTGTTCATTGAGAAACTCAATAAAATCGCTGAGATCGCAGCCGTATGACGAAACCGTGTTTTTGCTTAACCCGCGTTCAACCGTTAAATATCCGCAAAAATGCGACAAAACCCGTTGCATTCAGCTACCTCTTTTTGAGCTGATTTCAGATTTCTCCTTATCAGTCTGGTAATCCGTTTCTCACAAAGTCATAACATTCCGCTGGAACATCTTTTTCAGTCTTTCCGATATAAATTTGTCGAGGACGGCTGATTTTAGTACCGCTGGTAGTCATTTCTTTCCAGTGTGCGATCCAGCCGGGCAACCGGGCAAGAGCAAACATTACTGTAAACATGTTTTCCGGAATTCCAACAGCCCGATAAATAATTCCGCTGTAGAAATCCACATTCGGATAGAGTTTGCGTTCAATAAAATATTCGTCTTTAGAAACAGCTTCCTCAAGTTCAAGCGCGACTTCAAGTAGTGGATCGTTGATTTTTATTGTTTCAAGAAATTTATTACATTCTTTTTTGATGATCGCAGCCCGGGGATCATAAGTCTTATAAACTCTGTGCCCGAATCCCATCAGTTTTTCATTGTTGTTTTTATCTTTGACGCGTGCAATAACTTTTTTGATATCGCGTTCCTTGGCAATCCGACGCAGCATACTCATTACTTCCTGATTAGCGCCGCCGTGCAACGGCCCCGAAAGGGCGTTGATTCCCGCAGCAATAGTCGCGTAAAGATTTACCTGAGCACTGCCAATGACACGTACCGCCGTGGTTGAACAGTTTTGTTCATGATCAGCATGCAGAATAAACAAAATATTCATTATCCGGACAATTTCCGGCCTGATTTCGTATGGACGCACCGGAGATGAAAACATCATATTCAGAAAGTTGGCGATAAAGGGCAGATCATTACGGGGATAAACCACCGGTTCGCCGATGGATTTTTTATAGGCTACTGCCGCCATCGTACGAATTGTCGATATCAGCCTTGCTGCGGACAAGTCAATATCTTCCCGCATTGACAACGAGTCCACGTTCGGATAAAAAGTTGACAACGCATTGATCATGGTACTGAGAATGTGCATCGGATGTGCTGAACGCGGAAAGTTTTCAAAAAAAAGACGCATATCTTCGTGCATCATGGAGTTTTCAGTCAGCAATCTGGAAAATTTTGCTCCCTGCCGTTGGTCCGGCAACTTCCCATGAAGCAGAAGATAGGTAGTTTCCACAAAACGGGTATTATAAATGAGATATTCAATCGGAATACCGCGGTAGCGCAAAATGCCTTTTTCACCGTCAATAAATGTAATTTCGCTGAAGCATGCGGCTGTATTCATAAAACTCGGGTCGATAGTCACATACCCGGTATTTTTACGCAATGAGGTAATATCAATTCCCTTTTCACCTTCAGTCCCAACAACTATGGGTAGCTTTATCTCTTTACCGTCGACCATCAAAGTCGCAAATTTTTCATTATCCATTTTACTCCACAATTATGAGGTTATCACTAAAAATACCATCTCGAAGCTGAATAATATATCCAACTACTTAAAAAAAACAATTTTCACCGTCGATTTAAAACAAGATTACACAAATATGAGCCAATTGCAAAACGGTATTTTAAAATTAAAACTTGAAAATCCTGAAAAACGATGTAAAGTAATAAGTTTATAATTATTGTTAGATTTTATTTTTGCAAAGGAGCAGGCTAATGACAAATGAAAATAAGCAGAATAAGCAATTACCAGACAAGGTGAAAAAGTCCAAAGTCGTGCTTAAAAACACCAAAAGAGAAATTTTGGTCAGAGTTGTTCCTTTACCGCAATCTGTAGATAAATCTGAATCTGAAGAATCCATAATTACTCCGGATTCTGTTGCTACACCATCAAAAGTCACTGCGTCCAAGAAAAAAACTCGTTCAAAAATTGTTGAGACGGCTACTGATAATGCTGAAGAAAATGTTGTTAAAATCCCCAAAGAGAGTAAACGACTGAAAACAACCAGCAAAAACACCAAATCATCAAAGAAAAAAAATACCGACATCAGCGATGATAATGACGGATTTGACGAGACTGAAGAAGTTGAAGAACTTGGTGATGTTGTCGCCGGTATAGAAGTTGAGAATGCTGAAGTTGCCCCGAAGAAAACCAGAGGCAGAAAAAAGAAAGCCTCAGTTGAAGTGACCGGCGGCACCAGTAAAAGTAGCGCTAGTGACGGGCGGTCCGAAGTATCCAATCCGGGAGCGCGCAGTGATGCGATTAAGGGCTATATGGACAACATTGTTCAATATTCCCTGATTACCAGGAAGGAAGAAGTCGAACTTGCCGCTCAGATTCACGGTGATGATGAAATGTTACATGACACCGCACGCGAAACGCTGATCAATGCCAACCTTCGACTGGTCGTTAAAATTGCTCATGACTTTAAAGGTCTGGGGTTGCCTTTGACTGATCTTATCTCGGAAGGCAATATTGGTTTGATGCGTGCCGTTGAGAAATTTAATCCTGCGAAAGGCGCAAAATTCAGCTCTTATGCCGCATGGTGGATTAAGCAGTCAATGCGTCGGGCGTTGGCCAATCAAAGCCGTACTATTCGTATTCCGGTTCAGTCTGCCAGTAAAATCAATAAAATAAAATCAGCCCGAATGGCTTTAATGGAAAAGTTGGGCAGAGAACCTACTGACGCCGAAATAGCGTCACATCTCGATTTCAGTCAAAGGACTGTCGCCGGTTTGAGAATGGCGGCGCCACAAACTATTTCCCTTCACGATCCGATTCAGCAAGGTGAGGATGGCGAGTTCCAGGACATTATCCCGGATCGTCGTGCGGTCATGCCGGATCAGATTATTGCGGATTTAGAGTCGCGTAAGCGTTTGCGGACCTTGATCAATGAACTTGACGACAGGGAAAAACGGATTTTGCAAATGCGTTTTGGCCTTGGAAATACGACTCCGAAAACGTTGGAAGATGTCAGTCAGGAAATCGGAAGAACCCGGGAACGCGTTCGTCAGATTCAGAATCAGGCACTTTCAAAACTAAAAACCTGGCTTGCCGACGAAGCCGAATACGCTGCTGATTGATTTTTTATTGCAGACAGGAATTGAAATTAAATTCCGATACCGTTTTGTTATCAGGAGCGCTATTTCTAAAATCATAAAAATCCAATAATCCGGGCAGATGCGGCAACGCAACGGTTTTTACCGGATAGACTCTGGTTAGCTGGGTTGTCTTATCGTATTTGGCTATAAATTCTTGACCTCTGGCATCACGAAAAACCCCTTCAACCTGAATTGCCGCTCTCGTGATCAAGAGAAGCGGTGCTCCGAAACGATATAGTTCTACCGGCAATGGCGAGTGAGCCGCCAATGCTTTCAGCGCGGTTGACTCTAATTCGCAGTGTCCCAGAATTTTTGCGACTCTGAAACGCTGAAGCTCAATAGCACCAAAAGAGTTGCACAACGGTAATGCACCACCTGCGGTAACAACGATATCCTGGTAGTTCTTCAGCAGTTCCAAACCGAAAAGAGCAGAAACGCGAAATCTTCTGATGCCGCGCGAATACGCTTGCTTTATCGCGTTGGCGAGTTTTTCAAGCTGGCCCTCCGCACAAAATTCCGGCAGAATCGCTTCAGTTGCAATCTTAGTCATATTGAAGATGTCAGCGGCATAAATGGCGTTGCGGTCAACAGTGTTCGCATTGTTTTGGGTTACGGCAATAGTTTTATGTTGTGCCGTTGGCTCAATTGGAGCCGGAGACATTTTTTGATAATCTGATTTAAAACGATGCACACCCGATTCTGAACCTGAATAAATTTCATCCACATCCAAATTGCTTTTTAAATAATTCCAGAAATCGCGTCTGGCCGTTTTTAAAATTCCAGCGGGAATAAAATACTCGCCGTCAATTTGACAGGAAATGGCGCCGGCGGCAAAAACAGAAGAATCCGCAGCCCGAAACATTTCTACCAGAATATTACTGTCGGCGGCATGTTTTTGTGCTGGTTCAAGACTCCATTCGTAATGCCACGGCGGTAAAGATGCATTGATGACTTCAACGGTTAGATTCTTCCGGGAAATTGCAATCTTCATATCTATTTTTACGCGCGGTTCAGGTAGCGATTTGATGCGCCCTGAATAATCAGAAACACTTTCACCGATTTTAAAAACCAGACCATCAAAAGGCATTTTATTATCACAGCAGATGAAAACACGTTCACCGGCTTTTCCTTTCATGACGCTGCGGTCGTTGACAAACATTTTGGTGACGGTGAACGCATTACCTTCGTCACCGGATTTCGGTTGGACTCTGATCCGATCGCCGATATGAATTTTTTTATTCGCGACAAAGGCAAAGCCATGATCACGGTTTTCACATATTTTGCCGCAAAGAAGACCTGATGCTCCGAGGCTTTCATGGCTGATCAAGGACTTCAGCGATTCCGCGGTATAAAAACCTTGTGACCATTTTCGGCCGTAGGTTTGTGCCAGCATGGAACGCGCTTCACCCAGCCGTTTCATATAATCAGGAGAATCGGATGGCGTATCCAGCATCATTCGATAAGCGGAAACCGCGTTTTTAACATAATCCGGCTGCCGCAGGCGTCCTTCAATCTTCAATGACACCACACCAAGTTCCCGGATTTCTCTCAGGCTGTCGATCAGGCATAAATCCTGCGTTGAAAAAAAGAATCCGTTGCCATTACTGCCGTAGAATCGGCGGCGACATGGCTGTTTGCATTTTCCGCGATTACCACTGGCTCCGCCATGCCAGGACGAAAACAGGCATTGACCTGACATAGAACAGCAAAGTGCGCCATGAACAAAAATCTCCAGATCTACCGGTGATTGCGGTACGATTGCGCGCAATTCTCCGAATGTCACCTGACGCTCCATTATCACCCTGCTGAAGCCAAGTTCTCCAGCTAATTTCAGTCCTGCAGAGTTGTGGAAACCCATTTGTGTTGATGCATGGACTTTCAATTTCGGAAAATATTCGCGGATAATATTTAATATCCCAAGATCCTGAATGATTAATGCGTCAGGTCTGATAGAATTCAGAATGCTTAGATACTCTACCGCCTGTGCTAATTCATCTTCTTTAATGATGGTATTGAAAGTAATATAAACTTTGCGTCCGATGCCATGTGCGTATTCAACGATTCCCGCCAACATTTTTTCTGAAAAATTTTCGCTTCGTTCACGCGCATTGAATTTGGCCATTCCTGCATAAACAGCATCCGCTCCGGCATCAAATGCCGCCAACGCCGCTGCGGCATTTCTTGCCGGGGCCAACAGTTCGATTTTTTTTGAATTCATATAATAACGCTCCAGATATAAAGAATTTAAATATATCGGCCCTGAACCATTTTACAAAAGCTTTACCACTAGTTTGTATTTTTGTGTTCGCGCCCATATTTTCTTTTATACGAGAAAATTCCAGGCCAGTTAAATTAAAATCAGGATTGATTAACACGTTAAAAACATATATTTATTACGGAATCAGGATTTTGCTTTAAACTTAACAAATTAATCAGGAGACCGCTATGTCATATGAAAAAATTGTGAATTATTATGATTATATTTTTCCGCTCAATCAGGTAACACTGCGATTTCTGGAAAGTTCCTTTCCTGCCGGCAGTAGAATCCTGGATGTCGGTTGCGGAAGCGGTGAATACGCTGTCGGGTTAGCCGATTCAGGTTTCCAAGTGTACGGTCTTGATTTGGACAGCGACATGATTACCAAAGCCAAAGCCAAATCGCAAAATCTTAAAATTAAATTTACCGTCGGCAGCATGACCCAGTTGACTGCATACTATGAAAATGAACATTTTTCAGGAATATTCTGTATCGGCAATTCATTGGCACATGTCGCTGATCATAAACAACTTATTGATGTCTGCTCACAATTTTACAACTTATTAGCAAATGATGGCCGTCTCGTCTTGCAGATTATCAATTATGACCGCATTATCAACAAAAAATTGCCGGGATTGCCGACCATTGAAAATTCCGAACACGGTGTGCGTTTCGAACGTTATTATGAGTTTGAGCTTCCGAAAATTAAATTCAAAACAATTCTGCATGCTGATGGCAAAAGCGAATCTTCTGAGGTTTTGCTCTATGCAGTTTGCCATGACGAATTAATCCAAGCATTATCAGAAACCGGATTTACAGATATTGAAACCTATGGTAATTTCGCTTTGAATCCATTCAATCTGGCCGAATCCCAGCCGCTGATTATCCGTTGCCGCAAATAATTTTATGTAAAGAAAATAAACCGGTCAGAAAAAAACCAGCCCAGTACTCCGAATTTATGCCATTGGTTTGACATCGTAGAACAACTGTAATTTGAACGTTTAAACCTAACCCATCTTTCGCACTCAAAAATTTGACATGTTGATAGTCAACGACTTAAGTGGTCGGCTGGCACTACACTTTTTTTACATCTTACAGCGAAAGACTTTTTTGTGAACGGGCAGGGACTTCCA
>JAAYPP010000021.1 GCA_012519765.1 Lentisphaerota bacterium
AGTCTGCGCGAACGGATTCGTCCGCGGGACGTAGTGCTGGTTGATCAATACTATGACCGTCGCCGAACTGCCGGGAATGATACTTTTTTCGGAAACGGGATTGTTGCGCATATTGCATTCGGTACGCCGACCTGCACGGAACTGGCGACTTTGGCGGCGGAAGCGGCTCGTGACGCCATCAAGATTTCCGATGAGCCGGATCGGCGTGTACATTTCACCGGAACTTATGTGAATATGGAAGGGCCGGCATTCTCGACCAAGGCTGAATCCAAAACGCACCGTGACAGCGGTTTTCATGTTATCGGAATGACCAATCTACCTGAAGCCAAGCTGGCGCGGGAAGCGGAAATCGCTTATGCGACAGTGGCTATGGTAACTGATTATGACTGCTGGCATCCTGACCACGACCATGTTACTGTCGATATGGTTATCGGGCACTTGATGGCCAACGCGAAGCTTGGCGAAGAGATTATCAAACGGGTTGCCGCAAGTGTCCATAGTCTTTCTGAGGACAATCCATGCTTTCGGGCTTTGGAAAATGCCATCATTTCTTCCCCGGAGTATATAACTCCCGAGGTCAGAGCAAGGTTGGCGCCGATTATCGGCAAATATTTGAAATGATTTTGCCTGACGGTACCAAAATTACCAGGATTGATCAGCCGCCATACGAAGCTGAAGAACGTTACCTGATGGAGGTGATGTTTGACGGCACCGGATTCAGCGGCTGGCAGTGCCAGGATAACGGGCGAACCGTTCAGGAAGAGGTGCAAAAACTGTTGTCAAAGATCTATGCGGATCTGCCGATAAAAGTTTCCGGGAGCAGTCGTACTGATGCCGGGGTTCATGCCATAGGGATGGCGGCTTCGTTTGCGGCGCCGTTGCGTCCGGCAATTGAACGTGAAAAGTTGCGTCTGGCGCTGAACCGGATGCTGCCGCCCGATATCCGCATCCGCAAAATCAGAGCGGTGCCGTGGGATTTCAGTCCGCGTTTTAATGCCGTTGGCAAAGCTTATGTTTATGTACTTAATCTGAGCGAAGAAAATCCGTTTTCATCAAATTATTCATGGCAATTAAGGAAGTATCCTGATCTTGATGCCATGCGTGAAGCGGCAGCGTATTTAACCGGTACGCATGATTTTTCATCATTTGTGGTCGATCGAAGTAAAATTGATGAAGCGGTAAGGACGATTTTTCGCATCGAGTTTGAACGGTTCGGCAACTATCTCTGCATAAGTTATGTCGGCAACAGTTTTCTCTATAAAATGATTCGCTGCCTGACCGGATTGCTGGTGGAGATTGGCTTGGGCGATTTAGGCCCGCATGATGCCAAGGCCATTTTAAATGCCAGAGACCGCAAATGCGCGCCTCAGACCGCGCCGCCGCATGGATTATTTTTGATGAAAGTTTTTTTTGACGAAGAGGAGATTCAAAAATGGCAACTGCGCCGCGTACCGTTTCAGATGTAAATTCCGATAATTTCAATATCGCAGTGCGGATTGATCAGATGGGTGATCGGTTCGGGACGAAAAATGCGTTGTTCGAACCACTGACCCGGGATCAGAGCGGTCTATTCAAATATAGGGTTTTAAGCTTTGCGCAACTGGCGCAATTAAGCAATCATTATGCCGCAGCGTTTGCCGGAGCCGGTATCGGCGCCGGAACCCGGGTACTGCTTTTGATGAAGCCGGGTCTGGAGTTGTCGGCGGTGGTGTTTGCGTTATTCAAAACCGGCGCGGTTCCGGTATTGGTAGATCCGGGACTGGGTTTGAAAAACATGCTGGGTTGCATCAGGCGCACTGCGCCGGAGGCGATGATTGCGTTGAATGCCGCCCATTGGATCCGGAAAATTTTCCCAAGTACATTCCGCACGGTTCGAATCAAGTTTGGAATTGGTGGTTTGACTCCGCCCGGGGTGATTAATTTGGGTAGCATTATCAGCATTGATCAGCTTGGCGAAACAAATATCCCGTTATTTGAGGCTGTAAAGGTAATGCCGGAAGATATGGCCGCGATAGTGTTTACTTCAGGCAGTACCGGACCTCCGAAAGGAGTTGTCTATACGCATCGGATTTTTCACACTCAACTTGAAAACATCAGCAAGGTTTACGGTGCCGGCCCTGAACAGATTGATATGTCGGCATTTCCGCTTTTCGCGCTGCTGGCGGTGGCTTCAGGAATGCCTTCGGTAATTCCGAAAATGGATTTTCGACGTCCGGCCGAGGTCAATCCGGAAAATATTATTCGCGAAGTCAATGCGCATCGGGTCACTTTTTCTTTTGGCTCCCCGGCGTTGTGGCGGACTACTGCCAATTACGCATTGTCGCACAATCTGAAAATGCCGACTTTGAAAAATGTGTTGATGGCCGGCGCTCCGGTCGGCGAAGACCTGCACCGCAAGGTAAAAGCGGTAATTGCTTCAGACGGTGAAACCTGGGTACCTTATGGCGCTACGGAAGCTTTGACCACCTGCACCTTCAAAGGCAGTGAGATGTTGTCGGAAACCGCCGCAAAAACCCGGGAAGGGCAGGGGTATTGTGTCGGCTATCCCAATCCGGGAATGGAAGTAAAAATTATTGTCTGCAGCGATGAACGAATTGCTGAATTCAGTCCTGAATTGGAATTGCCGTGCGGCGAACGCGGTGAAATTATCGTGCGCGGTAACGTGGTTAAAGCGGCATATTACAATGATTCCGAGGCAACCGCCAATTCGGAAATTGCTGATTCAGCCGGCGGTAAATGGCATCGCATGGGGGATGTCGGATATTTTGACGGGCAAGGACGATTATGGTTTTGCGGCCGAAAGAATCATATGTTTCATACCGCTGGCATGGTTTATTATCCGGTCTGCTCGGAAGCGATCTTCAATCAACACCCCGAAATTTACCGGACTGCGCTGGTGCGCGGATTGAATGGCCCGGTGCTGTTTGTGGAACCGCTGCCGGGTAATTTTCCGCGTCGTACGGCTCAACGCGAAAAAATTGTTGATGAACTGCTGGAGCTTGGCAGTAAATATACTTTTACCGCTGAGATTTATGATATTCGTTTTATCAAAGCATTGCCGGTGGATATTCGGCACAACGCAAAAATATTCCGCGAGAAGCTGTCCATTCGCGCCTGCCAGTAAATCTTTAATCCTTTTGTTGCCCTTTTCCGGCGTTGTCGCGTAGCCCGCAAAGCAATGCCGCTTCCGCTTTTTTCGATAAATGGCTGTTGCGACGCCCCCTCGACTGGAGAGAAGATGGCATCAATTATATGCATTGTCTATATTGAACGCGAAATATTATTACGTTGGGTTTTAACCAATTCTCAATGAAATGGTCTATTGAAAAAGCAAACGGCAAAAAGGGGTTGGAATTTTCTTCTCAAAAGCTAAAATCACCGCCGCAAATATTGTCTTAAACTTCGCGCGCGCATAATGCGCGCGCGAAGTTTAAGGCACAATCCGAAAGCGCCAACGCCGCATTTTTTTGAGGGTAACTCTTCCTTTTTGAAAAAGTTAAATTTTAACAAAATAACTGGA
>JAAYPP010000141.1 GCA_012519765.1 Lentisphaerota bacterium
AATTGACATTTTAACATTGTTATATCGTAATTACCTGAATCCGTGAGAAATTCAGTGCGGAGCAGATGCGAGGCGACAAAACGTTGTGCGGATATCATAGCTTCGTTCAAGATAGAACCCCTGCCGCAACTCTATGATCCAACTGTTTTTTTCAGGTGGAATAACCTGCATTTGTAAATTTGCACACCGTCAAATGACTCAGAAAATTCGGCATAATTTTGTTTTGTAAAATTTGCGCGCGCATAATGCGCGCGCAAATTTTAAATATTTTTTTCATGACAAGCAGGCCCGTATTTCCTGAATCCGTGAGAAATTCAGTATAGCCACAGATTATTTGGCTCAAAACATAAATTAGTTGCAACTAAAAAATGAATCAAAACAGTTTTAATGACCATTTTAATTCCGATGTTTCGATGGTATATTAATATTAATTTATTGAAAATCCATAAAATCCGAGGTGAATAAAATGGAAAAGAAACAATCTCTGAACGGGGTTGATTTTATCGATGATGCATATCTTGATAATCTCGCCAAAAACACCGCTGAAGATCCCGGAAAGGTTCGCGAAATCATTGCTAAAAGCCTGAGCAAAGAACCTTTGTCAGTTGAAGAAACGGCGGCACTGCTGGCCGTAGAATCACCGGATTTGCTGGAGGAAATATTCAATGCTGCGCGGCAACTCAAACGCGATGTATATGGCAACCGTATCGTACTTTTCGCACCGCTTTATATCGGTAATCACTGCATCAATGACTGTAAATACTGCGGTTTCCGGCGCAGTCTCCGCACGGCAGTACGGCGTACCCTGTCCGAGGAAGATTTGAAACGGGAAGTTTCCGCGCTTGAGAACGAAGGGCATAAACGGCTTATTCTGGTTTATGGCGAACATCCGGATTATACTCCTGAATTTATTGCGCGAACGACCAGAATCTGCTATGAGACCAAGGTCGGAAACGGCGAAATCCGTCGTGTCAACATCAATGCGGCGCCGCTTTCAGTCGAAGGTTTCCGTATCGTCAAGGAGGCGGGAATCGGAACATTTCAGATTTTCCAGGAAACTTACAACAAAAAAGCTTACGCGCTTTACCATCCGGAAGGAACCCATAAAGGTGACTATATGTGGCGACTCAGCGGTATGGACCGCGCCTTTGAAGGCGGTTGCGATGATGTCGGAATCGGTGCGCTGTTCGGACTTTATGACTGGCGTTTTGAAGTTCTGGGACTGGTTACCCATGCCGTTTACCTCAAGAAAAACTTTGGAGTCGGACCGCACACCATCAGTTTTCCAAGGATCCAAGCCGCGCACGGGTTGAATTTCGATTTACCGTATCAGACCACCGATGCTGAGTTCAAACGACTAGTCGCGATTCTGCGTCTGGCCGTACCCTATACCGGTTTGATTATGACCGCTCGTGAATCGGCACAGATTCGCGACGAAGTAATTGAGTTCGGAGTTTCTCAAATTGATGCGGGAACACGCCTCGAAATCGGCAGCTATCAGGAGAAACGCGGAGGACAGCAGAAACTGGAAAAAGAACAATTCAAGATTGGTGATGAAAGGCAGCTGGATGAGGTTATCCGTTGGTTGACCGGACGCGATTTCGTCCCCAGTTTCTGTACCTCATGCTACCGATTGGGAAGAACCGGCGAGCATTTCATGGAATATGCGATACCTGGTTTCATCCAGCGTTTTTGTTCACCCAATGCGGTTCTGACGCTTTGTGAGTATCTCGAAGACTACGCGTCTCCTGAAACCAAAGCCGCCGGCTACCAGCAAATTGAACGCGAACTCGCCAAAATCACTAATCCCGGTGAAAAAATCAAGCTTATCGAAAGGCTTGAAAAAATAAAAAACGGGCAGCGTGATCTTTACTTTTAAAAGTATCTGGAGGTGTGAAGCTGATGTTTTCCAAATTTTGGTTATTAGTTTTTCTGGCTGTACTGATGTTTGTCGAAAGCGGTTGCAATCGCAAGCCGAACTCACCGGTTGAAAACGGAAAAATAACTATCAGCTGTTTGATTGCGCCGATCGCCTGGATCGCGGAAAAAATCGGAGGAGAACGCGTTATCGCCACTCCTCTGGTTCCGGACGGTCAAAGCGTTCATGCCTATCACCCGACGCCGCAGGATCTTGTAAAACTGCAGTCAGCGAATTATTATCTGCAAATCGGATTGCCGGTAGAATATAAAACCATCAGTAAATTACTGGCGGACAGCAACATAAAAACGGTTGACATTACGACAGCCATTAAACGCCGGCAAATTGAAGCGAAAAACAGTTGTGAAGATTGTAACCACGATCATCACAACCATGAAACAGATGAACATGAGCAATACACCGATACCCATATATGGCTATCGCCCCCGAATAACCTGAAAATTGCCGAAGCCATCTGCAAAATTCTGGTTGAAGCTGATCCCGGTCACCGTGAACAATATCAGCAAAATCTGGTTTCATTCACCGCAGAAATCAATGAAATTGACCGCAATCTTCGCCGGTTGCTGGCTCCTTTCCGGGGCCAAACGCTACTGGTCTATCACCCGGCATTCGGATATTTTGCCGACCATTATGGAATGATTCAGGACGCCATTGAAACCGGGGGCAGAAGTCCAACGCCGAAACAGCTGGAAAATCTGTTGAACCGCGTCAAAACCGGCAACATCAAAGTAATTTTGGTACAGCCTCAGTTTTCGCAGCACAGCGCCAGAGCCATTGCTCAAGCTGCCGAGGTCAAAGTAATCAGCGTCGATCCGGCACACGCCGATATTCTGGAAACTTACCGCCAAATTGCAACGGCTTTGATTGAACACGCGGAGACCAATTAATGGATTGCAGAGAAGTTGTAAAAATCGAAAATCTCAATTTTTCCTGGGATAACAACCGTCTCGCACTGGAAAACGTTTCTCTGGGCATTCACAACTGTGAAGTTGTCTGTATCGTCGGCCCTAATGGCGGGGGCAAAACAACCTTGCTGAACCTGATGCTGGGTTTAATCAAGCCATCATCCGGATCGATTAAAGTATTTGGTGAAACGCCTGAAAAATCACGTTATCGCATCGGCTATATGCCTCAATATCTTAAACTCGACCTGCAGTTTCCTCTCAATGTTATGGACGTCGTGCTGATGGGCAGGCTTCATTGCGGTTTCTGGGGACGATATTCCCGTAATGACCGCATAATAGCCGAACGAGTATTGGATGAAATGTCGGTTGCCGATCTTGCCAGACGTCCATTCGCTGAATTATCCGGCGGTCAACGGCAGCGGGTACTGATTGCCCGGGCTTTAGCCTGCGAGCCGGAACTTCTGCTGCTGGATGAACCGACAGCCAATATTGATCCAGGCTTTCAGGAACATTTTTATGACAAACTCAGAGAACTGCACAAGCGCATGTCCATCGTAATGGTTTCACACGATGTCGGCTTTGTTTCCAGCGAAATTGATACCATCGTCTGTGTAAACCGTCAGGTAGTAGTTCACAAATCAACAGAAATTACCGCCGATACCATCAGCGGAATTTACGGGTATAACGTCAAAATAATTGATCATACACAAGACTTGTCCGCCATCCATAAAAACCGTCATCAGCAGTTCCATCACCATGAAGGATGCAGCCATGATTGATTTTTTCACCAGCTTAAATTCGCCGGCGCTGTCCTTTTTAAAATATGCTTTTCTGATTGGCATATTCGGCAGCATATCATTTGGAATTATCGGCACTTATATCGTAACCAGACGCATCGCGTCGATTGCCGGCGCGGTATCGCATTGCATTCTGGCCGGAATCGGCGCCGCAATTTTCTGCCGCCAACAATTCAATCTCACCTGGCTGCACCCGATTTACGGCTCAATCGCGGCAGCCCTGCTTTCGGCAATAATTATCGGGCTGGTCAGCATGTATGCCAAACAGCGTGAAGATACGGTAATCGGAGCAATCTGGGCAATCGGCATGGCGGTTGGACTGCTTTTTCTTGCCGGAACCACTGGATATGTCGACGTTGACGCGTATCTGTTTGGAAACATTCTGCTGGTCTCAAAAAACGATTTTATGATGACGCTGGTGCTGGATATAATAATCGTCGTTCCTTTGCTGTTTTTCTTCAACAACTTCATGGCGGTATGCTTTGACGATCAATTCGCTGAGCTTCGCGGAATACGTACCAAATTGACTTACATGATTCTGCTTTGCATGGTAGCACTGACTGTGGTATTAATGGTATCGGTAATCGGGATAATCCTGGTACTGGCTTTGCTGACGCTCCCCGCCGCCGTTGCCGGTCACTTCACTCGCAGGCTTTGGCCGATGATGTTGCTTTCCGCACTGTTGTGCGCATTTTTCACTACCGGAGGATTAGCGCTGAGCTACCATGTCAATCTGCCCAGCGCGCCTTTGATAACCGTACTGGCCGGAATCACTTACCTCTCAGTTCTGGCGATATTCAATCTTTCACAAATTATTAAGCGCAAAAAACGCGAGTCCGGAAAGAAGTAATAAACGCGACAGCTCCGGCGGTTATTTGATGTCTTTAACGCTGAAGCTGATTATACTGCAAAGCGTAAAGACCATGATATAGATACTTAATGCCGTGAGATTGGCCGTCAGCCGTCCTGTCGGAATCACATTCATATACAAATCAGGAAAATTCATTACTCTGGACAACATGAAAGGTGCAATCTTTTCGGTAAACGGCAAGCGTTCCATGATGTAACAGACAAAATACAATGTTATACCGGAAACCGTGGCGGCAGTCATGCGGTCAAAAAGCGTTGACAAAAAAAGCACGATGGCCCCCAATGCCATCAGCGAAAACGAATAATAAAACATCGTCATAAAGTAGCGGATCAACGCCTCAGAACAACTCATGATGGAAATATTATTACTGATCCCAAAGCCACGCAGATAAATCAGTTGAGATTCAGCCGGCCAGCCGAAACTCAACACGCCGATAGCCAAGCATATCAATGAGAAATATATACAATACAGAACCGTTACTGCATATATTGCAATCATTTTGCTTACAATCAGCCGAATGCGGGAGCGCGGTCTGGACATATAAAGTTTTAGCGTTCCATCTTGAATTTCTCCGGCCACAATATCGCCGGCAACCGTCGCGATAAAAATCGGCATAATCAGCATAAAAGTCGGCAGCAGAGCGATTCTGGCAAAAAACATTCCATCAAAAAATATATCAAAATTGACAAACATTTTCCGGATATCTGCATTCATATATCTGGAATCACTGGTTTTAAACGCTATATAACACAACAGCATCAACATCAGATGTCCGCCGATGACTACATAATTTTTCTTTTGGCTGAATACTTTAACAACCTCATAATAAATTTCACGAAACATGTTGATCATCTCCGGTGCTTTCCAGGAAAAAACTCTCCAGGGTTTTGCGCTTTATTCCGAGCCTGGATATCTTAATGCCGTTTTTCACCAGCAAAGTGTTGACCTCTGCCGCACACTCTTCATCCGAAATTTTCATTTGCACACATTCCCCTTCAATCAACTGAAGAAACTCAACCGGCAGCTCAGACTTTCTGATCAATTCAAACGCCTGTTCCAAAGGAGAGGCAAAGACTTTTAAAATGTTATCCCCGGCCAGCAATGTTTTAATCTCACCATGAGCAATCAAACGACCACGATTAATTATCGCAATATCGTGCGCAACTTGTTCAATTTCCGGTAGCAAATGAGTAGTAACCAGAATAGTGGTTCCGAATAACTGATTATAATCGCGGATAATTCTTCGTATTTCGATCAGCCCCAGCGGGTCAAGACCGTTTGTCGGTTCATCAAGAATGATAAATTTGGAATCAGGAAGCAACGCCAAAGCAATGCCCAACCGCTGTTTCATACCGGTAGAAAAACGTCCGACTTTATCGCTGAGACGCCCATCTAAATTGACCATGTGAATAATTTCACGAAGCTTCCGCTCATATTCAGTACCATTGCCTCCGGATAAAATATCGAGATTCCGTCTGGCACTGAGATCCAGATAAAATGACGGCCATTCAATAATCGCTCCGACATTTGCCAACGCACGGCGTTGGTTCTGCTGAACATCAAAACCGTCAATAGATACTGTTCCACCGGTAGGCCAAATCAGACCGGTAAACATTTTCAGCAAGGTACTTTTCCCTGCCCCGTTCGGCCCGACCAGCCCCATGACCCGACCGGTACGCATTGTGAAAGTAACGTTATCTACAACATGGCGACCGTTATAGACTTTTGACAAAGCTTTACATTCGAGCATCAATAAAGCTCCGTTTTCAAAATGTCCTGCACCACGCCGTTTTCATAAAGATAATTTTTTCCACGCTGGCCAGTACCGTGAAACGGCCTTGCATCCATCAAAAAAACAGGGTCTTTCAAATTATGAATCACCGTTATCCGATAAGTTTTCTGGTCAACTTTCAAGCCATTAAGAAAGTAGTTCCATTCATAACTCGAACCGTCTGAATTGAAATATTTTCGGTCAGTCTCGCCGGGACACCAGAAAATCATACGGTTTTCAACATAAGGCATGAGCGCTTCCGCCAAAGAAGGAAGATGTGATATCAACCCGGGATCGGCATCTAAATTTATACCGTCAATCTTGGTAATTACGCCGCTGGAAAAACTCCGGCATGCCGGTAGTCTGTAATCATTGGCATCCGCATAAAGATTAATCGCCAGACCTAACTGCCGTAAATTGCCGGTACAAGATGCTTTTCGCGCAGACTGCTTGGCTTTCTCCAATGCCGGAAGAAGCAAAGCTGCCAGCAACGCGATAATCCCGATTGTAATCAAGAGTTCCAGGAGCGTAAAATCGGTTCTTCTCATTTATTAAATCTCCCTCATTGTTTTAAGCCATACTTCGACAATCGGCCAGAAATCATTTCGTTCCTCAGGTGACATTTGTGCTGTAAAGATTTTATTCATCTCGTTAGCGACCGCTTTTGCTTCTGAACTCGAATGTCGTTCTTTTATTTTGTCTTTTTCTGCTTTGGACAGCCGAGTTATGCGCTCATAGTTTTTTATCGCCTGACTCTTCATTTTTGTAATAACATTTATGCGCTCTTGTTCGGGAAGAATACGAAGTTGCTCGAGGCTTTTTGCCATCGCGTCTTTTAATGCCTCAATTCGGATTTTTTCCTGATCATCTTGTGGCAATCTGGCAATTTCCACACGTAAGTGCTTCATCACTTCTCGATTTTGTGCGCGATCAGTTTTCAATTGCATGGAACGCGACAGGCAATCGCGTAACTCTTCGGGTTTCCAGTCTTTCTTGGCTAAAATTTCTTTCGGAGACAGCGGTTCACGCTCGGCATTAAGACAAATAATTCCCAAAATTCCTAAAAGTGGCAACAAAATAACGGCAGGTATTAAAATTCGACGAAATTTGGCACTACGTATACTCATGTGTAATACTCCTGAAATTGCGACTGCAATAAAATATATCCTGTAATGTACTGTTAACTAATCAAGTTTTCAAATCCAAGATGACTAACTCCAGCATGCTAAATGAAAAATAAT
>JAAYPP010000142.1 GCA_012519765.1 Lentisphaerota bacterium
AAAAGTAAAAATATCGCCGAGCTGAAGAATTGCAATTCTGGCAACCTTTGATAAGAAAAATATAATTGAATTGCTCATTAAATTCACGATTCGCTAAATTTTGTAATTATTCCGTTTGCATTGAAAAACAGACCGTCACTGGAAATCTGGTTTGGGATGATGTTGACGATTTGATGCAGTTTGATATTGGCGGCATTCGTAGTGATGTTGATGTAATTGTCGGACCATCCGCTGCAAATGCCATTGCGTTTTTTCTCAAAAATTACCGGTAAGCAATGTTTTAACTGAGAATTGCGGAATTTTAAAGATGATTCAGCGGCAATTTGCTCCAGAATATGATAACGCGCTTTGATTTCAGCAGCAGACACTTGCTCCGGCATGGTGGCGGCGGGAGTACCGCGACGCGGTGAAAAACTGAAAATATGCATATTAGCAAATTCCATTGCTTCAACGAGTTGGCATGATTCCGCAAACAGCGCATCAGTCTCGCCTGGGAAACCGACAATCAGATCGGTACCGATATGAATGCCGGGGATATTTTGGCGTGCGGTCTGTACAAATCTGCGGTAATCTGCCGCCGTATATTTTCGATTCATAGACTTCAGAATAGTATCGGAACCGTGCTGAAGTGCCAGATGAAGAAAACGGCATATTTTAGGATTTTTGGACATCACCTCAATCAGCTCAAGATTGTCAGGATGCGGCTCTGTGGAACTCAGCCTGATCCGATATTCACCCGCAAAAGTACAGAGTTTCTCAATCAGTTCCGGCAAGCCCCAGCCACGGTCATGATAGGCACAGATATTGACCCCGGTTAATACGATTTCAGGAAACCCCGATGCCAGCAGCTGTTTAAAATCAGCGATAATTTCGTCCCGATCGCGGGAACGTTCCGGGCCACGCGCATAAGGTACAATACAGTATGAACAGAAATTTTCGCAACCTTCCTGGATTTTCAGAAAAGCACGACTTTTGAACGGAAACTGCGCCGTTGTGCTTTCTTGAAAAATACTGCCTGATATTTCGTCCATGCTGGATATTTTTTTCGAAACCACCGGTTCAACATCAGCAAATAAAGATTCTATCAGTTCAATCAACTTTTTTTTGCCCGGATTACCAATCACCAGATCAATAGAAGATTCATTGAGCAAGGAATCCCGGTCAATTTCAGCACTGCAACCGGTAACCACCACTTTCGCAGCCGGATGAAGACGTTTGAAACGCCTTGCCGCTTGACGGCTTTTTTGCGCGGCGGCGGCAGTTACGCTGCATGAATTTATAATCAGCAAATCGATAAAACTGTTATCGTCCGGTTTGACCAATTCCCAGCCGGCTTCGCGGAGTCTGCCGCAAATAAGTGCGGAATCGGCCTGGTTCAGCCGGCAACCGATAGTATGAATCGCGGCATTACGGTTCATTTTATCTCCTCGGCCAACGGTGCAGACATCGCCATGGCTTCATGCTGTTCCAACGGTTCAATAATCATTAGTTGCACAATGGCGATAGTCAACCCAAGAATGGCCAGTAGCAACAAATTGCGATCGTGCGCTTTGATGCCTTTTCGAATATTTAATGCCGCCAGCGCAAATACGCCAAACACCATTGCCGGAATCAGCAACGGCATATTGACCCCGGAATCTTTGAGCGTGACATAAAAATAGCATAACACCAGCAGCGCCACCAGCGGTGCCAAGCCCACTATCCGGAAAAAACAACGGCGCAGCCGGATCAACCAGCGCGTATGCCATGGAAAATTTAACAGCCACGACGTAATCAGAGCAAGCGGCGCGATCAGATGTAAACGGTTGGGAAGCAGAACGGCAATACCCAGCCAGCACAGTGGCAACGCTATTTTGATGACGTTACCATGTTTTTTCCGTCGCAATATCAGCAAAACCAGAATGGCGGCACTGAATATCAGCGGCAGATAAATTCGGTCAGATGCCGTGCGGACTGCGATAAGCAATGGATAAACGCAAAATGCGATCAGTGCAGCAGTGGTTCCGATACGTGTCGAATACAAGACACTGCCGATCTGAAACAGGCATACCAGCAGCAAGGCGGCTGCAATAGCGCCTGGTAGCGCCAGCGTCAACGGATTGATTCCGCCAAAAGCGGCGGTAGTGCAGTGCATCAGAAAAACTGAAAACGTTGTGAATTCGCCGTTTTCAGCCATGGCGCGAACCGCTTCGGCTGCGTGAATATTGTTATCAGTAATTACTGCTTCGCGGAGACCGGCGCAATATATCAATAATGCTCCGAACAAAATTGCGAGCGATGTTTTTGTTTTGGTCATAAATGTCAAACGATTTCTCGGGTTAAGAGTGCAAAATGCTATGCACGAATCTGACCGTCACCAAAAATCAGATACTTATAAGAGGTCAATTCTTCCAACCCCATCGGTCCGCGCGCATGGAGTTTGTCCGTGCTGATACCGATTTCGGCTCCCATACCAAATTCACTGCCATCAGTGAAACGCGTGGACGCATTGTGATAAACGGTCGCGGAATCGACTTCCATCATGAATTTTTCAACTCGTTCAGGTTGCGATGATATGATTCCGTCGCTGTGTTTGGAGCCGTATTGATTGATATGAGCGATTGCGGCTTCAACGGAGTCAACCACTTTAACCGCCAAGACCAAGTCAAGATATTCGGTATAATAATCATCTTCATCCGCCGGTTTTATCGTGCCGTCCCATTGACAGAAACGTTCGTCACCGCGTAATTCGACTCCATGTTTTTTCATAGCGGCGATAAATGGTTTGGCGAATTCAGGAAGCGCTTTAACGTCGATCAGCAGGGTTTCCAACGCGTTGCAGGCACTGGGGCGCTGGACTTTGGCGTTGGTAACAATACTCAAAGCGGCGTTATAATCGCAATCGGCATCAACGTAAAGATGGCAAACCCCTTTATAGTGTTTGATAACCGGGATCGTAGATTGTTCCACCACAGTTCTGATCAGCCCTTCGCCGCCGCGTGGAATAATCAGACTAATGCAGTCGTCCATTTTCAAAAGCACATTGACTGCGCGACGGTCGGTATAAGCCACCAGCTGAACAGCGCCATCGGGAAGTCCGGCCGCGATTCCGGCTTTGTTCATGCAGTCAGCAAGTATCAAATTGGAGTTGAATGCTTCAGAACCACCGCGCAAGATAACCGCATTGCCGGCTTTCAGACAAAGTCCGGCCGCGTCAACGGTAACGTTCGGGCGTGATTCGTAAATAATGCCGATAACGCCGAGCGGAACAGAAACCTTTTTAATTTTAAGCCCGTTTGGACGGGTAGTTTCAGACAGCACTCGACCAACCGGATCAGCCAGACTGGCAACATAACGCAGGCCGTCAGACATTTCTTTGACGCGTTTTTTATCCAACCGAAGCCGATCAAGCATGGCCGCAGAAAGTCCGGCCTTGCGTCCGGCTTCAAGATCTTTAGCATTGGCTTCGAGAATGTTCGGACTGGCGGAATCTATCGCATCGGCCATTTGCTTGAGAATGTCATTTTTTGCTTCGGACTGAAGCGAAGCAAGGGTGCGTGATGCGTTCAATGCTTTTTGTCCCATCTTATGGAGAACGGATTTTATTTCCTGTAATTCGGTATCCATGTTGGTTCCTCTATTATTAAAAAATTAAATAAATATAATAAAACTGACTGAAGATGTTCATCTAAATATAGCACTTCAAGCCGACTTTGGGAAATTATTCTATTCCCGGACAATCAAAAATAATTTACCGATAGATGATCACTTTGTCCAACCTGAAAAATCAGTTGTACATTAGTTTTGCTTTATACGGCGGAACTCAAAATCTCACCAACGCTGCGGCTCGGAGGCTGAATTGCTATTCAGATGCAACGATATGCAACGATATACCGCTGATAAAATTGTCTGACCGTTTGTAATTTCGCTATCATGAAATTATACTTTTGAACTTCACATAAATTTCAATCTCGGTTAAGATTTATGAGCAATAAGTTTTTAGACTGGACAGTGCGTTTATTTTATGAATTAAAGTCCAAAAGCGCGCGCGATTTTTTTATGCCGCGTTTTACCCGGGCTTATCTGATCCGGGTCGGTATCGTGACAGCCTGCTGCCTGTTTATTTTCGGTATCTTACTGACTCCGGTTTGGATCAGCGGTGGCAGCATGGAGCCAACCTATCGCAGAATCGGGTTTAATTTTGTCAACCGTCTGACTTATTGGCGGAACAAACCACAACGCGGCGATATAGTAGCTATTTATTATGAAAAAAAAGTGATGTTTCTGAAACGTGTGGTGGGTTTGCCAGGCGAAACCGTTGAATTCCGTGGCGGCAGACTTTTCATCAACGGTCAGGAATTGCATGAACCTTATGTCAAGAAAAGCTGTGATTGGGAGCTCCCCCCGCGCAAAGTGCAGTCAGGAAATTTTTATGTGGTCGGCGACAATCGCAGCCAACCCATCGCCAGGCACCAGTTCGGGCAGGTTTCCGCACGCCGCATCATAGGAGCGCCACTATGGTAATAAAATGGAAATACATCGCTATCAGCGTGCTTATTATTGCCGTTTCGGTGTTCGCTTTCCGATGGTTTTATGCGGTTGAAACCGAAGAAGACATAATTCGCAGAAAAATGGATGAATTTGTCGAGAATATCGCCAAGCACAAGGGAGCCGGCATTGCCAGCAATGTTTTGAGTTCCAATAAATTAGCCGATTATTTTACCAATCCCTGCGATATCGGCATCGGCATCAGTGAAATCAGTGGCGTCTTCGGTACTGAACAGATAGTAAATACAGCAATGCGGATCAGGGCGATGTTTAAAACTATCTCTCTAAAAATCAGCGATGTCACAATCATTTACAATCCTAAAAACGAACGTGCCGTAGTCGAGTTTTCCGCAACCTTTGATGGCATTTTCAACAACGGTGAAAATATTAACGGGGTTCGTGATCTGCGCTGTTTCCTGCTCAAACAAGATGGACAGTGGAAAATCAACATTGTCAATATCAGGCAGGTTCTGGAAAAATAACTTCGGCAAAAGTCGCTGCTTGCAATATTTTCGCGCTTAAAGTTTGCTAATTACCAGAATTTGGGTATTTTTAAAGGATACCTAAGTACAGGAAAAATTGTTATGCATAAAAATCTATATCTGAATGTTTTGTTGACATTACTGCTGATTGTCGTGGTGTTACTGGGTATCATATTGATCAACGCGGTAGACCGGCTGCGCTTCGAGCATGAGGCGACCAGACAAGCTCTGGAGAAATTGCGACATAATGCTTTTGTGCCGGATGTCAGTACGAAACAATCAAACAACGCCCAAAAAACTGAAAATGTGGCGAATCTGGAATTTTTTGATCCGGCAGCGGTACCCGGCGGACGAATCGTCCGGGTGATTATGGCTGATACCGGCAATATGAATTATCTGATCAACAACGAAGCGTCCGTAGCGAGTTTTTACGGCATATGTAATTCAACGCTTGCCGTGCGCAATTATGCCAAACCGGAGCTTTTCCAGCCATTGATGGCGGAAAGTTGGAATGTTTCTACTGATAAACTAGTTTTCACTGTAAAATTACGGCGCGGCATTCTCTGGCATGATTTCACCGATCCGGTTACCGGGAAAGTATGGCAGGATCGAGAGGTTACCGCGCATGACTTTAAGTTTTATCTCGATGTAATCCAGAATCCCGAAACCAATTGCGCGCCGTTGAGAACTTTTATGCAGGATATTGAGGGCATTGAAGTAATTGACGATTATCAGTTTAAAATAATTTGGAAACGCCGTTATTTTCTATCCGAGAGTATTTCGCTTGGCTTGTCGCCTTTGCCGCGTCACCTTTATCATGCTTATGAGGGACCGTTTGATGCTTTGAAGTTCAATGATGATCATCGCCGCAACCGCCTGATCGTCGGTTGCGGTCCGTATCGTTTTCTGCGCTGGGACAAAGATTCCAGAGTAATTTTTACCCGCTGGGAAAAGTACTTCGGCAACAACCTCGGCATCCGGCCAGCCATAGAAAATATTTGTTACGAAATCATCAAAATGCCGAACACCCAGTTTCAGGCGCTGACCTCCGGACGCATCGACTGGATGGGACTCAGCCCTGAACAATGGCAGTCGCGCACCAATATTCCCGCCTTCGATCCTGAAAAGGGGTTTTTAAAGAAAATGCGCTACCAGAACCGGAACTATTTTTATATGGGATATAACCTGACAAACCCGCTTTTTGCCGACAAAAATGTGCGGGTCGCGCTGACCCATCTGGTTGACCGTGAACGCATTCTGAAAGATATATATTACGGTCTCGGCGCCATTGTTAGCGGCCCGTTTTATCTGGAAAGCCCATATAACGACCGGGATATTTCACCATGGCCATATGATATTCCCAAGGCGGTCAAGATGCTGAACGATGCCGGATGGCGTGATTCTGACGGTGACGGTATTCTGGACAAAGACGGTCGCAAATTTGAATTTACAATTATGGAAGTTGCAAACCATCCGATTCAAACCCGGATGCTGCCGATAATTAAAGAGGATATGGCTAAAGCCGGCATTGATATGAAAATCCAGTCATTTGAGTGGTCGGTTTATATTCAGCGGCTGGAACAGAAAAATTTTGAAGTCTGTACCTTGGGATGGAGCGGCAGTTATGAATCTGACCCTTACCAGATATGGCATTCATCGCAAGCTGATATCCCGGGAAGCAGTAACCATATCGGCTTCAAAAATCCTGAAGCCGATCGTCTGATTGAGGCGATGCGAGTTGAGTTCGATTTTGAAAAGCGCGTAAAAATAGCCCGTCAACTTCATAAACTTCTGCATGAAGAACAGCCATACACTTTTCTGTTTGCGCCCGATAGTCTGCTGGCAATTGCACGCCGCTATCAAAATGTCCATAAATTTCCGCTCGGTATCGCGGATGATATCATCTGGACACCGCGTAACCGACAGTTAGCAATACCATAAAAATAAGAGGTGAAAAAATGATCAAAGTAGTAGTTATCGGGGCTGGAGGACGCATGGGGCGTCTTCTCGTCGCAAGAATTATGGAAGCTGAAGACTTACAGTTGTTCGGCGCGGTCGAGGCTCCCGGCAATCCGTTGCTGGGTCAAGATGCCGGAGTTATTGCCGGACAAGGCAGTGCCGGAGTGATGATAACGGCAGATTTAAAGGCCGCGTGCACCGGCGCTGACTCGGTTATCAACTTCAGTACCGGCGATGTTCCTGGCGATACTGAAATTGCCACCACGGCCGGTTGCTCTTGCGTTATCGGCACCACTGCGCTCTCTGAAGACAGCAAAGCAAAATTGCGTAAATTGGCCGATGACGGCGCCAGAATTGTCTTTGCCCCGAATATGAGTGTCGGTGTTAATCTGCTTTTTCACCTTTGCGGTAAAGTCGCCTCCCTGCTCGGCGATGATTATGATATTGAAATTGTGGAAATGCATCACAATCTCAAAAAAGACGCACCCAGCGGAACGGCAGTCCGGCTTGGCGAAATCGCCGCAGCCGCGCGAGGATTGTCTTATGAAAATGATACCAGGCATGGACGTGAAGGCATTACCGGCGCAAGAACTACAAAAGAGATCGGAATGCACGCGTTGCGTGGCGGCGATGTGGTCGGTGATCATACCGTGATGTTTGCCACCTGCGGCGAACGCCTTGAGTTGACTCATAAGGCTTCAAGTCGTGACACCTTTGTCAAGGGCGCATTGCGCGCGGTACGTTTTCTTGATAGCGCCAAACCCGGTCTTTATGACATGCAGGATGTGCTCGGCCTAAAATAAATTCAGTTATAAACTTTGCGCGCGCATTATGCGCGCGCGAAGTTTAAATCCAGAAAAAAGCAGCCGGAACATTGTGTTGCGGCTCAATTTATTTACGGGATGAGACAAATCATGTTTTACCATGATTTATAAGGTTTGACCGCTAACGCAAAGTTAGAATAACGGCAATCATCAGTTATATTTTGCCCCAACCAGGGCGGTTTAACAAAATCTTCATTTTCCGAATTCAATTCAATTTCAGCAACCACTAATCCACAATTATCACCGTCAAAAACATCTATTGCCCAAAGGTGACCAGAATATTTTACATAATTGCGCGTTTTTAACACTGGTCCGGCATCGCATAGCCGTTCCATCATTTCCCTTGCTTCAGATAAAGGAATTTGATACTCATACTCATCGCGAGAAGCGCCATTGGAATTCCCTTTGACCGTGAGCAATCCTTGTGCTGAATCAACAATACGGATGCGAACCACTGACCGGGCGCCAGCCGTTTTAATATAGGCTTGACTTATGAATACCGAAGATATTAAATTGTTGCGCCATTCATCATTTTTAAGGAGAAACTTATACTCAATTTCTTTAGGCATAATGATTGATGTTAAAAATTAAAGAAAGGGAAAAAAGGCAACCAACCTTCAGAATTAAAATTCAAAAGGCCGAATTGGAAGTCGGAATTTTCTGCGACATTTACCAAGCCAAACTGAATACCGGCAACTCCAACATTGGTAATTCCAAGTTGAAAAACAGAAGACCTTTCTTCAGCGACATTGACTAATGACATCTGAAGTCCATTTATTCTTTTTGTAACATTCACCGGCGCGAGTTGCAATCCAAAAATTTCGTCAGTTGCGGCATAAAAAATGGCCAGTTCAACCCCATGAACCACCGAGCGACCGGAAGATATCGGCAGGCCGAGCTTGACTCCCTCAACATTATTCCGCACACTCCGGGGAAAGCCAAACCAGATACCCCAGCCCAGCATCTCCCAACGTTGACGCGCGTGATGATGAGTAGTTTCAATTGAAATGGGCGGCGGCAAATCTCTTTTTTCGTCAGCCGCCTCCCCTCCACTCAAGTCGTGGATTTCTGTTGAGAACAGTAAAATAGCCAGCAACAACCATGAAAATTTTTTCACGCTCATAATACTTCCTTTTACATGAATTTCTTCAACAGTTCTTCTCTGCTGAGGTTCGAAAAATAAGCCGGTGGAATATCAAGAATCGTAAATGCGCCCGACTTACCATCTTTCTTCAATCGCATCGTAGCCCTGGCGTGAGCGACTAATACACTGGCGGTAGCAGCCGGGTTGCTGCCCCAATTGCATTGATATTCAATTTGCGCAGAACCGCCTTCAGCAGTAGTTCCTGAAGCAATAACACAACCGCCATGCGGGAAACCTGAAAAACGAATGTTCAGCTCATCTTGAGTGATAAAATTAACTACTGTCCGGTATGGCGCGAAATAATTGGGCATATTTTTGACGGTTTCTTCGACTGCGCCCGCATCTGCACTGTCTTCTAGAACTATGAAACATTCTCTCCAGTGCATTTCTCCTGCTGTCAGCACAGGATTCCCGCCTGAACGAACTTTTGCAATGGCATCCGGTTCAGCATGAGTATATTGTCTGGCATCTTTGACGCCGGGAATCCGTCTAATCGCATCGGAATGCCCCATACTCAGACCGCCGGATTCACTCAAACCGTAAAATCCATATGGCTTCACGCCCGGTATAAATGACGAAGCCAATACTCTTTCCAGTGAAAAAATCCCCGGATCCCAACCAGTTGAAATAACCGCAACATTGCCGGAGTCATGTGCGGCCTTGTCCATGGCATTGAAATAATTTGGAATTTCTCCATGATTATCAAAACTGTCGACCGTAGATAAATGAGCTGCAAGTTTTGGTCCCTGTACCGGCAAATCGGTACTGGAACCGCCGCACAGTATTGCCAAATCAGGAGACAATTCTCTCGTCCAGCCGGCGATGTCATTGATATCCATAACCATGATATCGGATGCGCCCAGTTCTTTTTTTACTCTCTCAGGGTTTCGGCTGACAATTCCGCACAAAACCATATCAGAAGATGCTTCTATTGCCGCTTTTACTCCCCTGCCAACATTGCCATATCCCGCAATTGCAATTCTGATTTTTTCTCCCATATTAGCTTTCTCCTCAATGTGTTAACGTTCTA
>JAAYPP010000143.1 GCA_012519765.1 Lentisphaerota bacterium
ACGATTATCAAATTTAAGGAGGGAAAATGAAAAAAAACCTGCTGATCGCACAATCCGGCGGACCGTCACCGGTCATTAATAGTTCACTTCGCGGCGTAATTGAGGCCGCAAAAGCTTTTCCTGATAAGATCGGTACCGTATATGCCGGCTGGCATGGTATTGAGGGTGTTTTAAAGGAAGAACTGCTGGATCTTTCATGTCAGAACGAGGAAGAGATTTCGTTACTGCGCAATACACCGGCAGCCGGCGCTATTGGGACTTGCCGCTATAAGGTTAAGTCCAGTCAGCAAGAAGATTTTGAGCGAATTATCGAAGTAATTAAAGCCCATAATATTGGTTATTTTCTCTATAATGGCGGAAATGACTCCATGGATACCGCGAATAAGGTTGCCAAACTGGCGCAAGAACGAGGATTGGATTGCATCGGCGTTGGCGTTCCGAAAACCATCGACAATGATGTTGGTGACTCCGAATTTAAATTGATAGATCATACTCCCGGTTACGGTTCTGTGGCCCGTTACTGGTCTAATATCGTTCAGAATGCTGAGGAAGAAAATCGTGGCTCATGTCCGGCTGATCCGGTATTGGTGCTTCAGGCTATGGGTAGAAAAATCGGGTTTATTCCGGCGGCTGCACGGCTTGCCGACCCGAAGCGTGAAACCCCGCTGTTAATTTTTCTGTACGAAGCAGGTCTTTCCATGGAACAGATGGCCGATAAAATCAATGCCATGGTGGCTACTCGCGGACGCGCCGTTGTCGTCGTCAGTGAAGGTTGTGATGTTGGCGATCTCGGCTTCTGCAAAGATAGTTTTGGGCATGCACAATTTGGGGCCAGCGAGACTACTGTACAGCAGGCACTGGTCAATTATCTTAATAAACACGGTATCAAGGCGCGCGGCAATGCTCGTGGGCAGACGTTTGGTACTGATCAGCGAGCTACCGCAATTTATGCATCAACAGTAGATATTGACGAAGCATATCGTTGCGGCCAAATGGCAGTACTGCTGGCTGCTCGTGGCGAAGGCGGGTTCATGTCGACATTGTTGCGTGAACCGGGTTTAATCTATCAGGTTCGTTATGATAAAGCTCCGCTGGAACTGGTCGCAAATTCTGAACGTTTCTTTCCCAAACAATGGATTACAGCTGACGGTTGTGATGTGACCGATGAATTTATGGACTATGTTCGGCCGTTAATCGGAGAAGATTGGCCTAGTGTGCCGGTTGTTAACGGTCGTCAACGATTTGCGCAACTGAAGCCGGTGTTTGCAGATAAAAAACTGCCAGAATATGAATTGCAGGCTTTTCGTAAAAAAAATAATTAGTCTGAAAAGATCATTAGCTGGGGTAGTGTTGCTATCTTGAGCGAGGCTGTAGTCTCCCTTGCGAGCTCAATGGTTCAATAGTCGCTCCGCAGAGGAAAGTCGGATTAAACGCACATTTTAATCAGTAATTATTAAAATGCACGATTTTTTACCGAAATCGTGCTTTTTTTTTAACTTGAGCGATATCCAAAACTGCTGAACGAATCGAAATAGTAAGTTTGGCGGCCAAGGTTATGTTGAATGCGTTCTTATCTCTTGATTTGAGCAAATATGTAAATCAAGAAAGCAAATAAGATAGAGGATATGTGGAGATTCTGCTTGCGAAAATCACATATGAATATATAATATTGTGGAAGTAAATTACTGACAATCTTTTTGATATTTTTTTACCATAAAACAAGCTATCGTTTATGATTCTGAAACTACACGATCACGGTTTTAGTCCAAAACTCAAGCGAAATAAGACCACTGAAAAAAGATATTTCTCGTTGATTGAACTGATGGTGGTTATTGCTATTATTGCTTTACTGGTCTCGCTACTTTTGCCGGTACTTAACCAGGCACGCGCTAAAGCACATGCGATAAAGTGTACCGGCAACCTTAAACAAGTCATCAGCGCATTCATGGATTATGCCGGCGACTGGCGCGGCAATATAATTTCGGCTAATTCCGGTTCAACCAGTTCTGCCACTAACGGTTGGTCATGGAATTATGCACTGGTTTTCAACAGATACCTTCCTGATCCTAAAAAACAGAAAGTCGGGGCAAGCGTACTGTTCTGTCCGGACTCATTGAAATATCTTACCGGTTCAAAACAGACAAACATCTGGTATTCATATGGTGCAGTATATAATAAATCGCCGCGTCAATGCATTTCGCTCAACTCTCCACTGATTTCCCGTGCCGGTCATAGCAAAGTAACTTTGGTCGGCGATGTTTGGAGAACCAAATATTCGCCTGCTTATTCGTTTTACCGAATGAGCATTCCGGTAAATCCGGCGGCGGGTGACGGCGATGAATGGGGGTATCCGGCGGGAATTCACCAGTCCAGCTGCAATATGGGATTCATGGACGGACATGTTTTGTCTGCATCCAAAAATCAGCTGGCATCGGATTATTTCTGCGGCAGCGCCGACTATGATTCCACTGAAGCTCTTTTCCCCATCGGCCGGGTTGTGGTTAACGTCGGTCCGAATGCGATACTGACAGATCTGTAGCTGTTAAAATCGGAAGTGCTTAATAGTAAAGAAGATATAGCTAAATTTTGAAATCAGCTGTTTGTAGGATCATCAGGTAAGCGGCTTAAAGGTCTCCCGCACTACCAATTCCGAATTAACCCGGATGGAAACTTTTCCCCGATAATCTTCAAGCCATGACCTATCACAAATCAACTTGCCGAAAAGTCTGCCTACACTTTCCATTGGGACGGCCAACGAAGTAAGGTTATAAGATCGAAACAACGGATTGTCGTCAAACGCGATCATTTGGTAGTCCGCGGGCGTTGATAATCCCTGTTCTTTAGCGTAATCAATGAATTGTGCCGCAAAGTGATTGTTTACCCCTACCACCACCATATCGCCTTTGCATTGAATGATTTGGTCCCTAACCTTGGTAAAACCTTCAGAGTCGGAAAGAATATTTTCCGGCGGCGATACACGAACCCCATTCCCCCGGCGTAAACCGACCAGTAACCCTTCGTAGCGCTTGTGCCCCCAGAAGGATTGCCCAGTTGCATCATTAATCATCACAATATTCCGGCATTGACTCCGGCGCAAAAGTGTTCCCATTATTATGCCATCGCCAAACGTATCCATCGAAATGAAAGAAACCATAGCGATGTTCTTTCAATATCACTGGCCGCTTCCGCTATCGATTATCCGCGGCTGATTATTATTGATTTGAAAAACAGAAACACCTTTATGCCGTCGGTAATCAGTTGCAGCATTTTCAGCCAGGCT
>JAAYPP010000144.1 GCA_012519765.1 Lentisphaerota bacterium
CTTCCGATATTATATTGTCAATAAGTGTTTAACCACAATTACAATTCAATTTATCACGGATTCAGGTTGTATTTATGCGGTTACGTAGTAGCTTTTATTTTTCAGGTTTTACGAATAACGGAGAAGACAATGAAATACTCAGTTTTATTGGCGGGCTTGCTTACAACGGTTTTTTTAACTGGATGCGTCAGCGTTAAATACAGCGGCAAGGAATTTGCCCCGGTTACCGGAGTGAAAATCTACGAGAATAGGGTTCATGTTGACGAATCTTATGTCGAAATAGGTAAATGTGTTGTTTACGGACGTTATGACCGGTTCAGCAAGGAAGCGCTATGCGAGAAGATCAGGCAGAAAGCAGAAGCTGTCGGCGCTGATGTGGTGTTGATTTATGCGCATCAGGTAGTACCTGAAAAAATTGTCAGTCAGTCTGTTGGCGATGTCTGGAATGACGGTGCCGGAGATGCAACATGGGGCAGGCTGGATAGCGATTTTGCTTCATACGGCAAAATCGGGCGAGACAGCAATGTGCCGCACTCAATGCGTTCATATATGCGGGTTATTCGGGCAGAGTTTCTGAAAAATCCTGCCGTTGCCGCCGAAGTCGGTAAATTTGATAATGCCGGAGTGAAGGCTCTGGCTCCAGACTCCAGGTCGCTGATCGAAGAAAACGATGCTGATATTCAGACGGTTTCAGCTCCTGCTGATGAAAAGCAGTGACAGTATCTTGTATTGTTGACTGGTAATTAGTGAGCTGATTTGCTCAACTCATACGAACTGAAAATATATTAAAGTTCAAAGAGTTAATCAGGCAAGTCAGGAAATAGCGGCAGTCTTTTTTGGCTTCAGGCCACTCTGCACCCAAATATTTTATGGCGAAAGTTGACATGTCGGGAACACTTAAAGACGCATGGAGTTCCAGCGTCGGTTGAGCTTTTGCCATCAATTTTGACGCGCAATCAAAACATTCATTCAAGATGGTCGCGGTTTCATTAAAACGCGTCAGCATCATCATTTCAGTGATTACCGGTTTGAAATTCAGGTAGGAAGCCAGTTTGGCCAATCGCAGCTCCAGCAGCAGCGAATTGGAAATTGCGCTGATTCCTTTGACACTGACAATACCAGTTTCAATGAATTGCTTGGTTGCCGGGGAAAGTTGCGCATTGATTTCAGCAGCAGGAACCAGATAACGGTTTTTCCCTAACGAAGAATTGTTCATGCGGAGCGGCGCAGCAGTTTTCCCTGCGAGCATATCTTTTTCAGGAAGTGGCGCGGTCGTGTTTTTGAAATAACGTGCCATTTCCACGAAAAGCGAGGGCGGGGCATAGTTGATACCCAGACGGCGGGCGGCTTCGCATACTTTACCGACAGTTTTTTTCAGCGTATCATCGTGGAGCGCGAGCTGTCGTTCCAGTAATGTGCTTAACGCGGCAGGATCAGGACTTAGAGTGATTTCGGTGAATGCATGATATTTGCGGTAATGTTCCGCGGCGTCCGGGAAACCGTTAACCTCAAGTATTTTAATGATGGTACTGTTTATTTCGGAAGATGAAAACAATTTATTTTCGGAGAAATTTTGCGACAACGCGAATTCCACCGCCATCGTGATATCTTCGGCAAGCCAGCTTTCGTGTATTCCTGCGGCATCAAAACTATGAACGATTCCAGCCTGAATCTGTTCCGGTTCAAAGGGGGTTGTTTCACCGGAAGGGGTGTTTATCATAATGGTACTGTCGGCTAACTTTATCATATTCAAAATTTTTCAGCGGAGTCGATTTCTTTGATGATTTCACGAAAACTGTCAACGGCCTGGAAGTCGCGATAAACCGATGCGAACCTGACATAAGCAACCTTGTCAAGGGGTAATAAGGCGCCCATGACCAGTCGCCCGAGTTCGGATGACGGAATTTCACGGTCATACTCACGCTGGATTATCATTGTAATGTCATCTACCGCGCGGTCGATATCTTCAGATAGTACCGGGCGTTTATAACAGGCATTTTCAATGCCTTTGCGAAGTTTATCGCGATCAAAATCCTCAATGATGCCATCTTTTTTGATTACTTTCAGCTCAGAATAAATAATCCCTTCATAAGTTGAGAAACGATGACCGCAGTTCAGGCATTCGCGACGTCTGCGGACTCCGGAGCCATCTTTTACGGCACGTGAATCGATTACTTTATCATCTTGAAACTGACATTTCGGGCAACGCATTTTTGATCACCTGCTTAATTATATTTTTCCAAGAGTATTTCTAAACCGCGCCAGTACATGATTGCGATACCGCTAAAACCGGATGTACTTCGCATGGCGGGCAGCGTTTTATGCAAGTCATCGGCAAAAAATGAAAAAGTTCCGCGGCATATGGAGTCAGGGATTTCACGGTAATGATCATCATGAGCAAGAATGCATGGAATCAGTTCCATTTTGAGTTTTGCGGCGGTGAGAATGTGCGGGTTCGCCTGTGCCATAGATTTTTTCAATGATGGTGCAAACGAGGATATAATCATCAAGTCTGTGAAATCAACAAAGTCTTCAATGCCGCCTGTTGATAATTGGCCTTCCGATTTTTTCAGATGGAGAAAACCCGGAACCATCACGGCAAATTGCAAAGGAGCGATTTGTTGTGAAACCTGACGGGCCAGTTCGACTGACGCGATAACTAATTTATCATTGTCGTAGCCGATACCGTAATTATGTTCGCTCCAGGCATAAAGATGGTTGTTCCCGCTTCCGCTTTTCATCAAATGAGGAGACAAAATCATGGTTACGCCGTTGAATTGCGCTTGCGGTTCACTTTCATCATTAAAATCCATGAATGTCTGAATATGCGCAAATAACGCACTGTGTTTGGAAATATTTTTCAGATGCGGCAACCTGCGGGCGTTGCGGCCATGAAAATTGCGGTCGTCAAAGGCCAGCCAGAATTTAATTTTTTCACTTTTTAACGTCGTGATAAATTTCCGAAAGTCATCTTCACCGAAATATTTTAATTTCCGATTGGAAATTATCAGATGGCATTGGTTGATGCCCGCTGCTTTCATGCGGCGCGCCAATTCGTGAGGAGCATAGCGATAGACATCGTATGTATCATCAGTGATAAAGGTCGCAACATTTTTTAATGAGCTTAACTCTGCTTTAACTACTGCGGCATTTTTGATGAATTCCGGGGTTTCACTGAGCGGTTGCAAAAATTTTCCCTGCTCGGTGGCGCAGCCCGGCATCAGTAGCAGCAGGCATAACCCAAGCATACAAAACACGGTATGAAAAATTTTGCTGAAGATATTAAGCATAGTTTACGAATATAGCGTTAAATGGTTGATTTTCAAGCAGAAAAACAGAGATCCCAATCTTTGAAAACAGGTTCCAGCCCACGCGCCTTCAGATCCGAAATTACGGTGGTTACGCTTAATTGGTCGTTCATGGTGAACTGTCCCAGCGACTGTCCATCCAGGAACGCCTGATATCCGCCCGGCGCAACCTGCGATCCGGCACTCAGGTGACTAGCGCAGATTTCGGCCATTCGGGTACGGAATTCGTGTTTTTCACGGGTCGACAGAAAAAGGTCGGATTCGCGGAAAAACAAACGGAATGCCAGCATCATCTGTTCAAGTTCGGTATCGCTTACCGGAGCCGGCACATGAAATCCTCCCTGAGTCGGAGTGATGCGGGGAAATGAAAATTGGGTTCTGCTGCGCCAGAATTTTTTTCTTATCCACATCGCATGAATCGCCAGATTGGTGGCTTCGATCCGCCAGTTCGGATTCAAACCCAGCAGTGCACCCATTCCTAAATTATAAAAACCGGCACGTCCGCCAGCAGCCAATGCGTTGAGTCTGAACATATAATCTTGCTTGGGACCGCCGAGATGCAGTGTTTGGTAAAGTTCCTGGTCGTAAGTTTCCTGATAAAGCGTCAAACCGTGGCATCCTGCTTCAAAGAGCGTCCGGTAATCATTTTCATTCATCGGATAAAACTCAATATTGATGTATGAGAATTTTTTCTTTAGCTCGCGAATGCACTTGGCGACGAATGGAACCGACGCGCCTTTGGGGTCTTCCCCGGTGATTAGCAGCAGGCTGTCATGCCCCATGTCTTTGATAATTTGAGCTTCATTCATGATTTCATCGAAATTCAGGCGGCGGCGCTGATGATTGTATGAACTGCGAAAACCGCAATATACGCAGTTATTAATACAGTAACTGGAAATATACAAAGGAGCATATAACCGGATGGTTTTTCCGAAATACATACGTTTTACAGCGGCAGCTGATTCCCGTAATTCAGGAAGCAGAGGGATTGCCGCCGGTGAAATAAAATGAAGAAAGTCAGTGAAGCCGGGCGCATTTGAACGCAATGAATTTTTGACCGATTCCGGACTGGTATTGCGGATATAGTCGTCCAACTCCTCAGCGGAGTATTTACTGTAAGGCAGCATTTTCATAATTTCGCCGTTCAGATGATGTCGTTGAAAGTGTTAAGTGGTGAGGTCGGCGAAGCATAATCAAGTTTCGCAGCGGGCACCGCGTCAAGTGCGGTTTCTGCGGCCGTGATAGCTGCGGCGAAAGCCCTGGCCATTGCCGCAGGATCACCGGCTGCGGCGATTGCGGTATTGATCAGTACCGCGTCTGCACCGAGTTCGATAGCATGGGCGGCATGCGAAGGCATGCCCAGACCGGCATCAACTATCACCGGCACATTGGCCTGTTCGATGATAATTCGAAGCATCGCCTCGGTTTGTATTCCCTGATTACTGCCGATAGGAGAGCCCAGCGGCATCACGGCGTGAACTCCAATATCTTCCAGCCTTTTGGAAAGTACCGGGTCGGCATTGATATAAGGAAGCACTTTAAAACCGTCTTTTACCAGTTCCACTGCCGCGTTATAAGTTTCAATAGGGTCCGGCAGCAGATAGCGCGGATCAGGATGTATTTCCAATTTAATCCATTCATATCCGGCAGATCTTCCGAAGCGGGCGATTTTCAAGGCGTCTGCCGCGTTTCTGGCACCGCTGGTATTCAGCAGCACAGTTACATTTTTAGGAATAGCCCCTAGAATATCGTCGCTGCCGTCATTGATGTTTACCCGGCGCAACGCAACGGTTACCATTTCAGTTTCGGACGCGATTACGGCGGCATTAAGCGCATTGGACGAAGAAAATTTCCCGGTTCCCAGGAAAAGTCGTGATTTAAAGGTTTTGCCGCCGATTATCAAAGGTTTCATGATAGTAATCCCTGCATTATAAAAACATTAGTTGAAAAGATATGAAAATATCATTAAAGCAGGTTTTTTCAACCCACGGTGGTTAAAGAATATCAGC
>JAAYPP010000145.1 GCA_012519765.1 Lentisphaerota bacterium
AATTTCAAAATTCATCTTAACCAGCCGGATCCGCGTTTTTTATATAATCTGGCAATTCCTTATGCTTCGATTGTATCACGCCGTGCCGTGGAATTTTATGGTGAATCATTCGCCTTCAACCCGGTCGGTTCAGGTCCGTTTAAATTGAAAAAATGGATTCGCGACTATCGGATTATTCTTGAACGCAACCCCGAATATCGGCAGGAATTTTTTACGCAAGCGCATAATCCGCACGACCGTTTAAAACCGTTGCCGTTACTGGACATGATTATCTGCAATCAGATAAAACAGCCTTTCTCATCGTGGCTACTCTTCCTGCAGGGAAAACTCGACCTCAGCACTATCGATAAAGATAATATTGATTCAGTCATCGGCGGCGGCGACCTGTCGCCGGCATTAAAAAAACGGGGCATCAAATTGTGGCAGGTACCGGAATTCGAAGTGCGCTACATCGGGTTCAACTTTACCGATCCGATACTGAGCAGAAACCTCCATTTGCGCCGCGCCATCTCGCTTGCCCACAATCTGGAAACCAGAATAAAACATTTCAACGGTCAAATCATTCCCGCCAACGGTCCCATTCCACCCGGCGCCGACGGTTTTGTGCCGTCATTCCAAAACCCGTGGAACCAACATAACCTCGACCGGGCAAAAAAGGAAATGACCCTCGCCGGTTACCCTGGCGGCATTGACCCCGACACCGGCGAACCGCTGGTACTGACCTTCGACCAGCCGGACAGCAGTTCAGGCAATCGACAACTCGGTGAAATGCTGACCAACGAACTACGTCAGATCGGCATCGTTGTTCGCCCGGAACTTAACAGCCGTCCTCGTTTTTACCAAAAGCTTCAGCAAGGTCAAATGCAACTTTTCCGATTGTCATGGATCGGCGACTATCCGGATGCGGAAAACTTTTTGCAACTGTTTTACAGCAAAAACGCCGGAGGCAGCAACCGGGTCTGTTACCGTGATCAGGTTTTTGACCGGATGTATGAAGAAATTTCCAACATGAAGGATTCACCGGAACGCAGTACGAAATATCGTGAAATGGCGCGCTACCTGACCGATCGCTGTCCCTGGATATTTGAAAGTCATCCAATTTCATTTCAATTGACTCACCAATGGCTGGAAAACTTCATCCCGCATGACTTTGCTTTTTCACAATGGAAATATTGGAACGTTGACCCCGGAATTCGCCAAAAAATGCAGAAAAGTTTCAAGCCGATTAGTTTTGAAGAATTATTTTCGGCTCCACCACCAATTGATTAACCGGTGTCTGTAAAACATAAAATTTCGCTTGCACTTCGACGATTTTGTGGATTTTATTGACTTCTGTGGTAGATTTAATAATTATATATTTTACCCACCGGTGAGGAATAGAAAATGCTACTCTTTTTGTCTGGAATTGCTTTGTTGATTATCGGTTACTTTACCTACGGAAAATTCGTTGAACGCGTTATCGGCATTGATGACCGTGAGACTCCCGCTAAAACCAATTTTGACGGTATAGATTTCCTGTATCTGCCGCACTGGAAAAACATGCTGATTCAGCTTTTGAATATTGCCGGAGTCGGACCGGTCATCGGTGTGATCCTCGGCATCAAATTCGGTAGCATCACTTTTCTGATTATTCCGCTCGGTAACATTATTGCCGGAGCCGTACACGATTTTCTTTCTGGAATGATGTCGCTGCGCCACGGCGGCGCCAACTTACCGGCGCTGATCCGTCTGACGCTCGGTGAAGTATATTATCGTTTTTTCTCAATTTTTATGACCATCTTGCTGCTTCTGGTGGTCGCGGTATTCATCAACATTCCGGCAGGATTGATAAATCTGATGTTGCCGGACAAAGAAATATTCTGGATTGCGGTCGCTGCCATTTTCATTTATTACATCTGCGCAACGCTGTTTCCAGTCGACAAAATCATCGGCCGGATTTATCCTTTTTTCGGGATGCTGCTGATGCTTGGCACTTTTGCTTTATTTATTGCGTTGATGTTGGAATGTTTCGGCAATCCATCGCTCCTTGCCGAAAGTACCGAATTTAAAAAACAGATGAACACCGCTCCGGTTATTCCTGTACTTTTCGTAACCATTGCATGCGGTATCATTTCCGGGTTCCATGCCACGCAATCTCCAATCATCGCGCGCACAATGTCGTCCGAACATCAAGGTCGGCAGGCTTTTTACGGGATGATGGTTATTGAAGGCTTAATCGCCATGATCTGGGCTGCCGCCGGAATGGCGATATACAATTTAGAGCCCGCGCTGATGAGCGCCGGAGCAACCGATGTTCTCAAGTCGATCACTTCGCATTTTCTGGGCGGCACCATGAGCGCTCTGACTATCATCGGCATTGTCGTTCTGGCAGTGACCTCCGGCGACACCGCCATGCGCAGTCTGCGGCTCAGCCTGAGCGAAATCCTCAATATCAATCAGAAACCATTTAAAAAACGTATATTGCTTTGCCTGCCGCTGATCATCATCGTGGCCGCCTTGCTATGGTGGTCTAATCTCAGCGCCAAGTCATTCGCCAATCTTTGGAATTATTTTGCCTGGGGCAATCAGGTGCTGGCAGCTTCAACCCTGTTGGCCGGTGTCGCATGGTTGCACCGTCAGAAAAAAAATACCTGGATCGCGGCCATTCCCGGAGCATTCATGGTCTTCATTATCGTATCGTATATTTTGTGGGTATCCCCGAGCAAAA
>JAAYPP010000146.1 GCA_012519765.1 Lentisphaerota bacterium
AAACATCAGCAACTTTTTCATATTATATCTCCTGATTTTGTTAACATTGACTTAATGTAAAATTATCGACAACCAATATTATAATTCAATAAAAAAATATTGCAAGCAGTATCTTGGTAATGCTCCAATATTATTTACATAAATTGGTAAAAAATTCAAATTCTAGAATTGATTTCATAAAGAACCGATTTCAACCTGCTTTCGGCCTCGGAAAGATTTTTCACCATTTTTTTGCGAACTTTAGCCCCTTGCAATGAAAAATCGTTTGCTCCAAGATATTTTTTGGCATAATAATCAAGGGTATTAAAATCGACCGTCCCGGTTGAGCCGGCGACAGGAAGACCGAATTGGTCGAGAAAAGAGTTTATTTTGCTGCCGCGAGCAATTCCGATGCATGGGATTAGATGATTCAAAGCCAAAATCATCAGATGAAGTCTGCTACTTATCACCAAATTACATTTTGCAACAACACATTGTATTTCCTCAGGCTCAATAAATCGCGGCATGATAGTTTTTTGAGAATATTTCATTTTGCTGCGCAGTTTCTCCATAAATTCATAATCTGTTATCGGGTTCATCGGCAACATAATTGTCAGTACGTTTTCCGATAAATTTAAATTATCCAGCCATGCGGCAAAATCATCTAATTCACCCACAGGACTTTGCGATGAAAGACAGAGGGCAACTCTTTTTGTAGCGGAATTAAACATTTGGGCACAGTGGTCTTCCCAGCGTAAACTTTCAAATTCTACCGATTTTTGCAGAATTGCTGAATCAGCTCCGACCATTGCCTGAGGGAATGATGCACATTTTCGTAATTCAAGCAAAGATGCTTCGTCTCTCAGAACTATCAATCTGGATTTTCCAAGGGTGTCAGCAAGCCGTTTTCTGACTCTTTTATGTATAAATTTTTCAAAGTGGGCTGCCCAATCCACCCATGTAACAGACTCAAGAAGTTTGCATAGCTTTAACTTCTTTCCCGCTAAGCTATAAAGCATTGGATTAAAAACATTGTTCATACCAACATTCCAGACAACGGTTGCCACTCCAGCTTTTTGAGAGTTTTCAAGCAATGCGCAGGCAGTTTCCGGGTAATCGGAAAGTCCGGTTGCGCCAAACCATATAAACAGATCATAATTTGCAACCACCCGGCGAAATTCAGATAACGGCGAACGGTCAAATCCATAAAGAGGCAGTGTATTGCAGTTGAACTTGCTGGCAGTCTCGCGTTGTTTAGCAGTACAGACTGTAAGTTCACATTCCGGCATCAGACGGCGAAAAATACCTACGGCGGAAGCAAGAGTAGCTTCGTCACCGATATTATCGCACCCCAAAGGTACGCCACCCAACATAATTTTCAATCTTGAATATTCACTCATATTTCGAAACTTTTTGAGGCGCATCATTAAGGAATTTTTCCAATTCAATACGACTTTCCGATTCCGTAAAAATTATTGGTACTGCAATCTGCCAGGTAAACCAAAGGGTATTTTTACTCCAATGACGCCTGAATCCGAAAAAACTGCCGGTTGAAAACCCGTAGTTGCTGTACCAACACCAAATCAGCAAAGAGCCGTGTTGATTATGAACCATGATTTCATTAATCTGAAGCTTCTCTCCCTTCAGAACCACTTCCCTAAACTTCTCTGAGTCAATTTGCCAGCCTCCAGCGCGGAGGCAGTGACTTGCCGGATGAATCTGATGAACATTATTGCCACAAGTTACAGCCAAAACCCCGATCGTTGCGGTATCAGATGCAAACTGGTACTTTTCTAAAATACTGTTGCCGAAAAACCGGCGATCTGACTCCAGTATCTCCTGTTTTCGTCCGATAAACTCACCGAATTGAAGGGATGAAAATTCTGGAATAAAAGGTTCTCCGCGATATTGCAGTGTATTGAGCTGCGTAGCTGAAAAAATTATCAAAACCAGGGCAACGCAATAAAAACAAAAACTGTTCTTGCATACTGTCGTGCGAGTTAAAAAATTCATAAGCAACCATACCAGAAAAAGTAACAATCCAATTATTTTAAGAAGTATTCCGGATACGCTGAAAAAATACTCCAGCCAATAGCAGGTACTGGTACTGCTAAGCAGCAAAATACCAAATAGAGGAAATACACCATATGCATAGCTCCAGCCTTTAATCAGCCAGCAAAATGTCCAGCTGAATAATATTGCCGACAAAATTCCCAACAAATGAATATCAAAGAAATAAGAACTCACATAAAGCATAAAAAGCGGAATCGCTGCCCAGAATGCTTCAAAATCACATTTTTCACTTCGCCTGGATTCCATTGGCAACCATAGCAAGATAGCAATGACAACAAAAATAGATAAAAACAACCAGTCCCAACGATCAAGCGGAGAATTCTGCCATGAATAAAGCATATAGGGGAATTTAAGTACCAGTGGCAGAAATCCGAAAAGCAGAAAAAGATTTTTTAAAATATTAGTCTCTGTCTTCATTGCCTGCTCCATTTTCGGGAAAAAGAGTTCCAATCCACCAAAACAATAACATAACACCGACAATCAGAAAATAACCGAGCGTTTTATGCCAAAAATCATCAAACGCGCTATTGCCAATGAACATAAACAAAATAATCGTCAAGATCAGTCGAAAAGAATTAGTAATTATAATCACCGGCAACATGCAACAATAATGCAAGGAGCGCATTAATCCTGATTGATGTTGCCGAAGTACCACCAGATAACCGAGCAGCAACAACACTTCGAGCTGGGTAATGCCGCTGCAAGCGTCTGTAATAGCAATTGCCGCCTCGCCAATAGTCACGGTAGTAAATTCGTAATTGACATCAACCCCAAATATCTGAAGACTTTTCACCGACAGTACTGTCGAAATAAGACGCAACGGATAACTAATAAAAAGAGCAATTTGTTCCTGATATGGAATTACCAGAAAACATAAAAAGATCGGAACGCCCATCATTCCTCCGGAACGTAAGCCAAGTGTAAATATCAAAATTGCCCAGAACTGAATAAAAAGAACGGTATCAACACTTGGTAGTGGCAACAAAAACACAATGGGAGCTCCAAGTAACATCGTCCAGGGTAGTATTTTGAGCATGCCGGATTTTTTTGGTTCATGATGCTCCGCCCAAATATGCCATGTCATCACTAACACCAACAGCAACAGCGGGAGCGGTCGTTCCCAACTTCCGGCGGTTAGTTGATATGCCCGAAATCCGGCAACAATCCAAGCGCAGGCAAACGCAATTACTGCTATCGGATAACTGCGAAACCATCTAGTTATTTTTCTCATATAAAACATTTGTCACTGCACTTTTTGCTTTTCAATTTCATCAAGCTTCTTCAGATACTGCAGAGCTTGCGGATGATCAGGAATACGGCGCAACAGTTTGATGCATAAATTTCGACATGCGGAATATTCGCCGCGGTTGAATTTTTGTTCCAGTAATCTTTCCTGAACTTCACGCCAGTACTCAAAAGCTCGCGATGAAGTCGAGTTACTTCGTGCCATTGCTTGCTCGAGAAGTAGCGAAGCTTTATCTAATTCTCCTGATTTTGCAAGCCTAATTCCATAGCATTCGAGAACTTCGACACGTTCTGGCTCACTTCGCCAAGCCTTCTCGGCGATTTCCAATGCTTTACTTGAGTTACCTTTTGCATCATAAAGTTCAGACAGATTGATTTGAACTAATGCACGATCAGGAAATGAATCCGCAATTTTTAAATAAGATGCGATCCCCATATCCAGTTCGTCAATCAGTCCATAAAGCACTGCTGCCCGAAAAACCAGTTCAGGATAATTGGAGTCTGCTTGCTTAAGATAGTATTTAACCTGTTCATTATTACCGATAATAAATGCTTTTTCCGCTTCAACATAAGGTGCAAATTGCCTGATTATGGGTTTATCAGAAGTCATGACCCGCACAACAAGAAATTCCAAATCATTAATCCGTGCATTGCGGACAGCAAATTCCATAAAGCCTTTGATGAGCTCGAATCGATCAGGATTTTCGTCCATAACGTGACGAAATTCAGTAGCAGCCATATCGTTTTGTTTCAGCCCTTCCAACGCGGCAATATGCTGAAGACGCACATCAACTGTATTGAACCCATTTTTAAGATTTTTTTCAATATACTGCAATGCTTCGCGATAACGTCCATCACGCAAAGCATCTACAGCAGCAATCCCAAGTAAAACCTGATCTTCAGGGAACTTTTCAAGAGCTTTCTTTATTTCTGAAGGCACTGAAATGTTTTTTTGCAGGTTATCAGCGAGAACCAGTCTTGAAACAATAATATCAGAAGCTCCGCTTTTTTCCAATTTCCTGGCCAAAGCCGCAGCTTCCGTAATTTTTTGTTCATGAATCAAGCCAATTATAAATGGCAAGGTTATTTGAACTGCTCTAGGAACCATTAACCTGAAACGAAGATCAGAACTGAAACGTTCTAAAGCCTGTCCTGCTTTTTCGGAATTACGTTCATAGACGGCCAGGCAAAGCCTCATCATAATTGCGGGCGGAGTATTGAAGGAATCGTCCAGATACCGGAGATTATTGCCCATAGTTTTCCAATCACCGGCAAGAAAAGCAGCCAGAGCATCAAGGTAATAACCGGCTTTAAGAGCCTGCCTATTACCGGAGCGGTATGACTTGGCAAGTTCAATAATTCCTGAACGGTCATTCTGTGCCGCCAATGATTCACCAAGTTTAGTGGCCAAAATTGCCGAAGGGCCGAAGGACAATGCATCTCGATATGCTTTAGAAGCTGCGGCATGATTAGCGCGCATGGAGTAAAATTCTCCCAATAGCGGCAGCCCTGCAAAAGGATTAAGAGTTGCGGCTGATTTCAAACTTTCTTCCGTTTTGCCATAATTCTCGTTATTTTGATAAATTGAAGCAAGTGAAGTGTAAGCTTCAAACATTACAACTGAATCTCCGCATTTACTGAGCTTAATAAGCTTATCGACCATTTCCGGATCGCTGTTCTGCCCCACCGTCAAATAAAATTCCAGCAATTCAGCAAGTGGTGACGATGTTTTTGCGCTGTCTGGAATCTCATTAAGCAGTTCCCGTGATTTTCCATAATTACGCAACATAAAGTGAGAAAACGCCTCAAATATCATATCTTCAGCATCGAGTGCTTTGGTTTTTTTATAATTTTCCAGCAAACGTGTTATCCCAGTAAAGTCCCGACATTTTAACATATTCCGGATCGTGGCAGAAAAATAATGATCATCGAATGCATTCAGAGAGGAGGCACGATTCCAATAATATGAAGCTTCAGCCCAATTACCGCTGCGTTCCGCCAATTCTGCAAGTTTGACCAATGCAATTTCGTTGTTATAATCATCGCGCAGCACATTTACAAAACCAATTTTCGCCTGGGGGTAATTCCCTGTGGCATAAGCAGCCATGGCTAGTTGAAAAAGCTCAACTTTCTGCCGGTTTTTGTACATGAAATAACCAAAAATCCCAATGGATGCAAAACTTATTAGCACCAACCCCGACAGGACAAGATATTTAACATTAATTTTTCGGTTTTTCATTGATAATCCCCAAATTTAGCTACTATATTGCTTTGAAACAATAGTATTAAAAGCTTAAGATAATCCATAAAACATATCTGCACAACACTGTTTTTTGTCATACTCGCAAATTAATGGATAAATTCATCCTTGCACTCACGTAATAATGATGTATTATTATTCTTACTTGGACATAAATTAAGCTCGAACGACTGTAAAATCATTTATTGCAGAGGCGCAAATGTCAACCAAAATAAAAGTATTGGCTGTTGATGATGAAAAATTCAACCTTATGCTGATTTCCGGATGCCTCCCGAAAAATGATTACGAAGTAACGGGATTTACCAACCCGGTTGAAGCCCTGCAAACCTTCAAAAAGGAATTTTTTGATGTTATTTTATTGGACATCATGATGCCTGGCATTGACGGTTTTGAATTGCGCAAACTTTTACGAAAAATCTCAAAATACAAGCCGATCATTTTTCTTACAGCAATGGTCGATGATTCAAAATCTACGCTGTTGAACGAAGTTTCCTGGGATCCATACACTTACTACATGAAAAAATCTTTTACCCAGAAAGCACTTAAACAAAAAATTGATCATGTTCATGGCATTTATCTAAGCCAAAAACAATTGAGCTCAAACTACAACCGTATGGAAGCGGAACTGACATTGGCTGGCGGAGTACAACAGCTATTGTTACCTTCGTGGTGTGTGGCCAACGAACATGCACTGACCTCTTCACTTTATCTTCCCAAGTCGCAGGTATCCGGAGACATTTATGCATTTTTCCAGCTTGACGAAGGGAAATATCTGTTATTTATCGGCGATATAGCAGGACATGGCATATCGGCGGCACTTTACATGATGGCGGTTCAATCATTCATAAAAAAGACTACATATGATAAAAATTTTGCGCCTCATGTCTTTTTAAATGAGCTGAATGAGTTTTTCTGCAATGAGCTGGGCGGCTCTTCTTATATGACCTGCTCCGTGGCAATAATTGATTTCGTAACCAACCATATTCATATGCAAAGTGCCGGACACCCGGGACTTTTTATCTGCTCATCCGAATCCGGCGTGATTATTAATTCAGATAATTATAAGAAAGGTGGAATCCCTGCGGGCTGGTTTGCCAATACCCAATACAATCCAGAAGATAATATAGAACTTGACTTCCCTGATGATGCGTTAATTATCGGCGTAACTGATGGACTATTCGATATTTGCAATGAAAACGAAGCGTCTCTGGCACCAAGCATGTTGTCTGAAATCATTGGTTCGCTGTCTGGCAGTTCCGACGCAGTCACCTTCCCCCATCGACTGGTTAATGCCATTACGCAAATGGGCTACGACCACTTAACTGATGATATTTGTATTGTCGCTCTCGAAAAGAAAATCTGCGATCCGACGCTACTGGAACTTTTGATTCCGCCATCGCTGCCTGAAGTTAGCAAAGCGGCAGTTACCTTTTCGCAGCAAAACAATAATCCCAAAACTGCGGTAAAAATCGAACTTTTAATACATGAATACCTCAACAATGTAATTATTCATGGACTGGATAATAAAAATTCAAAACAACGCATCTTTCTCAGCCAGAAAAAAGATGAAGATAAAATAGTGATTCGCGTTGTTGACCGCGGACGCAACTGGAACTATAATCCCGATACTGAAGCAAAAACTGATACTGATAATGACGGGCAACTTTACGATGCCGCCGCCTCGTCCGGACGCGGACTTAAAATCATACGCGATATCACCTCCAGCATTGCCAGCAGTAGCTATTGTGGAATGAATGAGTCAATTTTCACTATTGAAAATAAAGAATAAGTTCAGTCAGAAAAAGGACAAACCCAATGCCAAGAAAACCAATAATGAACTATATGCGCGAGTTTCTCGGGATTACCGGACAGGATGCAGATGATCTTTTCGATTGTTTTATCGAAACTTTCGAAGAACTTTGCCAAAAACTGGAATCGGCGATTGAACAGCGCGATGTCATGGAAATAAGAAGAGTAACCCATTCAATTATCGGAAGTTCATCCAATCTCGGGTGCGAAGATATTTCGCAACATGCCATGGATATTAATACCGCGGCAAAATCCAATGATTTTGAGCATATGCATCAGCCAATGCAAAAATTAAAAGAACACCTGGAAATATTTCGCTCATGCAAATAAAAGGTTCTTTTTACGGCGTAGAAAAAACTGAAAAACTACTCTCTACCGCTTTAGCCGGGATTCGTCATGACATTGCCGAGTCACCGCTCGCAGATTCGATAACGGCTGTGATTCTAGGCGGTAGCTACGGACGCGGCGAAGGTGGTTCTGCCAATGACGGCGGATTATGCAATGATCTGGATTTTTTTGTACTGGTTCCAAAGTTCGCGCCTCGCAAAAAAATCGCCGCGATATTCCGCCGAATCAGTGCCAAATGGTCTGAAAAACTCGCTATTGAGGTTGACTTCGCTTCGCCATGTACTATCGAGCATTTCCGGCGCAACGCTGCTACCTTAATGATCAGAGATCTTTTAGCCGCTCATTACGTAATTTTCGGACCAGCCGATTGTTTCGCTGATATAAAAAAAATCCCACGGCGTGATTTGCCGTTTAGCGAAGGAGCACGTCTTTTACTTAATCGCGGCACGGGTATTCTGCTGGCTGAAGCGCGCCTGCAGCAGGGCATGGAAAATAATCACGACAGCGAATTTATCATACGCAATTTACACAAAGCCGCGCTCGGCTGCGGCGATGCACTATTAATTGCCAACCATTTACTAGCTGATTCAGGAACAGAACGAAAGACAAATTTGAAGCGGTTAAAAATCCCTGAAAATTTATATTCTGCCTATTCTGAAGCTTTAAATTATAAATACCGGCCAGACCATGAAAATTGCTGTGAATTATCATCGTGGTTGAATTCGACCAAAAAACTATTTATGGAAACGGTCAGCACTTTTATGGCGTTGACAACTCTGCCGCCGACCCGGTCTAAAAAATCGCGCGCGCATTATGCGCGCGCGATTTTTAGAGACGTCTCAAATACCATTCCGGGGCACATGCGCAATGTGATTTTGAATATCCTTTATTTCAAGAAACTGCCTGACCGTTTTTTACTGACGGTTCATCCGCGGCTAAAAATTTTCAGTATGCTGTTAAATGCACTGAAAAATCCGGAAGATCATGATTTGCGAAAACGTTACCTTGAGCTTTGGCATCGGTTCAACTGAAACCGGAAAAATCCCTTACCCACGGATTGGCAACGTTTATATCTTGAGCGAAGCAAAGGGTCAACGATCAGGAAGCAGTGCGCCAAACGCCGCTAAGGTCTCCGCCTGTCGACTGACCATCCCTTCATCCATGGCAATCGCGAAATGGCTGTCAATAAAAGCATGCATAACGGCAAATCGATCGGAATGCGGTGGATAAACCGTTTCCAGATAATTATACGCTTTGCCTTTCGCATATGGTCCTTCAGCGTGTTGGCCATCGACCGGCATGCCGGTCGGATTATAACGGCTGTTATGAAGCGGAGCTCGAATAGTCCGAGTACCCAAGCCGACAACCCAGCTGAGATTTAACGGATTGCAACCCAGGGTATTGTCGCAACTCAAGACAATCCATTTATAGTATTCATCGTTTCCGGTTAACCACCAGGCATGGCGGACAATCGTTAAAAATTGCGAATATGCGCCATTTCCCCAGCCGATCGGGGCATAAGGATGACGAATAAATTTATAAGCCATCTTTGAGGAACCCTTGATATACATATCCGCTTCCCGGCAAATCGCCGCGACTACAGACTTTTTAATATCTTTATCGGTCAAATGATCGGGAACAGCAGCATAAGAACAAGCCGCCAGCGTAAAATCATATTTACCGTAAATCGAAATTTCGGCATCAGGATTACGACTCCAGGGCGAGCTCTCAATGAAATCAGCATTATATTTTGCATCTCCAGTACTGTTCAATAATTCCGCAGCGGCATAAGCTTTCGGAGCAAGATAAAATTCTCCGTAAATTTTCAAATCGCCAACGGGAACCGGATTGCGGCAACCCCACTCATATGCACTCACCGCACGCTGAAGATAATCTGCGGCTTCGTCGCTCTTACCATGTTTTTTCAAGATTCTGTAAGCTTGAGCCATGGCTCCGGCAAATTTAAAAGAGCCTTGCGAATCTTTAGCCCAGGCATAATCACCGGTATCATCAAGTTCAACCGTCTGAATAAAATTCGGATCTCCTTGCGACTCGGTACCATTATAAACTCCGCCATCTTTTGGGTCCTGTAATCCGCGCCAAAGCTTTAATGCCCATAACGCTTCATCAACTATATCAGGAATCCCGTTGTTTTTCTCAGGAATATTCAATTGACCGTCGTAAAATTTCTGTGGGGTCATTTCATATGCGTTCATCAGAACTTGAGCTACTTCTATTCTGGAGCGTGGGTTGTAATCGCCTGCATCATGATGTCCTCCAGAAGCCTGTAATTTAAACGGTATTTTTTCCGGTATCTTTTCTGCGACCAAAACACGTTCACGTTCATTTAAGCTACGCTTAAAAACCATCAGCCGCCCAAAATATGCTCCGCCGCAATTGATGTTGCCAATATTGGCGAACACTAGTTGATCAGAAGGTTTTTTACGGTGTTTGAATTCTGCCGTTTGTACCCCATCGACATAAAAAACAGTTTGCCATTCTCCATTTGCGCCGGCAAAAATATTAATAAGGAAATGATGCCAATCATTATCTCTAATCCGCTGCCACCCAACCCGTTGACGTCCCAGCATAAAATAGAACAGTCCCCAGTTGACACTGATTTTACTGTCTCCAAGCGCAAGCAATACGCCATCATAACGACTTCCGGTAGTCGGATTTTTACGAAACCAAAAACTGGCGGCGGCACCATCACGGAAATCGATTCCAGTTTTTAATTTAAACCCGTTTTTGCCATCAGGGTTGGATTCCAAAACCATACCATCGGCGCAAAGAATATTATCTTTCTCAAAACGAAACGAAGCGGCTATTGGTTCGGCCTCCGGGCCATTTTTGACAGCGTTGGACAGATTACCGTTAAACGTAAAACCTGCCACTGCATCTTTACTGCTTACCAGTTTCTCAAAAGAATCATTCAGAGAGATATCCGGATTGCGCATCATGACCATATTTTCTTTAAAATTTCCCCATTTATCGTGTTCAAATCGACGCTCCGTCGTAACCGTAATTCCCTTATTCAAAGAAGCTACTCTGCGCCATTCAGAAAAAGGCGGGCGCAATTCAATGCCGCTGCGCTGGACAAATACCCCGTAAGCCTGTTTCTCGAATGCCTTGCGATAAACATCATCAGCAATCTCAAACTCAAAACTTCTGCCGACACCGGAAATCGCGATGAAATATCGTCCCGGAACTTTGAATTCTGTGAAGTCAAGTTCGTAAACATTTTCACCGGAATGATTGACCCGACCGTCGTTTTCCAAACCGTTATGAATAAACCTGCTTTTACCACGATAAACTTCAACCAGGGTGGACGCGCTATATATTTTAAACTCTGGAGGATATTCAAAGCTTAATGCGTATGGAGCCATAACCTGAGCGTTGTCATTCGACTGGTCTGAATCGAAAAAACTTTCGGCATTAAGCACTGAAACCGCGGTACTTTTCTCAGGGAATGAGCCGAGCCAGCATCCAAGCATAGCACGTTTTATCGGAGAATTGGTCTGATAGCCAATCTGATTGACCTTGATGGATGGACTGAAAGATGTTAGCTTATTGAATTGCAACCCAGCACTGTCGGAACCAGTAGTCACCCCATCGGCAACTTTAATTTTCACTTCGTCATTATCCCTTAGGATATTTCCGCAATCGAGAAAAATATGATGTTCCAGAATCCCTTCAAAAGGCCACCTGACAGGCTGATAAACGTCAATCTTTGAACGGCGTCCAATTTTTTTTACAGGATGAGGAACATTGTTTATTGTAACCTTATAATTTTGCGGTATAACTCCATTTTTTACCGAAAATGCAGGGCCGAACTCTACTTTCAGAATACCATTGCCAATACTTGATATTCTGCGCATTCCCATGACCTGCCTGACCGGTAACGCTACAGTATCAGAAGCACCATATGTAAAAGTGGCCGCAGTTCTGGCGGCAGTCACCATTTTTCCGTCCAGACCGATACCCACTACCGAATAGCTTTTTCCTTTTTTCAATGGAAAAGGTAATTCAAGAAGAACTTCGGTACGGGTAAAAGGTCCCGAAAATCGTCCTTTGCCAATTTCAAATCCGGGCGGAACTTCAAACTCTTTAAACGTAGTAGCGGATGCCTTCGCAGGAGTAACAAAATTCCAGTAAGAATAATCAGAATCATCATGACTGATGATACGATAAGAACGCGGATTCTGATTGACTGCAGAAGTCGAAGCTCCGATTTCCAGTTTTATCTGCCGCTCGCCGGATGCCCACGCTTTTCTTATCCCCAAAACGGTCATTACCGCCGTCTTGAGATCGACACCCTCTGCCAAATATGAATCTTCGGTTAATACTTCAACCGAGTGAAAAATGATCAGAAAAACCAGGCATAGTCTCCGACAAATCATTCAGCAGTTTCTACCTTATCATTATTATCCGTTTCATCCGCCGCGTTTTGTACATCCTTTTCGGTGACAGTATTTGTTGCACCTGCAACTTTCTGAG
>JAAYPP010000147.1 GCA_012519765.1 Lentisphaerota bacterium
TAACATAATTTATTCTATTTCCTGCATAAAAACGTTTGCAATGATGTTTATAATGAAATATCTTATTGAAATTTTAGTTCTTGTTATTGCCCCACCAAGTCTGGAGCTTGAATATGTTTGAATTCCCTTCGTATTTACTGAAGCCCTTTTTGTTGAAAAACTCATTTGTTGTTCAGTCTGATATGCCCAGCGATTTTCCCGGTTTTATTTTTGGATTGCCTGGAGGTGTTTTTTATATTGAACTTTTAATTCTTTTCTTGCTTTTGATTTACGGAATCAATTTATTATATCGTAATCGAGCCCAGAAAAGCATTCAGATGATGTTCAGAAATCTGCCTTTGCGAATTGGGGTTGTCGATTATTCCGGTCGTATCTTATTTATGCATATACCTCAGTATGAGTCTACGACTTTGTTTTATCGCAATATCAAGTATGTTTCTGAGTTGCCTGACGAAATTAAATCATCATTTAAAAAATGCATAAGAGAAACATTCGAGTCCGGCCATAAGGTCGAGTTGAAATACCAATTTGAGGGAAGGCAACGTCGGGCGTCTTTTGTGTCGTTACCTAAATCGAACCCGTTCCAGCCGAAAACTGTGATGTGGCTGTCAATGGATATCGAAATTGAGCGGCAGCAGCAGGATACTGCGTTTATATTTCAGAATGTATTGGATAATCTTCCCTGTAGTGTATTTGTCAAAGACGTCAATAATGATTTTCGTTTTATCATGGCCAACAAATTCTATGCTTCGCAAATTGGTTGTCTTCCTGAGGAAATTGTTGGAAAAACGGTTCATGACCTTGTGCCTGAAGAAGATGCTGATCATTCTTTAATTTTAGACCGTGAAGCTATGCATAAAGAATATACCGAAGAAGTAACGAAATTCACCAATATGGATGGAGTGACTTACCATGTAAAAGTTTTCCGTAAAATACTGACAATGCCAGACAACAGGGTTATCATGTTGGGGCTAAATGCAGACATAACCGAACTTACTCAAAAACAACAATTACTGGAATTGACAAATGGTATTCTCCAAAAAATAATGGATAGTCTTCCGGCAATGATTTCAGTAAAAGATGCGGAAAATGATTTTAAATACATCATCTGGAATAAAACGGCAGAGCGTATCAGCGGAATTCCTGCTGCTGAAGTATTGGGAAAAAATGATTATGAATTGCCTTGGAGAAATATTGCCGGACAACTCCGTGAGCAGGACATTAAAGCATGTTCTGGTGAGAGTATCAGGTTCAGCAGAAAGCTTGGGATGGGAAACAATAAATATGATGTTCAGACGGTGTTGACCAGTGTCGGTCAATGCGGTCATAATAGTTCATTGGTTGTTGTTATGGGAATGGATGTAACCGAAGAAAAGAGGCTGGCGACAGAACGAGCTAAGCTTTTGGAAGATCTGAAGCTTTTTTCAGAGCGCGCTCAATTATTCAATAACTGGCTTGAAGATGCTTTGCTTGATGTCAGCGATGATTTTATATTTCGAAAGATGTTGAAAACCGTTGAAGACCGGCTTGGCGCAGCAGATATACATATTTTCCAGATCGATCATGAACATAATTCATTGATTCATCAAAAAGATTGGAATTTCAAAGTCCCGGATTATTTGTGCACTGATTCTATATTTGACTTTGAGTTTAATTCCCCATGGTATCAAGAACTGCTGGATGGAAAAATTTTAGAAATTTACGATCTTAATTTGCCGGGAATTATAAATCTTTGTAAAAATCAATGGGAAAATATTTCTAATGATCATTTACGTTCACTTTATGCTGCCGGGATTTGGCAAAACAATAAATTGTGGGGTGTTTTAGTCTGTAACTTCGAAGAATCTAAGCGTACATTAAATCATTTTGAAAAAAGCATTTTTGACGCGTGTGTACATATCGTCGAAATATTACAGGACCGCAGAGAGAATAAAAATAAACAGACTCGCAATGAATATGAAAGAAAATTGATCATGGATTCTATTAAAATCCCAATTATGCTTTTTGATCCGAATCTGAAAATTATATTCTGTAACAATGCGGCTTTGGAAATAAGCAATAAACCCAAAGAAGAAGTATATCAACATAAATGCTGGGAAAGCTTTTGCGGAGAATTTTGCCGTCCCGATGATTGTCCGGTAGGCAAATGTTATCGCGATGGAGCTTCTCATACAAGAAACCTCCACATGAAAGGGCGGGATTATCTGCTTTATGCATATCCGATTTTTATTGAAGGCAAGTTGACTAATATAATAAAAACCATGTACGATGTTACAGAATTTAATGAAACTCAGAAGCAATTGAGTTCCGCGTTGCGGGAAGCACAAAACGCCAACAAGGCGAAAAGTTTCTTTTTAGCGACCATCAGCCATGAATTGAGAACTCCGCTTAATGCAGTTATTGGATTCAGTGAGCTCTTGCAAAACAGAAATTTACCGATTGCAGAACAGAAAGAATACTTAAGGTCAATTAATTTTGCAGGTAATTCTCTATTAAACCTGATAAATGACGTTTTAGATTTATCAAAGACTGAATCCGGACAAATTGTGATTCACAATGAACCGGTGGATGTTACCAATATTATTAATGAGATATATTCGATCTTCCAATATCGGGCGCAAGAAAAGAATCTGAAGTTTACGTTAGCCTGTTCCAAAGACTTGCCGGTGATTAAGAGTGACAGTTTGAGGTTAAGGCAAATTGTTCTTAACCTGGTTGGCAATGCGGTTAAATTTACTGACAAAGGAGAAATTGCTATTATTGTCACATTCAAAGGTCATGATAAAAATAAAGGAACACTGATTATTTGCGTCAAAGATACCGGTATCGGCATTAGTAAAGAAGGACTGGAGAAAATATTTCATCCATTTGTTCAAGAGTCATCGATTCGCGATAGCAGGGCTTACAGTGGTACTGGGCTGGGGTTGTCTATTTCCAGAAATCTTGCGGCAATTATGGGCGGCGACATAAATGTTGTCAGTGAAGAAGGCAAGGGAAGCTGTTTTACTTTGTCACTTCCTGGTGTTGAATATTTTAACCATAAAATCGAGATTTCGTCAGAAAAACAACGTGTTAAATTGGAACCATTGAAAATTTTGCTGGTTGATGATGTCAAAATGAACCTGAATGTACTGGTCGCAATGTTGAGCAGCATCGGTATGATCACGATCAGCGCCGGGTCCGGAAAAGAGGCACTTGAAATACTTGAGTCCGAAACTCCGGATTTGATACTTACTGATTTGTGGATGCCGGAGATGAATGGCGAAGAACTTGCCAGAAAGATTCATGAAAAACCGCAAACTTCACAAATCAAGATAGTTGCAGTTACTGCCGATACTGAGAATCATGAAAATTTTTCTCATGAACATTTCCAAGATGTATTATTGAAGCCAGTAACACTTAAAAAGATTCAAGGACTATTAACCGATATTCAGTCCATTGAACCTAAAAAAGGCAGTTGAATTTTTAATGTTGCCCTATTGGGTTTATCATTAAGCGCTTCCGGTTTTTAGCGTAATCTCACTGAATGTTTTATGTTTTACAGCGCACCGGAACTGCGTAAACGTTCCTTCTTTGAGCTCACAGTGGGAACCACCGCATCGCTCAAAATTAAAACCCTGTCGGTAGCCCAGACTGCTTTTTTTATGGCGATATGCTGTTTGTCGCGAAATTGTTACAGATGAAAGACTACTGTTCAGAAAGAAACGTTGACGTTTCCGCTTATTGTGGTTGGGGGCGGCATTAACACAATGCCGGTTGGAGTTTCCCAGTCACGTTCCCAGGTGTGGAGTAGTTTTGGATCGCATTGACCCCACGGATTGAGATCAACGATCAAAATGTTGTCATCGGAAGTACAATAAATATCCATGACTAGCTGTTTTTCCGGAAGTCGCCAACTGATGTTTTTTACAAATTGTTCAGCTTTTCGCCAGAATTCATCTTTAACCCCTTCTAATCTGCGGAAATGACGCAATAGCCAATATTGACTCATGGCAGATAATTTACCATCATTTATGAACAGCCTGAATTCACGGGTTTGATTCATCCTTCGGAATGGACGAATACAGATATTTGCCACTTCATTATTGGCGGCGGCAGCGCGTATTTTAGGGCTTTCAGCTAAATAACGCCACGCGCTTTCAGGTGAATGAACAGCGCCGCGTTTCCCTTTAAAACGCTCCGTGTCAGTAGGCGCAGCCATATCCACGGAGACAAAACAATTGCCAAAAATCGCATCCATTGGATGGCGTAAACGTTCAATTACCGCATTGACAATGGAGCCTTTCTGAAGACCAGATGCGAGTGCTTGAACTTCTTCCGGCTTTAATTTTATAAAAGTAGTTAGAAACGTGTAATCAGCCAAAACCGGATACCAATTTTGGGTACGGCAAAAATCAACAGTATTCATATCTTTCAATCTCCAATGTCATTTTGGGATGACGTGTTTAAGGATAAAACCCAGCGTTCAATACGGTAGGCAACATATAAAAAGTAAATCATAAATAAAATCAATGCAGTCAAAGGCAAACTGATGAATGAAACATTAATTACAGCAACCACACCGGTAATGATCATACAAGGGAAAGCGACATAAAGAGCCAGTACCAGATAATCCCGGAATGATATCCTTTCGCGTAATGGTGAACCCCCCAAAAAAGCACGGGTTGCGGTTGTTGTAATAATAAAAAAAACGAAGACCAGAAAAAGCTGGATAAACATCATGATGAACAAAATAATAGATGCAATAATTTTTATTTCTTGAGCCAAGGTATTCAAATCGAAAGTACTGATGTTCAGGGTTTCTGAATTACTGCCAGACTTGATATAGTCGTTGACTTCACTTCTGGTTAACACCTTCATTTTGGGAATGTATTTTTGGGTTGATAGTGCCGGAATCATCACGTATTCGCCTTCTCCTGCCCGTCCCCAAACCGCAATAAAACGCGGCGACCATAAAATTCCGGTATTGGCTATTCCCTGGTCAAAGTCCGGTACTCCGGAAAATGGATCGGCTATATAAACTAATTCCAGCCTTGATTCAGCGAAAATCAAACGACTGATATCTGGTGATTTTTCAGGGACTAGCCCATTTTTCCCAAGACTAATATTACCGCATGATTCACGGACTTTGGCAATTCCCGAATCAACCATCTTGCTTAGTGACAAACTGCTGAACAAAGCCACTCCGGCAGAACACAATACCGAAAGCAGAAAAAAGTGAAAAAAAGCAGTTAATACGGGTTGTCGCAACAGGTGGAAAAATATATTTGTACCACGACAAGTTTCAACCAGAATTCTGAAGAATCCAAGTTTCAATATCTTATCCTCCGTTTATAGCTCTTTCCAGCTCCTGTCTTCTCGAGTTTTCTTAACTCGGATTCAATTATGGAAAATTTATCAGGCGCCATTCGTTCAACAAACAAATGTCCGTTGAGGTGGTCGATTTCATGTTGTATGCAGCGAGCCAGCAATCCTCCGCATTCGTATTCAATGATGGCGCCGTTCAGTAACATTGTTTTAAATTTTACAGTGGCTGGACGAATTACTTCACCAAAAATATCAGGAACACTCAGGCAACCTTCTTCCCATGGAATCTGTTCAGTTCCCCAATCAATAATTTCAGGGTTAATTGCCACCAAAGGCATCAAAGGGATCAGCATTGCTTCACCTGGTGACTGAAACCCATTTTGTGGCTCCGGAATGTTAAAAGTAACGATACGCTTGTCAATTCCGTATTGCGGTCCGGCCAGACCGATGCCGTCGAATGCTGTCATTGCCTCAATCATTTCCAAGCCGAGATCTTCGATTTCAGCAGTAATCGTTTTTATCGGCTTAGCTTTCTTTTTTAAAATATCTGCTCCGGCAGTATATACGATATATTGTTTTTTTGATTTAAACAGCATGGCAAGTCCTTAGGAAAATTTCTGCTCTGCAAGTTTAATTGCGCGTTCTATGTTCTTTATACATCGGTTGCGGCCTATCAACAACATGGTGGCATCAAGTTCGGCTCCGCCTGCCATGCCGCTGACAGCAAGCCGGATTGGTTGAAACAGCTTGCCAGGCATTCCGAAGCTTGCTCCGGTATCTTCAATCACCGAATGGATGAGTTCCGCTGTAAATTCATTTTCAGAACTCAGTCGATCCGCAACCACTTTTAATGCTGCACGGATTTCCGGTTTTTTATAATGTTTCTCAAAATTCTTGGGGTCAATATCGAATTCATCAGTGAAAAAGTAATTCCAATCTTTTACCTGGCTGAACACTTTAGTTCTGCTCTTCATCAATTCCGAAACTTTTTCAAGCTGAGCATTGTCCCATTGCGGCAATGCAAATCTCCGTACATTTTGCATAAAATCTTCAAAAGGAAGCTCTGCAATGTACATGCCATTCATATTCATAAGTTTATTGGTATCAAATTGAGCAGGTGCGCTCTTGACTCTTTCCAGTGTAAAACTATTAATAATTTCCTGTTTGGTCATTTTTTCTCTGTCATCACCGGGTGACCATCCAAGCAAAACCAGGTAATTGTATAACGCTTCCGGTAAAAAACCTTTTTCTCTGAAATCACCGACAAAAGCATCGCCATCCCGTTTGGAAAAAGGTTTGCCGCTGGAGTTGACAATCATCGGCATATGTCCGTAGAGAGGAGCAGAAGCCCCCAAGGCATAAAATAAAAACAGATGACGATATGTGTTTTCAACATGGTCATCACCTCTGATAATGTGAGTAATTTCTTGCGTTATATCGTCGCAGACGTTAGCGATATGAAAAACCGGAGTACCATCACTGCGGACGATAATTAGATCTTTCATGCTGTCCAGTGGCTTGGACATTTCACCTTTTATGATATCATTGAAAAAAACTTCTCTCCGCGTGAAAGTGATTTTTGCGATATTTTTAAAAGTAAAAGCTTGCTGCTTATCCAGTACTTCAGAAATATTTTTCTCCAGTTCGAAAACAACCTCGCCGAAGCTATTATAAGCCAGCATATTGCGGAAACCGGCTATGCATGCTGAATTCTTAACAGATTTACCACCCTTGCCGATGGTATTAAAATTAATCCCTTGTGCTGTAACTTCCAATACCCCTTCCGGATGCAAATCATAAAAGGCCTCGCCGGTGACACGAACAAATTTACATTCATCACAATTCCATGGGAAGCGAAAAAATACCGGATTGCCGCCGTTAGCAGATGGTACCTTGTAGGCGTAACCTTCACTGATCATGCGGTTAGTAGCCGCAAGGTGAGAATCACGCAGTTTCGTCTGGTAAACCGGTTGTTCGTCATAGTCAATGTCTAACCAATCCAGACAATTCATCAGCGTGTTGATGGCTTCTTCTGTGGAACGTTCCAAATCAGTGTCTTCAATTCGCAACAGAAACTTTCCACCGGTATGCCGGGCAAATAACCAGTTGAAAATTGCCGTCCGAATATTTCCGATATGAACTTGGCCGGTTGGCGACGGAGCAAATCTAACTCTGTTTGTCATGATGCAATTCCTTTCAACGCACAGAGTTCTGAGTGGATATATCTTCGATACGCGCTCCAATCGGACTGGTATGGGTTACTGACCGCAATTGGGCAATTGCTTTTTGAACATTGACCAGCGAGTTGATCATTTCATTTTCAGCCTGAACATATTTCAGCTGAGCTTCATTGAGACGTGTCAATTCAGTATTTCCGGCATTGTATTCTTCCTCAACCAGGTCGCGCTGTTTGGTTACAAGGCTCAGGGTGGTTTCATATAACCGGGCCAGCCGGACGTTCTGCACATAATTGTCATAAGCGGTACGAACTTCTTCAACTACGTTTAACCAGCTGTTAGCAACATCAAAACGAGCTTTAGCGATGTCTGCCTGTGCCTCCTGTATTCTGGCAGCCCGACGCCATTCCAGTGGCAGTAGCCATTCGGCAGTCAGTCCGGCGTTGAAGCCAGGGTTGTTATTATAATTTCTTGAGGTTATGTTGCTGCCGCCATTATTACTGGTTGCTTTGGTGGCATTAGTGTCGATGCCGACAGATGCGTTAGCTCTGATTACCGGAGAATATGCGCCATAGGCAGAATATAAACTGTATTCAGTCATTTTTACCTGTTCGCGATAATATTGCAAATCCGGACGGTTATTTAATGCGATATCCAGATATACTTCAACCGTGCTGACGTGTTCCTCGGTATCTGCTTTGATCGGCGGAAATTCAATGGATTCCGGAAGTTTTCCTTCTGGATAGCCCATTAATACCGCCAGGGAATATACCGCAACATTGTAGGCATATTCGGCGGACAATTGGTCCCCTGTCGCAGTATTCACTTGAATTTTAAAGTTTAAAACGTCGGATAAAGGAACTGCGCCGGCATCATATTTCAGTTGTGTCTGATGCAGATTTTTCATTTGGAAATCACGGTCTGCTTCAGCGATTTTGTAACGTCCTCTGGCCAACAGAATGTCGTTAAATGCGTAAGCAACCGCACTCATCAGCAGACGTCTGGTATCCTCTTCCAGTTCATTCTGGGCTTTCCAGCTGTGCTTATTACGCATAACATTCATAGTCCGCACCATGCCGTCAAAAATCAACCAGCTGGCGTTAAGACTGGTGCTGGTATAAAAACCGGACTCCCGGACAGAGCTTCCCGGGTCACGATTGTAATATTCATCAGCGTTATAGTTCATTCCAAACTTTGCAGTGAACTCCGGCAGATAAGCGTTTAAGGCCTGATAATATCTCATTCGTGCCGCATTAACAGCATGATAAGCAGATATATAGTTCGGATTGTTTTTTACGGCAATTTCCTGTGCAAGGTCAAGATTAAGCACTTTAATACCTTTCAGCAACTCATCGCGTTCATCTTTTTCACGCTCAGAAAAGACATTGTTATCATATACTGCAGATGGTGGGGTGTAGCGGTAGCAGCCATTAGATAGTCCACCTAGAAGGATGGTAGCTGTGATGCAAAATAATAAAGGAGCTTTACGGTTTGACATTTTGATCATTTCCCAATGTGATTATGTTCTTAAAATATTTTATTATGATATTCAAGTTAAAATAGACTGCGATTCCTTATTTTCAATCAGAATCGTCAGAATTGGACTCACGTTTTTTAGCGTTCTGAGGTGATATAACAACCACACATTCCCCTTTCCAGACCCGATCTTTGGTCTGAAGGTTGATCTCTGCAATTGTTCCGCGAAGAATTTCTTCATGAAGTTTGGTTGCTTCACGAATTACGGCAATCATTGTTTCAGGTGCTAGAAGTTCGGCCAGCTCGGAAAGGAGTTTGCCCATGCGGTGTGGTGATTCATAAATAACAACAGTTTTATCTTCACCGCAAAGTTGCACCAGGGCATTGCCACGTCTGCCGGATTTGACCGGTAAGAAGCCATAGAAAAAAAATTTGTCGATGGGCAGTCCGGACGCTGCCACTGCAAAAGTCAAAGCGGATGCCCCAGGAATGACTTCAGGAATTATGTTGTTATGAAAAGCCTCTCTTGCCAATAAAAAACCCGGATCCGCGATTCCCGGTGTACCAGCGTCAGAAACCACGGCAATTTTTTTCCCCTCCTGTATCTGATTGATCAGGCTGGTGACACGCTGATGTTCATTATGACAATGATAGCTGACCAGCTTGGTTGAAATGCCATAATGGCTCAGGAGTTTTCGGGTATGCCGGGTATCTTCGGCGGCGATCAGATCTACTTCTTTTAGGATTCGCAAGGCGCGCATAGTAATATCTTCGAGATTACCGATAGGAGTTGAAACAATATATAGTTTTCCGGACTGTAACTGCTGGTTCATTATTTTCTCCAACTTTATTCTGTGATAAATTGCGGCAAACGCATTTGATGTTGTATCCTCATTATTTGATTGAAAATTCAGCATCTGACGAGCAGTATTGCAGATTGGATTTTTGCGTTGCAATATAGCGTATTAATCCAATATTCCGCGAAATTTGAGCGTTATATATTAGTATACAATACAGCAATAACAATACAGCAACCATCGCAAGAAATCAACAACCGTAGAGAGTATATTAACCTTAAATATGCAGTTTGATTATTTGGGCGCAAGGAGGGTAAGGGTTTAATAATCACCAAGATGCAGCAAGTATACAGGCACAACTGCTTTTTTAAAGCATTTGTTTTGACTGAAAGCCTTCTTTTTTTTATGCGATGGCTTTTGAAATTGCTGTCGCTCTGATGTATTTTCAATTCTAACAACGATTAAATTTTTACCTGCTCTGATATTCCGGTACAGGGGAAAAATAAAACAGTTCAGTCGTAAAACGGAGAGTTAAAGTGAATGAAAAAATTTTGAATCTTTTGAATGGAAACGCCAGAATAAGCAGTTCTGAAATCGCCGCGCGACTGGAAAAGTCCCAGCAGGAAATTGAGTCTGCGATCAGCAAGATGGAAGATGACGGAATTATTCGCGGTTATAAAGTTATTTTAAATGAAGACGCGACTAATGACTCTTCCGTAAGAGCTTTGATTGAAGTCCGAGTCACCCCCGAGCGCGATGGTGGATTCAATAATGTGGCCAAACGCATCTGTCGTTTTCCTGAAGTGACTGACGTATATTTGGTGTCCGGTGATTATGATCTTCGAGTTGAGGTTAAGGGGGAATCATTGCAGGATGTGGCGGCTTTTGTTCACAGTAAGCTGGCGACAATCAACGGAGTAATATCGACCGCGACAATGTTTCTGCTGAAAAAGTATAAAGAAGCAGGGAAAATCATGGATGGAGAAGATAGTTATGAACGACTCAAAATTGTACCGTAAAAAACGTTTGGCAACTCATATAAGTGAGCTGCCCAAAAGCGGGATACGGGAGTTTTTCGATATCGTCAACAATGTTGAAGATGTAATTTCACTTGGAGTCGGCGAGCCGGATTTTGTGACGCCATGGCAGATTTGTGAAGCAGCCATATATTCGATTGAGAAAGGACATACCGGTTATACTTCAAATCTCGGTCTTTATTCTCTGCGTAAGGAAATATGTAAATACCTGGAATCCGATTATGGTTGTTCGTATCGTCCTGACAATGAATGTATTGTCACTGTTGGGGTCAGCGAAGCTTTTGATTTGGCAATACGCGCGATTACCAATCCAGGAGATGAAATTATATATTTCGAACCGTGTTATGTTTCATATAATGCCGAAATTCGGATGGCTTTCGGAGTCCCTGTAGCTTTGGAAACCCATGAAGAAAATGAATTTTCTATTGACGTAGAGGCTGTCAGAAGCAAAATCACTCCGAAAACCAAAGCGATAATTCTTAATTTTCCATGTAATCCGACCGGAGGAACATTGAATTCTCGCCAAATGCAGGAGCTTGCCGCATTGGCGGTAGAAAATAATCTGATTGTGCTGACGGATGAAATATACAGCGAGCTGACTTATGAAGGGCGTCTCCCCTCAATCGCTTCTTTACCGGGAATGAAAGAGCGTTGTATTTTTCTTCATGGTTTTTCTAAAGCTTTCGCCATGACCGGGTTCAGAATAGGTTTTGCATGTGGTCCTGAAGATATTATCGGGACAATGATGAAAATTCATCAGTATTCGATGATGTGCGCTTCAACTGTCGCACAGGAAGCGGCTGAAGAAGCATTGAAAAATGGAAGGCGTGAAATGGAAAAAATGCGTGAGGAATATATGCAGCGCCGTAATTTAATGGTTAAAGGTTTGAATGAAGCCGGATTGAAGTGCCTCAAGCCGAAAGGTGCTTTTTATGCGTTCCCGAGTATTAAAAATACCGGTTTGACCTCAAATGATTTTGCCAAGAAATTTCTTGAGCAGCATAAAGTTGCCGTGATTCCGGGAACCGCTTTCGGTCCCTGTGGTGAAGGATATGTACGTTGCTGTTATGCTGCCTCGGTGGAAAATATTCAAGAGGCGCTGCGTCGTATGGCACTTTTTGTCGAGTCATTACGATAAAATTGGTTTTGCTCAATTAGCATTAATGGTATAAGTGTTATCGGCATTTCTATCATTTAGCTTTAAAAAGAGGAATAATGTGATGAGACTGGCATTGTTGACAAAAGATATTTTTAAATTGTTCAAACGGTATTTGCCGCCCGAATATTATTATCATTGCGAAGTTCATACGCTTCATGTGATGAGGGAAGTGGAGATATTCGGTCAGGCTGCAGGCTTGACGAAACACGATATGAAATTATTAAAGACGGCTGCTGTTCTTCATGATTGCGGTTATCTTGAATGCTATAAAGAGAATGAAAAAATTGCCGCGGCTTTTGCGGAACAGATTCTCGGTGCTTATAACTATTCTCCGAAAGATATTGCAAAAATCAGTGGAATGATCAGGGCAACTGAGCCGCCATGCAAACCGAAGAATAAATTGGAGGAATTAATTTGCGACGCGGATTATGGTTATATCGGAACTGATGACTTCTTTCCGATGGCTGATTGTTTGAGACGTGAATTGGAGATTTTTGGAAAAACTTATGATGATATAGAGTGGTATCAGTACGAGTTAAACTTTCTTGAAAAATTTAAGTTTTTTACTCAGGAAGCTGTCGCCGCCAGAAATGCCGGGATTACCAAAAATATTAAAAAACTTCGCAAGCTGGTTGAAAAATGTCAATGAAAAAGATTAAGAGCCTAGTCGAATATGACATTATTGAGACTATTGCCGAAGGGGGTATGGGTTCGGTACTCAAGGCAAGAGAAAAAGGCATTGAAGGTTTTGAGAAAATTGTCGCTATCAAAAAACTGTTGCCGAAATATTCTAAAGATCGACGTTTTGTCAGCATGTTCGTTAAAGAAGCGAAAATGGTTGCCAACCTGGTTCATGAAAATATAGTCCAAATTTATCAGCTCAATAAAAGTCGCAACGAATACTTTATCGCCATGGAGTTTGTCGATGGAATTTCTTTGCATCAAATGATTTTATTTCATGATAAAATTGGACAGCGTTTTCCGGTTAACCTGGCCGTATTTATTGCTTCCCGGGTAGCGCGAGGTTTGGCTTATGCTCATAATCGGCGTGATAGCAATGGGGTGCCGATGGATATCGTGCATTGTGATATTTGCCCTCATAATGTCTTGATCAATACCGAGGGTGTGGCTAAAATTACGGACTTCGGTATTGCACGTGCCAGAAGCATAACGTCTTCTGAATTAGATAATGTTTTTGCAGGCAAGGTTTTGTTTATGTCGCCGGAACAAGCTGCCCAGAAGGGAATTGATTTTCGTTCTGATATTTATTCGCTGGGTATGTTGTTATTTTTTACATTGTGCGGAAACTCCGGTCGTGAAACTTCCGGATCACTGCATGAAATTGCCGCGCGTGCCATTGAAAATCAGATTAAGTGGGAATATTTGCCGGCATCATTGGATAATGATTTGCTGACGCTGCTGCATCGTATGCTGTCCAATAATCCTGATGACCGTTATTCTAATACCGCAGAGCTCGCACGTGATTTGGAATATTACATCTACAAAAATGGTTACGGTCCGACAATTGTAACTTTATCAGATTATCTGCGCGAACAAATGCCCGGATTATTCAGTGTAAGTTCTGGCAATTCTGTGCTTCCCGAAACCGGCGATTTTACAATTGTAATGGATGAGTTTAAAAACTTGAAGCCGGAAGTCCAACGGGAGTATCCGCCGAAATCATTTTGGCAAAACGTGGTAGCGAGATGGAAAAAATAGGTTATTTTTTGCTACTGAGTTATGCCTCGATAATACTGATTATGTCATTGTTTTCAGTGGCGATTTGTCTGCGGAAGAAAAAATTTTTATTGATGTTGATTTATGAAACCGGCAGCGGTTTATATTTCAGTTTGATGGTGTTTCTTCAAGTCTTTGGAACCGAAGGAATGAACTGGTATTGGTTTGTCCCGGTGCCAATATTGATCTGCTGTGATTATTGGTTTTTTTATCATGGTGCGAGTGAAGAGTTAATATCAGAATTTGGCGAAATCAATAGGAAAGATGAAGAAATCGGTAAGATAGCGGCGTTGCTTTTTATTGCTCCAGCCTATCTGATAGGCATGAATTTACTGTATGAAAGTCTGAAATATACACTGAGTCAATAAAGACTTGATTATGTTGTCGGTTTGAGCATATCTCCGGGCTAAATAATAGCAATCGTGAGAAATTTATTGCGTTTAAAGCCATCAAAGCATTCAAGCCGGTTTTTAAAAAGCCTCAAGCCCGTTATATTATGCGTTTTAATTATGCAAAGGAAAAATTATGAAACAGACCCCGGAAACTATTATTATACTTGATTTCGGCTTTGAAGGAATTCAAAAGCTGGCTCGTTCCATTCGCGACAAACACATTTATACCATGGTTATGCCATATACGGTATCAGTTGAGCGGATTATGCAGGAAAAACCGGTCGGATTGATTATATGTGCTGACTCGAATGTTGCCCGAACAGCAGCGGAAATTGATCGTTTTCTTAATTTGAAATTGCCGACGGCTTTGATCGGTTCGGCCGCAGAAATGGCTGGAGATACCGTTGCCGAAAATTATAGTTGCGATACTGATGCGTTGTGTCGGTTTTGCCTTGAGAAATGCGGATGTACCGGCAATTGGAAAATGGAGAATTTTATTGATGAGGCCGTCTGTGATGTACGTGCGCAAATCGGCAACAGCCGCGTAGTATTGGGCCTGAGCGGTGGAGTCGATTCCTCGGTGGTGGCGGCACTTCTCCACAAGGCTATCGGCAAACAGCTTACTTGTGTTTTTGTTAATCACGGTTTACTCCGGAAAAACGAGGCGGAACTGGTACAGGAGATATTTGCACGGCACTTCGAAATGAATTTGTGTTATGTCGATGCCTCGGAACGTTTCCTCAATAAATTAAGCGGAGTCGACGACCCCGAACAAAAAAGAAAAATTATCGGGCATGAATTTATCGAAGTTTTTGCTGAAGCCGCAGCAAAAGTTGATGCTGAATTTCTGGGGCAGGGTACTATTTATCCTGATATTTTAGAAAGTATTCCGTTGGACGGCAATCCGTCCGGTGTGATAAAAAGTCATCATAACGTCGGCGGTTTGCCGGAAAATATGAAATTTAAGCTGGTTGAACCTCTTGAACGATTATTTAAAGACGAAGTACGTGCGGTCGGTAAACTACTTGGTTTACCTTCCGAACTGATTGATCGCCATCCGTTTCCGGGCCCTTCTCTGGGCGTTCGGCATCTTGGCGCGATTAAGCGGGACACCTTGCATATTCTGCGTGAAGCCGATGCCATTGTTACCGAAGAACTGCTCAATTCTGGCTGGTATCATAAAACCTGGCAGACTTTTGCTGCATTTCTTCCGGTCAAAGCAGTCGGCATTAAAAACGGTAAACGCACCTATGGTTATGCCATTGCGATCCGGTCGGTAAACAGCGTCGATGCGGTGACTGCCGAAGTGGTTCGTCTGCCTTGGGAATTACTGGAACGCATGTCCGAACGCATTATTCAGGAAGTTGATGGAGTCAGCAGGGTGGTTTATGACATTACCGCCAAACCGCCAGGCACTATCGAGTGGGAGTAATTCCGGACACGGTATTATGATGAAAATCATTTCAGGAACGGCAAAAGGAATTGTATTAGAAACACCGCGGGGTCTGGAAGTCCGTCCGACTGCGGTTCGAGCTCGCGGCAGCCTGATGGACAGTATATTTGACTGGGACGGATTGCGGATTGCCGATCTCTGTGCCGGTTCCGGAGCAGTCGGCTTGGAAGCCGCCAGTCGCGGAGCTGCCGAAGTATTGTTTGTAGAGAATAACTCTGCGCATTGCCGGATTATTGAAAATAATGCCGGCAAAATCATAAAATCAGGTGCTCATTTTGACTATAAGATTATTCGTGCCGATATCTTAAATCCCTTATCTTATACTTTTTATATGCCGGTGCCGGACATAATTTTCGCAGACCCGCCGTATCATGAATCTTTGCGGTTATTTACCGCTCTGATGGGAAACTCCGATTTTCAGAAATGGTCAATGACCGCGACTTTGATTTGGGAATTGCCCGACCAAAAGGGGTGTTCCGGCATGTTTTTAACCGCCGCGCCGAGCGAAAGACCAATCAGGATTCGCAGCATGGGTTCAGGCTCTTTTATATTTGTAGATAAGCCATGAATAAAATATTTTGCAATGGTTGGGAATGGGCAGTCCACGAGTCGGATTTATTACACGGATGGTTCGAACATTGGCCGGATTTGATGGATTCGGCATCGGTGAAAAAAAACCCGGTAAGAAGCGTATTTACTGTTGATGACCGTTTTTTTGTCAAATATTTTTCGCCATCCGGAGTATTCAATCAATTGAGGTCATTTATAATTCCCAAAGCCGCCGCTGAATTTAAGTCCGGAGTCGCTCTCGAACAAAGCGGAATTCCAGTGGTGCGTTATCTGGGATGGGGTAGAAAAGGCGCTCAAAGCATGCTGGTTTCCGCCGCTGAACCGGGGGCTGTCACGGTTTTGCAACAGTGGTGCCGCCAGCCTCAGATGCGTCCGGTGTTGTTGAAAAAAATCGCTGATGTGACGCGACTTCTGGTAGTAAAACACTGGTTTCACCCGGATTATCATGCCGGCAACCTGCTTTGGAGTGATTCCAACGTGTGTCTGGTTGATGTTTACGGACTCAGGCAAACCAATAATTTCTCAAAAAAACAAAAGTTGCGGATGGCATCAATTATTGTTGGATTACGACGCGATATTAATGATGACGAAGCGCATAAGTTTCTGGCGGATACCGGAATCGCCGGAAGCCTCACGGAAGCTGCTTCAATCTGGCGTGATGCTTTGTTTGTTGCCGGACGCAGGATTATGCACAATTGGCCCAAACGTCGCCGGCAGATTCTGGATGGTTATTCCAAATTCGTTGAAACCAAGGATTTTATACAGTTGCGCAAACTTGAAGACGGAAGCATTGCTGACCTGGAAAAATCGGTAAAGGCGGTTTATGCGCCGGAGATAGCTTTGGATTTGTGGTTGCTTTCGTTTCGGCTTGAGCTTCAGGGGATCCCGCACCGCAGGGTTCTGGCAATCGAACAAAATAATACCGTCTATTTTGAAAATCCTGAAGTCGGCGCTGAAGTGGAACCGGCAAAAATTCTCTCTTTCATTAACCGCGCTGCCCTGCTTGGCATTATTATCGAGCCCAATACAATAGTTCAGCTAAAAGACGGTAAGCCTATTTTGTGGTTGAATGAAACTATCTAATAATCAAGTAGATACAGCAATATTAAAACTTCAGCTGTTTTTAAGGAATCATGCGTAAAACAGTACTGTTTCAGTAGTTTATGACTTTGAAATTTCAGTCATCAAGTGTAAATTACATACTTTATTCTTAAAAAACATTCGGATCATTGGGTGGGCCAAGGGCCGACCCGAATGATTGTTAATAAAAACGTAAAAAACATTGTGGGTATGCACTTGACACAACTTTTTTGGAAGATGGCACAATATATGGGCATTGCTACCATAATGCTATCGCAATATGCTGTATCCGGTTGTGTAAAGTGCATACCCCATAAAAACATTTAGAGATTTTACTAAAAGCCTTAAATGTTTAATAATAAATGATATAGTAGTATTAAAATTTCAACTGCTTTTTATAGGTTTAATCCTGTAATTTCTAGTGGATAGGATATATGAAAATAGGTGTGGTTCGTGAAGTCGGTCATTTGGTGATCGGCAGTGGCCTGGCCGGGCTGTCAACTGCTCTACAGTTGGCTGATGCCGGAGAAAAGGTTACTGTTATAACCAAATCTAATATTGATGATTGCAATACCAAATTAGCTCAAGGCGGTATCGCTTGTGTCTGGGATGATAAAGACTCATTTGATGAACATATCAAAGATACTTTGGATGCCGGAGGAAGACTGTGCAAGGAAAATATCGTCAGAGTTATTGTTGAAGCCGGGCCCGAGGCATTAAAAGAATTGATTGCTCGTGGCGCTCGTTTCACAACTCGTGGTGAGCTGGGTGCCAGTAGCCAGCGTGATGAGTTTGACTTGGGGCGTGAAGGCGGACATCATAAACGCCGGGTGCTTCATGCCGGAGATATTACCGGTGCCGAAGTAGAAAGAACTCTGATTGCGGCGTGCCGGGACAATCCTGATATTGAGATTCTTGAACATCATATGGCGATTGACCTGATTACCAAACGCCGTATCGGAATAAAAGATGGCGAAGACCAGTGTCTTGGCGTTTATGTGCTTGATAATAAAAACAATATGGTAAATACATTTTTGTCGTTAAGCACTACTGTCGCTACTGGCAGCCCGGGCAAGGTTTATCTGTATACCAGCAATGATGATATTGCCTGCGGCGGTGGTTTGGCTATGTGTTATCGCGCAGGTTTGCCGATAGCCAATATGGAATTTATTCAGTTTCACCCGACAATTTTATTTCATCCGCAAATCAAATCATTTTTAATCAGCGAAGCGGTAAGAGGCGAGGGGGCTGTTCTTAAATGCAAAGACGGTCAAGGCGGCATGGTTGAGTTTATGGATTCCTATCACCCGATGAAAAGCCTGGCGCCGCGTGACGTTGTCGCCAGAGCTATTGACCGTGAAATGAAACGGCGCGGCGAGGATTGTGTTTTTTTGGATATCCGGCATCATAGCGAAGAAACGCTGAAACGCAGGTTCCCTAATATTTTCGGTAAATGTCTTGAAGCCGGTTTCAATATGTCCAAAGACCTGATTCCGGTGGTTCCTGCTGAACACTATTCCTGTGGCGGCGTACTTACTGACATCAATGGTTATACCGGTGTGCCAGGACTTTATGCGGTTGGTGAAGTCGCTTGTACTGGGCTTCACGGTGCCAATCGTCTGGCCAGCAATAGTTTGCTTGAAGCGTTGGTGGTGCCGCGTTTCCTTGCTAAACACATCTTGGAGAATCGCGATCAATTGCTTGAAATTCGCCCGGATAATCTCTATCCGGCATGGAACTGCGGCAATGCTTCCAACACCGATGAAATGGTGGTTATTTCCCACAATTGGGATGAAATAAGACGTTTCATGTGGGATTATGTCGGTATTTTTCGAACCAATCGCCGATTAGAACGGGCGAAGGCACGGATTCAGCTTTTGCGTTCTGAAATTGAAAAGTTTTACTGGGATTTTTTAGTCTGCCGCGACTTGTTGGAACTTCGCAACATCGCCTGTGTTGCTGAAATCATCATCGATTCAGCGATGAGTCGCAAAGAGAGCAGGGGACTGCATTACAATGCGGATTATCAGGAACTGAATCCTGAGCTTGATTATAACGATACCATTATTCAAAAAAAGATTTGAAATTTAAATTATGAGAAAAGAACTGAATGTTGCGACACATATTAAAGATATTGTCCGCCGTCTCAATGAGGCCGGTTATGAAACTTATATCGTCGGCGGCGCTATTCGCGATCTGCTTTTAAATCGTATTCCGAAAGATTATGATATTTCCACTGCGGCACGTCCTGAACAGGTTAAAGAGGTTTTCGGCCGTAAGCGGACGATGATTATCGGTAAGCGTTTTCGCCTTGTCCATCTTTATCACGGTGAAGAAATTATTGAAATCAGTACTTTCCGGCAGGCTCCTCAAGCAGCCGGGGTACGTTTTGACGGGCGGGTGCAGCCGGAAAATCAACCGGAAAAAATGATTTTCAGCGACAACCAATACGGCACCGCGGAAGAAGATGCGCGACGCCGTGATTTTACGGTTAACGCTCTTTTCTATAACCCGGAAAACTGTGAGATTATCGATTATACCGGAAGCGGTGTTGACGATATAAAAACCGGTACGGTCAAAGTCATCGGCGACCCGATTGTTCGTTTCGAAGAAGATCCCGTCAGATTGTTGCGTGCTCTTAAGCTGGTCGGACAGTACGGTTTCAGAATGGAACAGTTTACAGAAGAGGCTTTATTCAAGCAGATGCCTTTGATTATCCATGCTTCGTCATCACGCATGACGCTGGAACTTGAGAAAATCATGAAAGGTGTTCACAGTCATAAAATCCTGCCGGTTTTTCAGCGTTATGGTTTTTTGAAATATTTTTTGCCCTACCTCGATAAAAACTGGCATACCAAGTCCGCAGATTACGCCATCAGACTTCTTGAAGGGCGTAACCGAAGAGTGAGTGAACGCGCTTTTCGGGACAGTATTTCGATTGCCATGGCGGCATTGGCGCTGCCTTTTATTGAACATCGCAGTGGTTGTGACAGTGGCGCGCTATGGGAATTCCAGCCGCGCACTCCGGGTTTGATTAATCAAGTGATTCGTGAGGTTTTTATGCCACATGTGCTGGTTAAAAGATTACTCATTGCTGCCGAACGCATGCTATACTTGCAGACTGCTCTGGTCAATTCATCCAAAGTCAGCCGTATTATTGATATGTCCGGTTATATTCATGCCCGTGAACTCATGATGATTCAGAATGTGGTCGAATGGCATTTGGATAATCTGGATAAAAAATGGCCGGAACAGCCGGCAATCAAAGTCAAGCGCAACCGTAGAGGCGATAATCGTCATCGCAGCCGGTTGCGTCCTGATATAAAAACTCCTGCTGTATAAGCAATTTCTCTTGCCGCATAATCATTTTTGGCTTCTTAAACTTCGCGCGCGCATAATGCGCGCGCGAAGTTTAAGGCACAATCCGAAAGCGCCAACGCCGCATTTTTTTGAGGGTAACTCTTCCTTTTTGAAAAAGTTAAATTTTAACAAAATAACTGGA
>JAAYPP010000148.1 GCA_012519765.1 Lentisphaerota bacterium
CCACAGTTTTTTGAAAATGGCGGTTCCCAATGGCTGCGTACCTGGGGCGGCGGTTTGCTCACCGGATGCGGACTGATTAACGCCGGCGACGCTGTCGATCTCGGGGAGGAAGAAATCGGCCTGCATGGACGTCTTTCACATACGCCCGCAGAAAACGTCAATTCAAAAACCAAATGGAGCGATTCAGGTTTTTATATTTTGGAAGCCTGCGGCGAAGTCCGGCAAAGCAAAGTGTTCGGTGAAAATCTTCTCCTGACCCGCCGCATCTCCACGGCAATGGGCGATAATTCAATTCTGATCGAAGATACCGTCGAAAATCAGGGTTTCCATCCGTCGCCTTTTATGCTGCTTTATCATATCAATCTGGGCTGGCCGCTCATTGACGAAGGCTGCACCATCGAAACGGTTGAACACAAAATCACGCCGCAAAACGCCAACGCCGCCGCCGCGCTTGATGTCTGGGACAAAATCACTCCGCCTGAAGCCGGATTTTCCGGACAGGTTTTTTATCATGATATTCCGGCTACCGAATGTGGTTGTGCAGTTGTCAGATTGATCAATAAAAAACTCAATCTGGCGTTGAAACTCGAATACAGGATTGACGAATTGCCTTATTTTGTGCAATGGCGCAATCTGGCAAAATGCGAATATGCCATCGGTTTCGAACCCGCAAACTGCTATCCTGACGGTCAAATTAAAAATGCCGAACGCGGTATGCTCCAGACTTTGGCCCCTGGTGAAACTCAAACCGCCATGGTAAAATTGATTATCGAAGAACTGGATTAATGACTGAGCTAAATTCGCGCGCGCATAATGCGCGCGCGAATTTTAACCTTGATTTTTCAAAGCCGATTCGGCAATTTTCATGCCGTCGGCAGCCGCAGAAAGAATTCCTCCGGCAGCCCCTGCCCCTTCTCCAGCCAGATATAACCCGGACAATGACGATTCGGCACTTTGCGGATTTCGCAAAAACCGTACCGGACTGGAAACTCCGGTTTCAATCCCGATTATTGTTCCGTCGTTGATGAAGCCCCTGCACAATTTGTCAAAATGCAACAGCGCAGCGACAATAGAATCTGCTTCACGTTTCGGCAACAAATCATGCACTGCTGCCGGACTTAGCCCGAAGCAATAACTGCTCCTGACTTTATTGAGCGTTTTTTCGCCGCGGACAAACCCGGCAGCCGACTGTGCGGGAGCGCTATAATCCCCGCCGCCTGAAATGAATGCGCGTTTTTCCAGATGGTTGAGAAACTCGAATGCGGCAGTTGCGTCAGCAAACATATCAGGCTGACAAGTTGTAATCAGACATGAATTTGCGTATTCAGAATCTCGTTGATAACAGCTCATGCCGTTAGTTGAAAGATGTTCCGCCAATGCCATGGAAGGCAGAATTTCGCCGCCCGGACACATACAGAACGTGGAAACATTTTTCAATCCGGTTTTTTCCGGAGGGCGGCTGACAAAATTATATTCGGCGGCTCCGAGAAAAGCTGGACGACTGGTCAGTCCGAACTGATTCCGGTCAATCAAGGTTTGTGGATGTTCAATGCGAGTGCCGATCTGGAATCCTTTTAATACCGCGTGAACGCCCAAACGCAATAATTCGGAACTCAAAGAGCGCGCTCCAAGCCCATGAGCAAGTACCGTAAAAGGTGCTTCCATAACTTCACCGCGCGCAGTAATAATTCCGGAACAACGATTATTTTTGACCTGAAGAGTTTTTACGGCACAGCCAAACATAAATTTACCGCCCATAGCTTGAATATCACGCCGGATATTGCGAATTACCTGCGGCAGAATATCCGAGCCGACATGCGGTCGCTTCAAATATAGAATTTCCGGCGGAGCACCGGCTTTAACAAATAATTCCAGTATCAGACGGGCATAAGGACTCCGGGTTCCGGTATACAGTTTACCGTCGGAAAACGTACCCGCGCCCCCCTCGCCGATCAGATAGTTGCTTTCCGGATTAAAAACACGAGAACTGCGAAAACGCGCGATATCAGCGGCACGGGTTTCGACATCAAAGCCGCGGTCAAGAATTACCGGACGGCAGCCCGCCGAAGCCAACAGCCATGCCGCCAGCAGACCGGCCGGACCGGTACCAACCACCAACGGATACAGCGGCGGATTTGCAGGCAGAGGCGGCAACTCCGCAGGAGTCAATAACTCGGCAGTCTCAAGTCCAGTTTTTACGTTATTCGTCAATTCGACATTCAAAGTGTAAATCAATGTCGGCGGCTTCTTCCGTCCGTCAATGCTTTTCGCGGTGACCTGATAACCTTTGATATCATCAGCCGTTAAACCGCAGAACTTGGCGATATGTGGTTTGAGCAGCGACTCAACCTCAGAGGCTTCTGCCGGAAACGCCGTTACCGGAATTTGTAAATTTTTAACGCAAATCATCATGATCAGTCCTCAGTATTATTTTTTTCAGGACTTGCTTCTAAGATCAACGTAAGATCGCTAAGCCCTTTCGGCGGCGG
>JAAYPP010000149.1 GCA_012519765.1 Lentisphaerota bacterium
GCCTCCTCGCCCCAGTTGGAATGTTTGCTCAGGAAAATATCGTTGCTGAAAATGAGATTCTGACCAGTTTTCAAGAAAAGGTTAATACTACACCGGATATTTGGTGGGTCGCGCCGATTGCCGCGATCATGGCATTGCTTTTCGCCAAAATGATTTATGATAAGATGATGAGGGCCAGTGAAGGTACTCCGAAAATGAAAGAGATTGCCCAGTATGTCCGCGAAGGTGCGATGGCTTATCTCCGTCGTCAATATAAAGTTGTGGGCATCGTTTTTGCGGTTCTGTCCATTGTATTCATCATCCTTGCCTATATGGGGATTCAGAACCCGTTTGTGCCAGTTGCATTTCTTTCCGGGGGTATTTTTTCCGGGCTTTGCGGCTTCATTGGTATGAAAACGGCGACCAACGCTTCGGCACGTACTGCTCAGGCTGCCAGCGAAGGTCTGAATCGCGGTCTCCAGGTTGCCTTCCGCTCCGGCGCAGTTATGGGGCTGTGCGTTGTCGGATTCGGGTTGCTGGATATCTGCGGCTGGTATCTGATTCTTGACAAACTGATTTACACTGATGCCAACATGCTCAACGGTTTTCATTTTCTCGGGCTTGAACTGGTTCACGAAGGATGCACATTCAGCGAGAAAATCGTTCACATCACCACTACGATGATTACTTTCGGTATGGGCGCTTCAACGCAGGCTTTGTTTGCCCGTGTCGGCGGTGGAATTTATACCAAAGCCGCTGACGTCGGCGCCGACCTGGTCGGAAAAGTCGAAGCCGGCATTCCTGAAGATGATCCGCGTAATCCGGCAACGATTGCCGACAATGTCGGTGACAACGTAGGCGACGTAGCCGGCATGGGGGCCGACCTCTATGAATCATATTGCGGTGCAATGTTGGCTACAGCCGCTCTTGGCGCTTCCGCCGGAGTTGCTTATTTGAATGCAGGAAACCTGGATGCTCATCAGCACATGTTACACTTGGTTCTGGCACCGATGCTGGTTTCCGGGATCGGCATTATACTTTCCATCATCGGGATTTATATGGTGCGCTGCAAAGAAGGTGCAACTCAGAAAAACTTGTTGGCCAGCCTGCTGACCGGAACTCTTGGCAGCTCGATTATGATCCTTTTCGGCTTGGCTTTTCTGGTATTCATGGACTGGATATCCTGGGGACTTTTCGGTTCAGCGGTTTCAGGACTTATTGCCGGCGTTCTGATCGGTCAATCTACGGAATATTACACTTCAGATGAATACAAACCGACAAAAGGAATTGCCCTTCAAGCCAGAATGGGGGCAGCGACCACTATTATTGATGGCCTGGCAACAGGGATGTATTCCTGCGGCGCTCCGGTGGTCATAATCGTTGCCGGTATTCTTTCTTCTTTTGCCTTCGCCGGCGGTTTTTCCAATTTCTCAATGGGACTTTATGGTATTGGTTTTGCCGCGGTTGGAATGCTTTCAACTCTCGGTATTACTTTAGCTACCGATGCTTATGGTCCGATTGCCGATAATGCCGGCGGAAATGCTGAAATGTCAGGATTGCCGCACGAAGTTCGGGAACGCACTGATGCGCTTGACTCACTCGGCAACACAACCGCAGCGACCGGGAAGGGATTTGCCATTGGTTCGGCTTCACTGACTGCTCTGGCTTTACTGGCATCCACCCTTGAAGAAACCAAAATCTGGATTGCCAAAATGGCTGGAAGCGGTGAATTTATGGGTATGACTGCTGAATGGGTAAAAAATGCCCCTCTGCTTGATTTCGCCCATAAGCTGAATATGAATATCATGAATCCGCTTCTTATTGCCGGGATTTTCCTCGGCGCTATGATGTGTTTTGTTTTCTGTGCCATGACCATGAAAGCGGTTGGCAGAGCTGCCGGCGCCATGGTTGAAGAAGTTCGCCGTCAATTCCGTGAGCTTCCTGGAATCCTTAGCGGCAAAGACCGTCCGGACTATGCTCGTTGCGTTGAAATTTCTACCAAAGGCGCTCAACGTGAAATGATTATTCCGTCCTTGCTGGCAATTATCGTTCCGATGTTGACCGGCTGTGTGCTTGGCGTTCCCGGCACAATCGGTCTTCTTGCCGGTGCTTCCACTTGCGGTTTCATGCTGGCGACTATGCTTAACAATGCGGGCGGTGCTTGGGATAATGCCAAAAAACATATTGAAAAAGGCAATCACGGTGGTAAAGGATCCGATGCACACAAGGCTGCTGTGGTTGGAGATACTGTCGGTGACCCCTGCAAAGATACCTCCGGGCCTTCTTTGAACATTCTGATCAAGCTGATGAGTATGGTTGCGATTGTGTTCACTCCGGTGACCCTGAAAATTGCGCCTTATGTTCAGGAATGGCTTCGCATCAAATTCTGATTTTTTGAATGCAATAAAAACCCTGTGCGGCTTGTGCTGCACAGGGTTTTTTGTTTTA
>JAAYPP010000150.1 GCA_012519765.1 Lentisphaerota bacterium
GAAAAGGGGTGGTTTTCTGCATTTCTAAAGTTTCTGTGATACTTTTGCCGCGAAACGGCACCATGCCGGAAATCAGATGGAAGGTGGTAATTCCCAAAGAATAAATATCCGTCCGAAAATCAATATTCCCGGAAATATCTGCCTGCTCAGGGCTGATATACTCCGCCGTGCCGCAGATCTCCCTTTCCGGATTTATATCCGTCTCGGCATCGATAATCTTCGAAATTCCGAAATCCATCAATCGTGGTATCCCATGCCTATCCAGCATGATATTCGAAGGCTTGACATCGCGATGAATCATCCGGTGTTCATTCCACGCATAATTCAACGCATTTGCCACCGCTTTGACAATCTTAAGCGCTTCCCGTTCCGGTATAAAGTTGTCGATCCTGAGTCGCGTATTCAGCTCCACACCATCAACAAATGAAGTCGCCAGAAAATGAAAATTGGCGATACAGCCGGCAGAATAAGCGGTGATAATATTGGGATGTTCCAGCCGTCCCGCCATATTGGCTTCCTCGAGAAAACGTTTGACGAAAAGTTCATTTCCGGACAATTTCGGTAACAGTATTTTTAATGCGACAATCCGGTTAAGTGTCTCCTGCTTTGCCTTCCAGACTTCGCCCATGCCGCCCATGCCGACCCGATGAATAAGTTCAAATTCTCCAAGAATAACCCCTTCGGCCAAACCGGGAATCGGCACCTTCAGCATTACCCCGCATTCCGGGCATGTGATATCCATTCCGGCATAAGCATCAGTAGCGATTATCTCAACATCACAATTCGAACAGATAAAGCTGATATCGTATTCTTCCATAATTCCTTTGCGCCTGGCATGGCTCTGATATTACTACACAAAATCCGACAATAACCAAAGAATACAACCAATCAGAAAAGAAATCAACTCATCCTGATTTGCCGGAATGCTGAAATTAATCAGTACATAAATGCAAAATATCGAGTCTTAAACTTCGCGCGCGCATAATGCGCGCGCAAAGTTTAACCGCTTACTACGGACGCAGGATATTCCGATATTCGCCGGGCGAGTATTTATATTCCTTCTTGAATATCTTGCAGAAGTAACTGGGATCGTCGAAACCGCAATGAAACGCAATTTCATTTATAGACATAAGTTCAGTTTGCAGAAGACGCTCGGCATGCTTAAGCCTGAGTTGTTTCAGGAAAAGAGCGGGCGACATACCCTGCGACTGTTTGAACAACCGTGTAAAATGGTATTGACTGTAACCGGCCGCTGCCGCCATATCGCTGACTCCTAACGGTTCGGCGATATGTTCCTGACAGAAATCGACCACCGCCTTCACAAATGGCGGGATCTTATTACCCGATTTTTCAACCTGATAATCTTCAAATATGCTCATCATGAAATCATATGCTAATTTTGAGGCGCAAAACGGATTTTCAAGCTGATTGTTTAGACTGGCATTGAAAATATTCATGAACGCGCCGAGGGTTTTCACTCCTTCGCTGAAGTACGCGACCGGCCCGATACGCTTTTCAGCTTCATTCCACAGCCGCATCAGTTCGCTGCCGTTAAAACTCACAAATATGAATTCCCATTCGCCGCCACGCGGCAGGAAATAACGGTGTTCCTGCGGAATATGTACCATCATGGCATAACCGGGATTAAGTTCGTATTCCCGACCTTCGATTATCAGGCGTCCTGAACCGGACAATGTGTACTGCCAGATCGCCATTTCACGGCGCCCCCGGTTCATGCCATTGTAATTGTAAATGTCCGAATCGACATACTGATGTCCGCAATTTACCAACATTCCATGAAGATGAACGGTTTTCGATGGAAAAAGTATCGATCCAGTATGTAAATCCAAGTTCTTTAGTTCTGAAAGCATAAAATCACCATTAATAGCACATTTGTCATATAAATTAACTGGGGTATGCACTTGACGCAACCAACCACAAGATGTAGATTATGAGTATATGTATGACTACCCCAAAAATCTGTTTGAGTTCGAGGAACTATTCTCGAGCAACGAAGCATGCTTGGA
>JAAYPP010000151.1 GCA_012519765.1 Lentisphaerota bacterium
GAAATCCGGACATAAAAAAAGCCCGCCGGACGGCGGGCTTTTTATTTTACGAATTTGCTTAAGCGTTGTTCAGACGTGCTTCGAGCAAATCAAGCTGATTGCGCAGAGCCTGCGGAACTTTGTCGCCGAATTTCGCGTAATGTTCTTTGATACTGTCGAACTCTTTCTGCCAACCTTCTTTATCCAGTGACAGGAGTTCTTCCATATCTTTTTCGCTGACTTTATCTTCGATGCCGCTGCGATCAATCGCATCAACTGAAGGCATAAAGCCAATCGGGGTTTCAATCGCTTTGCCGTTGCCGTCACAGCGTTCGAAAATCCATTTTAAGACACGGCTGTTTTCGCCGAATCCGGGCCACAGCCATTTGCCGTCGTTAGTTTTGCGGAACCAGTTGACGAAGAATACTTTCGGCAGTTTGTCTTCCGTTGATTTTTTGCCGATGGCGAGCCAATGTGCGAAATAATCGCCCATGTGATAGCCGCAGAACGGCAACATAGCAAACGGGTCGCGACGAACAGTTCCGACTTTAAGGTCAAGAGCAGCGGCGGTTATTTCCGAGCCGACAATTGAACCCATGAATACACCGTGTTCCCATGAGGTTGACTGATGTACCAGCGGAATGGTATTCGGGCGGCGTCCGCCGAACAGGAAGGCATCGATCGGAACACCGGCCGGATCTTCCCATTCCGGAGCAATTGCAGGACAGTTGCTGGCTTTTGCGGTGAAACGGGCATTCGGATGTGCTGCTTTGTCCTGAGCAGTGGCGGCGTTCCATTTATTGCCTTTCCAGTCAATCAGAGTACCTTTGGGTTCTTCATCAATATCTTCCCACCAGACATCGCCGTCTTCAGTCAGGGCGACATTAGTGAAAATGGTATCTTTGGATGCTGAAATCATCGCGTTGGGATTGGATTTCATGTTGGTGCCGGGGGCAACGCCGAAGAAACCTGCTTCAGGATTGATGGCATAAAGACGGCCATCCGCACCGAATTTCATCCATGCGATATCGTCGCCGATGGTTTCGACTTTCCAGCCTTTGATACTTGGGATAAGCATCGCGAGATTGGTTTTGCCGCAAGCTGAGGGGAATGCCCCTGCGACGTATTTGACTTTGCCTTCAGGGCTGGTCAATTTGAGAATCAGCATATGTTCGGCCAACCAGCCTTCATCATGAGCTTGAACTGATGCGATACGTAGGGCCAGGCATTTTTTGCCAAGTAGCGCATTGCCGCCGTAACCGGAGCCGTAAGACCAGATTTCGCGGGTTTCCGGGAAATGAGCGATATATTTTTTGTCCAGCGGAGCACACGGCCATAATCCATTGTCAGATTCGCCTTCGGCCAGCGGTTTGCCGACAGAGTGTATGCAAGGAATGAATTCACCATTGGCGCCGAGAACTTCAAGTACTTTACTGCCGACTCTGGTCATAATATGCATGTTGACTACGACGTATTCAGAATCGGTGATTTCTATCCCGATTTTAGCAATATTTGATCCTACCGGTCCCATGGAAAACGGAATAACATACATGGTACGGCCGGTCATGCACCCGTCATAAAGTGCAAGCATAGTTTTTTTCAATTCAACCGGATCAATCCAATTATTGGTCGGGCCGGCATCTTCTTTGTTTTTGCTGGCGATATAGGTGCGGTTTTCAACACGCGCCACATCAGACGGTTGAGAACGAAACAGCAGACTATTCGGTTTTTTTTCATTGTTCAGACGTGTTGCCAGTCCCGAATCAACCATTACGTTACAGAGTCGATCGTATTCAGCTTGTGAACCGTCGCACCAGTAAACGTTGTCAGGTTTGCAAATACGTGCCCACTCTTCGACCCACTTGACCAAGTTTTCGTTTTTGGTCGGGATCGCATTCAGATAATTGATCATAATGTCTCCAATTATTTTGTTTCGGTTTGTTACTTTTGTCAGTCGATATGACCGACAAATATCTTCAAAAAATCCTGTTAATATATCATGTTGTAATCTGATTTTCAATGTGGATTATGTTA
>JAAYPP010000152.1 GCA_012519765.1 Lentisphaerota bacterium
AACGGGCGTATTGTCATCTCCGCGCCAAATCAGCTCGAACAGCTCTACGGAATTTATGATTTTGCTGAAAAATTCAGAGGCTGGTGCTTCTTCGAACCTGGACGCGACCGTTTTGACCAAACTTTGATCGTGAACGATCTTCCTGAAGGAATTTTAGTTCCGGCAGTCAAGCCGTTTTTGAAAAGGCGCGGGCTGATTCAGGAATTTCCTTTCGACGCCGAAACTCCGGACCTTTTCGACTGGATGGCAAAAAACAAACTGAATTATCTTTTGGTATGGATGAAATACTACGACTGCCTTTCTGAAGAATTGAAGCAGATGGCAACCAACCGCGGCATCGTCATTGAAAGCGGTCACCATAATTTCAACTATTGGATTCCGGGTAAAGTTTACGGGAAAACCCATCCCGAATATTTCGCCGAAGCAGGCGGCAAAAGAATTAATCCCACGACCTCCGACAATACGTTGCTGCTCAGCGAACAGCTCTGCACCACCAATCCGGAATTACGCCGGGAAATTATCGAAAATATGATTGAATATTGTGCCAGACACCCGGAAATTAAAGTCATTTCGCTGATCCCGAATGACGGTTTCGGCTGGTGCGAATGTGAAAATTGCAGCCGGTTCTATGACAAAAATGAGCGCGGCGAATTGTACAGTGTTTCTTCACACGTTTATAAGGCCGACCGCATTTACCACGACCTGCTGCGGGAAGTCGCCGCCGGACTGAGAGCGGTTCGTCCAGACATTATGATTTCATTTTGTGCTTACATCAATTACTGCGCGCCAAGCAAAGGTTTCGTCCTCGAAAAAGGCATGATGGTTCATTTCGCGCCTTATTGGCGCTGCATCAATCACCCCGTGTATGATGAAGGTTGCCCGATCAACTCTCATTACAAAGACGACATTTTGGCGTGGAGTCGCGCTAAACGTGGCGGTGAAGTCAATATTTACGAATATTACATGGGCGTGAACTTCTATCTTTCACTGCCGATGGTGCATCATCGGGAAATGTTTGCCGAAATGAAGTGGTATCATGATAACCAAATCGACGGCGTACTGACCCAGTTTCATATCGGGCATTGGAGCGCATACGGGACCAATTATTATCTGATGGGCAAAGCCGCCCGCGGCGAATCAGAAAAAGCCGCCATCGATTTCATGTTCAACCGCGTTTTCGGCGATAAAGCCGGGAAAATACGGAATTTTTATCAGAAACTTAAAAATCTCACCCTGCGCGCCGGACACTGCCATATTCCATATCCTTATTCAATTTTAAGCAGAACCAAGCTAGACGATTATCAGGAAATTCTCCGACTGGCCCGCGATATTGACGAAAAAGATTTTATTCTCTGGGCGGAATACATGCTGAAATTTAAATCACTGTTCGACCGCTATCATTCCGGTAAACTGGAAGTCGCCGAACTCAGGCAGTTATTGGAATGGATTCATTCCAATAAAAATCACCGGGTCTATCTGCCCGCAAAATTCAATTCCTATTTGGGTGCCTGGATAAAAGCAATAGAATCGGGAAAACCGTATCTGCATTTCAATATTGAATGGGAAGACGATTATATCCGGCAACACAAAACGCTGCTTGGCAAACCCGAAACCACACCGTAAATTGCTAAAAACAGAATAAAGAATCTGCCGTGGTAAGATCTCGACTGTTTTTTATGGGATTAATCTTTCTTTGCCGCACGATGGTCATGGATCAGCATCTGAAAGGCGTTCCACAAATTGTGCCAGAGCACATAAAAACTCGGCCCGAGCGCAACCAGCGGATCCGCAAACTGCAAAGCCAGAAAAATTGTCAGGGAATTGTTTTTCTGCCCAAGCGACTGCCCGGCTTCTGCTTTCAATCCGGGTTCGCCAATCAGCCGCCCGCAAATAAAGTTCATCGCGCAAACCAACAGTGAAGCAAGACCGATCAGCCAAAGATAACCTTTCGAGAGTTCTCCGTTATTGGCAATCAGATACGAACCCGATGCTGCCACAATAAACAAGGTTACCGACCACAGAAAAAATGAAACCCCGCCCAGCTTGGCGGCATACTGCGGAGCCGATTTGAACAGCCATCGCGTGACCAGCGCGGCAACCACCGGAACCACAATGATAATGAACAAATTCCAGCCGACATCAAGAAATGCTCCCCATGAAACACGTCCGGTAACCAGCGGCAACAGAAACAACAGCGCCACCGACACCCCGATATTTGTCAGAACAAATGAAGTCACAACATAACTCGGTTTGCCGCCAAGAAACTTTATCACCACCGGAGCGGCATTGGCCGTCGGCGTCACTGCGGCAAAAAATACGATTTGCGCCATTACCGGTTGACCGCACAAAAAAAGCACACCCCACAACCCGGTCGGCACAAAAATATTAAAGAGCAGAATCTTCAGATGACTGCGCCGGATTTTAAGTTCAGGCAACTTTATCTGCAAACAAATGATATAGAACATCATGATCAGCAAAGGGCGAATCAGCCAGGTAAACTCACGCGCCCACACTGAAAAATATCCGATAATAAAAGCGGCGGCAATAGTCAACGGGCGAATCAACGGTTTCAAGTGTAATCCAGAAAGTGCTATAAAACTTTTCATATTCAGTACAGGCCTTTTAAAATCTCAGCGCGACGGTTATGACTTTGCGACGTCTGACGCACCAATGTTAATCTGATATATCTGCAAAAATAAATCCTTAATATAATGGCGTTACCCGATTATTCACCGACTGACCTGGACAAATACAACATAAAAACAGCTTTGAAATTCTCGCGCGCATTATGCGCGAGCAAATTTTAAAACTCAACTTCTAGTCTTTATTTCTTTTTTGCTATGTCATTAAAAAACTGCGCTATTTTTGCAAACCGGTGTTTCCAGTATAGATTATATTTTTTCAATCAACCTTATTTATAAACCGGAGAAAACACTGTCGATGAAAAAGAATCACGCCAACATCAATAACGTCACTGACTCACCCAGCTTGGAACCGGCATTTGATAAAGGATTGCTGCCGGACGCACTGACCACTTTCGATGGAAACCGAATTGAAAACGCTCAGGATTGGAACAATTTGCGGCGTCCTGAACTGTTGAAAGCATTTGCCTCAGCCATATATGGCAATCCGCTCCAGTCTCCTTCAGCAATAGAATTTAAAATACTGGAACGCAATGATAATGCTCTTGACGGCAAAGCAATTCGTATTCAAGGCGATATTACCTGCAAAGACCTCAAGCTGCCCAACCCATTCCGCATGCTGGTTTATCTGCCGAAAAGTGCCGCCGCTGCTTCGCCGGTTTTTATCGGGCTTAATTTTCAAGGTAACCATACTATTACCGACGACCCGGAAATACTGATTCCCAAATGGGCTGAACAGAAATTTCCGCGGGGCAACCGGGCTGACCGTTACGATCTCGACCTGATTTTGAGTTCCGGTTACGGTATTGCGACCATCCACAATGCCGACATTGAGCCGGACCGTCCGGACGCACGTCAATCCGGCATCTGCGGCGCGCTTCTTCCAGCCTCGCCCAAAGACGATGAAGCTGCTACCATCACGGCATGGGCATGGGGACTTTCGCGGGGACTTGACGCGCTGCTGAACCTCCCGGAAGTAGATCCCGCGCGGGTAATCGTGTGGGGACATTCGCGCCTCGGCAAAACCTCGTTGTGGTCAGCCGCGAATGACCTCCGTTTCGCCGCCGCCATCTCCAATGACTCGGGTTGTTGCGGCGCATCGTTAACCCGCCATATTCTCAAGGACGGCAAAAGCGAAACCTTGAATGATATCATCCGCAATTTTCCGCACTGGTTCATACCCGGACTCAAACAATATATCGAGCATGAAGAAAAACTTCCGGTCGATCAGCATGAACTGCTGGCGTTAATCGCGCCGCGCCCGGTTTATGTGGCCAGCGCCGAAGAAGACCGCTGGGCTGATCCGGAAGGTGAGTTCCTTGCAGCGCGTGAAGCTTCTCCTGTATTTCGGCTGTTCGGCCACCACGGCATACCGGAAAACGCAACCATGCCACACCTGAAAGAATCTGTCGGACAGGGCGTCGGTTATCATATCAGACCGGGAAAGCACACAGTAACGAGTTTCGATTGGCAAGCCTTTATTGACTTCATGAACGCCAATCTGAAATCAAAGCCGGACACTTTTAACTGATTTTACCCGACTCATGATGGGAACATAGCCACAGTCCGACGATCCGACTATTTTTTAAGGATTAATATTCATCGCT
>JAAYPP010000153.1 GCA_012519765.1 Lentisphaerota bacterium
CCATTCCAGTCCTTTTTCCAAAAACTGTTCCAGTACTTTAAATTGCCGGGAGCGTTCGGAATTGTCGTAATAGAAATCAAGACCGAGTTCTCCGACTGCGGCAAAACGCGGATGCGTGATAAATTCTTCAAACGGTTCCAAATCCAACGCCGATTTTCCGGCGGCATGTGGATGAATTCCGGCCGCAAACCAGCAATCAGGTACTTCCACGGCAAACTGCCGTGCCTGTCGCGACTCTTCGAGATTTCCCCCTACTGCCAGCAGAAAACGAACCTCCGGTGCTTCAACCTGTGCCCGGTATTCCTGAGGCGGCAGCTCCGCACTGTAGTGAAAATGGGTATCGAAAAGTTCCATGACTACCTTCAATTAACAGCGCGTCGGCCGTATTCGGCAAAAAATTGATTGCGTGATGCCAGATCAGGATAAGTACGGCATGCCCATTCGCTCAAATAACCGCGTCCGGACGGCTGGAGCGCGGTATGCGCATAAGCAATCGCGGCGCCGTCGACAAAAGTTTCCGCGTGCGGTTTCAGCGCCGCACATTCAAAGTCGTCAGCCAGCTTCAGTCCGGGAGCATTCATTTCAGTTCCGACAATGATTGGCATGGCGCGTTCTTTGGCGGCGGCGATAATCCGGTTCAGTTCATTGACGCGTTTTTCACGCAGTTCCGAATCTTTGAAATTCCAATTGCGGTCAGGAATAATATTGAGCAGAACCGCGCCATATTTGATATGCAGGTCTAACAACGCGCCCGGATCGGATTCGCCGGGTGAATCTCCGTTCAGCCAGGCGATAGTCGGCAACGCGCCACAGGCGATGGTAAATGCGTTCATTTCTTCCAATGCCGGAAATGCTGCCGGATCGGCTTTGACATAGCCGGGGCCGCCTTTTTTCATGGTTTTGGCTCTGATTTGGGCTTCCAGCACTACCGGATCGTCAACCAGTTCCGGAGGACAATCGAGAATGCCGCACCAGAAGCTGGAGCGTTCGGCACTGTCTGGGAACACCTTTTCGGCTTTCAACCGGTAAGCCAGGCACAGATGTCTTTCCGTGGCATTGCCGGCCGGAGTAAGCGAATCCACATCCGCGTCAAAATCGAGCGCAACCGCGCCCATAATCGGATTTACGAGTTCGACAATATGCCGGGTTCGAGTAGCGGCTTTGTCTTTTATTTCGGCGGCAAATTGGCGCTGGGACTCCGGAATATCGGAAGTAGTGAAGCCGACACCCATATGGTAAGCCGCGCCGGGTTCGCCGGGAGAATTGATTTCTTTATCTGCCAGTTCTTTGACGAATGCTCTGGTTTCGATGCCGCAGACACCACGGATTTTGAGCAACTTAGCCGCATCCAGAAACTCATTCACCGCGTCCAGCACATCGAAATCGACAATGCCGGCCGCGAACCAGCCGGATTTGAGTGCGAGCCACGCGATGTAAGACGGTGAAAAATTATAACCGTTGTATGAATAAAAAGTGTGACAATGTAAATTATGGATTTTTGACGTTCCGGCAATGCGGAGTTCACCTGAATCAACTCCGGATTTGAGCATTGTCAGAGCGTTGCGTCGGAGTTGGGGATTGAAAGCGTTCAAGTCATTTCCCAGCTTTTCGAGGTTCATAATTCTTCCTTCCATGTTTTGTAATATTATACTGATAATTCAAATTAGTGCTTTAACTAAATACCGGCCAGCGTTTCTTTATATTTTTTCACAAGTCCGGCCAGCGGCAACTTGATAAGACCTTCAGCGGTTTTTAATGATACTTCTGAAGTATCGGCAACTTGACCGACTTGGGCAAAGGGAACGCCGCGCAGCACTTCTTCAAGTCGCGCCGCTTTTGCCGGATTTACCGTCATGATAAAACGGCTGTTCGACTCTGAAAACAGTGCCTCGGCAGTGCTCAGACTGCCGGTCGAAGGAATTGCCGTCAAGTCTATTGCCAGTCCGAGCCGTCCGCCCATCGCAACCTTGGCCAAGCCGGCAACCAAACCGCCGATGGCGGGAGTATGCAGGGAGTTGACCAGTTCTTCTTCAGTCGCCTCAGAAACTGCGCGGTAAATCCGCTGCGCATATTCGGCATTAACTTTTGGAACATTATTGCCGGTGGCTCCCAGCATGGCGTAGTATTCGCTGCCGCCCAGTTCGGGAGCGGTTTCTCCGACTACATAAACGAGATCACCGGCGAATTTTGCGTCGAGCGTTACTGCCTTGGCGATGTCATCCATTTTGGAAATGGCGCTGAACAGAACCGTCGGGGGAATCGAAATTTTACGCCCGCCGCGGGTACTGTCGTTTTTCATGCTGTCCTTGCCGGAAATACAGGGTACCAGAAACGCTTTGGTATAATCGTACAATGCCTGATTCGCGCGCACCAGCTGTGCCAGTTTGTATTCGCCGTCAGGCGTTTTGGGGCTTTGCACCGGGTCCGGCCAGCAGAAATTATCGAGACCGGCAATATGACCGAGTTTTCCGCCTACCGCGATAATCCGGCGAATCGCCAGATCGATAATCGACGCCATCATGTGATACGTGTCGATGTCGCTGTAGCGCGGCAGGATTCCGCCCGAGAGAATTACGCCTTCGCGGCTCAACGGTTCAATCATAAATACCGTGGCATCGCTCAAAACATCGCGTTCGCGCCCGATGAAAGGTTTAATAACACTCAGCCCTTTGACTTCGTGATCGTACTGGCGCGCCTTGTATTCGTTGGAACATAGATTCAGGCGACCGACAATATCCAGCGCGTCGTCGGCAAGATTGCGGTCGGAAAAGTCCGGTTCACTGTGCCGAGGCGGCTGCCACTTGGCTTTTAATTTCATGCGGGGTAATCCGTTATGCATGAAGTCAATATCCAGATATGCCACTGTCTTATCGCCCCAGGTCATGTGGAATTTGCCATTGTCGGTAAATTCGCCGAGCACGGTAACTTCAACCCCGCGGGCTTCGGCCAGAGCTTTGAATTCGGCGATATGTTCCGGCGGAACCGCGAAACTCATGCGTTCCTGCGCTTCCGAAACCAGAATTTCCCATGGATCTAGTCCGGCATATTTCAATGGTGCTTTTTTCAGATCCATCCGGCAGCCGTTGCATATTCCGGCCATTTCGCCGACGCTTGACGACAAACCGCCGGCGCCGTTGTCGGTGACAAAACGATAAAGTCCGCGGTCGCGGGCTTCATAAATAAAATCTCCGATTTTCTTCTGGGTAATCGGGTCGCCGATCTGAACTGCCTGACTCGGACTGTCCTGATGCAACTCTTCACTGGAAAAAGTCGCTCCATGTATGCCGTCTTTGCCGATTCTTCCGCCGCCCATTACCACCAGGTCACCCGGTTTGATGGATTTATCTTCACCGTTGATTTCACCGATTTTCACCGGCAGCGTTCCCACGGTTCCGCAATAAACCAGCGGCTTGCCAAGGTAACGTTCATCAAAATATTCCCAGCCCATCCCGTAAGGAATGCCGCTCTGATTGCCGCCGTCGATAACACCTTTGTGAATTCCGTCGCGCAACCGGCGCGGATGCAGCAGGCCTTCCGGAACCTCGCTGTCAGCAGTAAACGGCGAACCCAGGCAGTAGCCCCAAACGTTGATCAGCAGATTCGCGCCTTGTCCGGTACCCATCGGATCGCGGTTGACGCCGACAATTCCGGTCATGGCGCCGCCGTAAGGATCTAGCGCCGAAGGACTGTTATGGGTTTCAACTTTGTAAACCAGATGTTTGTGATTGTTGAATTTGATAACTCCGGCATTGTCGTGGAAAACCGAAACCAGCCAGTCGACTTTTTCACCGATTTCGAAAGTGCTCTTTTTGACGAAAGTCTTGTAGCATGACACAATATGTTCAATTTTTCCGGAGCCGTCGTCATAATCAATTTCGGCATCGAAAATTTTATGTTTGCAATGTTCCGACCAGGTTTGCGCCAGCACTTCGAGTTCTACATCGGTGGGCGCCGCTTTGAGGCTGACTTCGCCGCGTCCTTGGGCGGTACGGAAGTAATTTTGAATCACTTTCATCTCTTCCAGCGTCAACGCCAGCACGCCGCGGCGGCTGATCTCCATCAGATCTTCATCACTCACTTCAAGATCGTATTCCATGGAAGTACCCTGATGATCCGAAGTAATTACCGGTAGAAAAAGCGGAATGCCGTTCGCAAGTTCCGCCTGCTCAAAAATACGGACGGTTTCAATGAGTTCATTGGCCAGAAGACGACGGGCTATGTTGTCGATCTCTTCACGGCTGAATTTTCCCTGAATCATGTACTCGATGGAACTGCAAACATGTTCATCGTCACGCAGTTTGCGCCCGGTAATATCGCCGATAGCTTCATGAGCAGTGCGGCCGACATTGTCGGTAACGCCGGGCCGGAAACCCACCGAAATCAGCCAATCATATCCGGTGACCGGCGTTTCGCCGACGGTTCCTTGCTGAAGAATCGGATTGGCCAGTTCGCGCGCAATTTTTGCGGCATCGGCATCATTGATATCTGCGCTTACCGTATAGACGTCGCGGGTGCGGATCTGTCCGGCTTCGAGTTTCAGAAAATCTTTGATCTGACTTTTTACCGCTTCTCCTCGGGCGTCACGCCATTGCGGCAACTGGGATATTTCAATCCGGTAATTCATTATTGCTCTCCATCGAAGTTGTTGATTCACATAATAAAAATAATACATAATCTAGTCCGTCGAACGTTAAATTGAAAGGATGGAGTCCGTTTTTTTGCACAGTTTAAAAAGTGATTTAAAACTCGGCAATTGTTTGTCAATGTCCGGAAATGATTTATATTGCTGAATCATTTCCAGATCGTATATAACGACGGAATAATATCGGGAATTTTGGGAATATTTGGTTACAGCATATTGTCTTTCCATAAATAACAACATGTCGTAAAATATATTGGGGTATTGAACATGAAACGAAGTGCGGTCAAATTCGATGACCTGCTCGACGCGTTCGAGTTCGTCAATATTGGTCAGTCGTTCGATAACGAAGCGTACCTGTGTCTTGAAACGGGGCTGTTTCACTATCATTCAGAATTCGGAGAGCTCGATGAAATCTTGCCCGAAGACATCGCGGACTCCGCGCGATACATATCAATTCCGAAAAAGAATGATCTTGATCTCGGACGGGGTCTGGCGCTGCGTTTCGCAGAGCTGGAGTTGACTGACGCTTTTGAGGGTGTTTATGACATCTTCAGTCGCAAGGGGGCATATTCTCGCTTCAAGAGTCTGCTGGAACGCCGCGGTAAATTGCAAAAGTGGCGCGAGTACGAAGAGAGCCGGAAGAAGGAAGCCTTGCGTAGCTGGTGCGAAGAAAACGGGATCGAAATACACGACTGACAACCTTTTGAATTAAACTTGGGTTCGTGTGCTTGTACTTTGTAATATAAGATATTTGTCGATACTGCTATCAATTCGGTACTGAGTGAAAACCCTTGATTTAAATCTCATAAAACGTCATAATTTTATGTTCTAAACTTTGCGCGCGCATTATGCGCGCGCTAAGTTTAGATTTGCACTTTACATGATTATCAGCGTTTTTCTCAAACCACAGTGCGGCGATGATTTTGGGTCGATAATTCCGGGTTAACGATACTGGCTGACGCTTTACATTGAGCATAAAAGTGGTAAGTTATTTTTTTTGTAATAATTGAAAATGCATCAGACATTCAGCAGGGATATAACAATGAACAGCGGAATATTTCGTTTATTAGCCGGAGTAAAAGTGAACTTCGCATGGTTCGCTTTTTTCGGTTTTTTCAGCAGCGTTTGGTGCGGAGAAACTTTTACCTTCACCGATAAATTGAATCGCCGCGTCACATTGAACATCCCGGTAAAACGGGCGGTTCTGCTGACCGGTGCGGATCTGTTGCCGATAACCGGAGCGTGGAATCGGGTAGTCGGGATAAGCAACGGTTCCAGTGAAGAAAATGACTTACTGAAAGCGGTCAGGCCGGATCTGGAAACGCTGATTCCGGCGGTCGGCTCCAATCGCAATGTCAATATTGAAATGTTGATGAAATTGAATCCCGATATTGTTTTGACCTGGTCTTTTAACCCGGAAATAATCAATTATCTTGAAAAAAAGAAGGTCCCGGTAATTGCGGTGTTTCCGGAAAGCATAACTGAACTTTATGAGGTGATGCGGCTTCACGGGAAAATTTTCGACGGTTCGGCCGGGATTGAATCGACAATTGAACAGATGGAAAAAATTTTTACACTGATCAAAACCGGAACCGCGGACATCAAGCCTGAGCAACGCAAAAAAGCGTTATGGCTGTTCGGTAAACCGACCCGCATCGCCGGACGGGACGGCATTTACGGGGATGTGCTTGCGCTTACCGGGCAGCAGAATCTGGGGGCGGCGATACCGCGTCATTATGCGGATACTTCGCTGGAACAGATTGCGTTATGGAATCCGGAAGTAATTTATATTTGGGGGCGTTCGCGCTATTCCGCAGCGGATATTCTCAACAACCGGCAGTGGCGGCATATTGAGGCGGTGAAGAATAAAAGAGTTTTCAAGTCGCCGCAATGGGACACCTGGTCGCCGCGTCTGGCGCCGCTGGCTTTGTGGATGGCGGCGGCAGTTTATCCGGAGCAATTTAAAGGAGTAGATATTAACGGTGCGATTGAGCGGTTTTTTCGTGAGGTCTACAAAATAAGTTATGAAGATGTGCGGCAAATTGAAAATTAACAGCATAATAATTTTGTTATCGCCGTTTCTGGCTGCGGGTCTGGCTTTGTTTATCGGGGTGTACGGGGTGACGCCGTCGCAGGTTCTGGAGATTATCCTCAATGCTTTTACCGGCATAGATACACTGGAATCCACGGTTATTCTGGAGATCAGGATGCCGCGGATTATTTTGGCCGGTTTGACCGGAATGGCGCTTGCCGCGTCGGGGACGACTTTGCAGTCGGTTTTGCGGAACCCGCTGGTTGATCCGTTTATTTTGGGTATTTCGGCCGGGGCGGCATTCGGGTGCGCATTGGCAATCGGTTTTATTCCGTGGGTTTCGCTTCAGCTGATTGCGTTTATTTTCGGTGGGCTGGCGGTGATTATGGCATGTTTGATGTCGCGTATCGGCGGAGAAATCTGCAAACTTTCACTGGTGCTTTCGGGAATTATTATTTCCGCATTATTCACGGCTTTGCTTTCGATGATCAAATTCATGGTGGACCCGATGAAACTGCAAAGCATCGTTTTCTGGCTGATGGGCAGTTTTTCGATGGCGGACTGGCCGCAGATCCGTTCATCCGGAGTCGGGATTATTCTGGGGTGCCTGCCGATCTTTCTGTTGCGCTGGCGGCTGAATGTGATGAGCATGGGCGATGAAGAAGCACGGTCGCTGGGGGTAAATGTCAGTCGGGAACGGATTATTTTTATTGCCTGTTCGACTTTGGCGGTAACCAGCGCGGTATCGGTGAGCGGGCTGATCGGCTGGGTCGGGCTGATGGTTCCGCATCTGGTGCGGATGCTGGTGGGGCCGGAACATCGCCGTCTGGTGCCGCTGTCCATGGCCGGGGGAGCCGCGTTTATGATTTTCGCCGATACCATTGCCCGCAGTTTGGGAAGCGCTGATATTCCGGTGGGAATAATCACCGCCATTGTCGGGGCGCCTTTTTTCATTTATCTGATGAAACGCGGCGGGAAGGAGAGCTGGGGCAAATGATTCAAGTCGAAAATATCATTTTCAGGCATCGTCATGCCGCCGCGGCGGTGATAAACAACGTTTCTTTCGCGGTCGGTCGCGGGCATATTGCGGTACTTTTGGGGCCGAACGGTTCCGGCAAGACTTCACTTTTTAAATGCATTGCCGGATTATGGCATCCTGAACAGGGCAGGTTACTGCTGGACGGCAAAAATATTTTCAGGATGTCATTCCGGGAAAGAGCGAAACTGCTGGCACTGGTACCTCAAGAGCATAATCCGCCGTTTCCATATTCTGTTTTTGAAGCGGTGCTGATGGGGCGGACACCTCATGTCGGTTTTTACGGCACTCCCGGAGAAGGTGATATCGCCGCGACTTATGCAGCTTTGGAAACGGTGGGTATCAGTCATCTTGCGGAACGCTGTTATACCCGTATCAGCGGCGGTGAACGACAGCTCGTGCTGATCGCGAGAGCCTTGGCGCAGGAAGCGCCGCTGCTGTTGCTGGATGAGCCGACTTCGCATCTGGACTTCCGGAATCAGCATGTGGTAATGGAAACTGTGCAGCGGGTCGCAGATGCCAAAGGGCTGACCGTACTGATGACACTGCATGATCCTAATCTGGCATCGTGTTTTGCGCATCGGATATTTATGCTCAAAGAAGGGGTGATAACGGCGGAAGGCGAACCTGCGGCGGTACTGAACGATGAAAATCTGGAAAAACTTTATGGGATCGGAATCGGGGTGCTGGAAGGCGCTGGCCGACGCTTTATCTATCCGAGAGTGAAATGAACGATTTAACAATAAAACTAAGCATGTTAACCACAGATTTAGAAAATAATTTTTTGCTGACGGGGCAGGGCGGTTTATGAAAATATTCGCTCTGGTCAGGTCGGGTCATATCGCGGCTTTGCAGTCCGCGTGTTTAGCCAACAGCGTGGAGTTGTCGGTTTATTCGTGGCGGCACATCGGCAGAAATGCCGAACTTCTGGAAAATCCGGCGGAGGAGATTGCCGATTCCGACTGCATTTTACTGTCTCACAACGCTGACGCGCGCTGGACGGAACTGAGAAAGCGGATCGCGGAAGCCAGACCGGATTGTCCTTTGATAGTGATCAGCGGCGACCCGGCGTGGTGGAATACTGCAACACCCGGCATCAAAATTTCCGCAACTGTCTGCCGCTATTTCCTTTATGGCGGTCCGGGAAATATGGATAATCTGGTGCGTTATCTGCGGTGTCAGATTATGAATGAAAATATTTCATTCCGTGAACCGTCGCCGACGAAATGGGAAGGTCTTTATCATCCGGTGCTGGAACGTGGTTTTGAGACGACAAAGGACTATCTGGATTATTGTCAAACGGAAAAAGGTGATAAAACGGACGGTTATGTCGGTTTGCTTTATTCGCGTTCGAATTGGTTGAACAATAATCTGGAAGTTGAGCGTGCGCTGATCCGGGCATTGGAAAATAACGGTATTTCGGTGATCCCGGTATTCTTTTATCCGTTTAAAAATCAGGATATCGGAAACCTCGGCGGAATTGAGCTTATTGAAAAGTTTTTTATGAATAATGGCAAACCCGTGGTGCAGGGGATAATCAAGATGCCGGCTTTTTTTCTGGCTGGCAAAACCGGCATGAGCGAGGAATCGGAATCGATGCCCGGCGCTAAAATATTTAAAAAACTCAATATCCCCCTGTTTTTACCGGTTATTTCTTACCGTAAAACTTATGAAGAATGGCTCGCCAGCCCGGAAGGATTGGGCGTTCAGGCGGCATGGAGTATGGCCATGCCTGAGCTGGAAGGCGCGATTGAACCGATGATTATCGGCGCGATTGGCGAAAGCGAGGGCGGCGCGGCGGAATGTACCTTGCCGATTGATGACCGGGTCAGGCGTTTCGCGGAACGTGTGGCCGGTTGGCTTCGGCTCAGGCGTAAGCCGAACTCAGAAAAAAGGATAGCATTTATTCTGCACAATAATCCGTGTGTTTCTGCGGAATCCAGTATCGGCGGCGCGACTCATCTTGACAGTCTGGAAAGTGTTGCCTTGATTATGCGCCGTTTGCAGGAGTCCGGTTATGCCGTTCAGCCGCCGCCTGACGGTAAAGTCCTGATTGACGATATTATGTTCCGCAAAGCTCTTTCCGAATTTCGCTGGACTTCGGTTGAAGACATTGTCGCGAACGGCGGAGCGCTGGAGCTTCTTGATTCCGGACAATACAATTCCTGGTTTGCCGAACTTCCGGATGCCGCTCAAAAGCGGATGTGCGAAGTCTGGGGTAATCCGCCGGGCGAGGCAAAGGACGGCGTTCCGGCGGCGATGGTTTATCAATCGCAAATCGTGATCACCGGAGTTAAATACGGTAACGCCGTAGTTTGCGTACAGCCGAAACGCGGTTGTGCCGGGGCGCGCTGTGACGGACGTGTCTGCAAAATCCTGCACGATCCGACAGTACCGCCGCCGCATCAATATGTCGCGACTTACAAATGGCTGTCGCGCAAATTCCAAGCTGATCTGATTGTCCATGTCGGCACCCACGGCAATCTGGAATTTCTGCCGGGCAAGGCGGTCGGACTTTCGGCCGGGTGTTTTTCCGATATCGGCATCGACAAAGTTCCGCATCTGTATATTTATAATGCCGACAATCCCGCCGAAGGAACTGTTGCCAAAAGACGGAGCTACGCGACGCTGGTAAATCATCTGCAGACAGTTATGACCCGCGGCGAATTGTACGGTGATCTGGAATTGGTGGAACGGCTGCTCGCTGAATATCGGCAGTTGAAATCCGTGGATGCCCACAAGGCGCATACGGTTTCACATCTCATAGTTGACAAAATGAAAGGGTTGCAACTGCTTGAGGACGAGATTACTCATGAGAATTTTGAGTCCAGGGTCGAAGCCGTCGAAAGCGCGCTCGCGCTGCTCAAAGGTACCGCGGTACCGAAAGGAATGCATGTTTTCGGCAATATTCCTGATGGCGAACGCCTCTCAGGTCTGATTTACGCGATTGTCCGTTATGAAAATCATCCGGAATCGTTGCGCGGTCTGGTGAAAACTGCGCTGAAAAAAAACGGGCAACAGTCCGAATCCGAACTCAAAGCGTGCGTCGAAGAGTATTCACTGCGACTCTGCCGCAATTATGTGGGAAACGGCATTCCGGTCGCAGACGGTTTGTCCGAACTTTTTCCGGCGACTGATTTTGACGGCGCGGCCGTTTCTAAGGTTCAACTGCTGATAGACAGGGTAAAAAACGGTATATTGTCTTCCGATGAAACCGGGTCGCTGCTGAACGGTTTTGACGGCGGTTATATTGAACCCGGTCCGTCAGGACTGATGACCCGCGGTCGTCCGGATATTCTTCCGGTCGGTCGAAATTTTTATTCGCTCGATCCGCGTCGGCTGCCATCTCAAATCGCTTGGGAAACCGGCAAAATACTGGCGGAAAAAACGCTCGCTAAATATCTGGCCGATGAAGACGCTATGCCGGAAAAAATCGCTTTTTACTGGCAGGCCGGCGATATAATGTGGACTGAAGGCGAAGGACTCGCGCAAATGATGTTTCTGCTCGGGACTATGCCGGAATGGGACAGCGGAGGCCGAGTAAGCGGTTTTTCCGTGATCCCGCTGGCGAAGCTGGGACGTCCTCGGATTGATATTACCGTCAGGGTTTCCGGCATTACCCGCGACAATTTTCCGTCGGCGATCGTGCTGCTGGATGAAGCGGTGCAGAAAGTCGCAGCGCTGGAGGAACCGGTTGAACTCAATTATGTGCGCAAACATACTCTAGAATCGCAGCAAACGCTGCCGCAATCGGACAAAAATGCCATGCGTCAGGCTGCTTACCGGATTTTTTCCGGTCAACCCGGGACTTATCAGGCCGGTACTCAGTTGGCGGTTTACTCTTCCGCCTGGGAAACCGAAAAAGATCTGTCGGAGGTTTTTGTTCAGCACAACGGCTATGCTTATGGAAAAGACGTTTTCGGTGTTCCGGCGCATGACAGTCTCCGGAATAACCTGAAAAATGTCGCGGTCACGTTCAATAAAACCGTCAGCGACGAATATGATCTGACCGGATGCTGTTCCTATTTCGGCGCTCATGGCGGCATGATTAATGCCGTGAAAGTCATTTCCGGCAAAGAATCCAGAAACTACTATGGGGACAGCCGCGAAGCCGGCGCTCCCGATGTACGCACCCTGAAAGAGGAAATCAATCGGGTCAGCCGGGGAAAAATACTTAATCCGCAGTGGATTGAGGAAATGAAAAAACACGGTTACAAAGGCGCCGGTGAAATCAGCAAACGGGTCGGCCGGCTTTACGGCTGGCAGTCTTCCGCCCGCGCCGTGCCGGATGCGGTGTTTGATGATGTGGTTCGCACTTTTATGGTCAATCCGGATAATCGTGATTTTTTTGAAAAAAACAATCCGTGGGCGCTCGAAGAAATGGGACGCCGTATGCTGGAAGCGGCGCAGCGCGGGGTCTGGAAACCTGCCGATGACGTCAAAGAACAGCTCAAAGATGTTTATATCGAAATCGAAGGCTGGATGGAAGAACAGCTCGGCGAGTCCGAATCGGAAATCCAGGGCGGCAGCATCGATATCATCATGGATTCTCCAATAAAATAACTCTCTAAACTTCGCGCGCGCATTATGCGCGCGCGAAGTTCATACTACGATTTTTTCTGGTTTTTTAATTGAGAAATTTGGAGTATGGTATGTTTTTGTCGCGGCTCCGGTTGGACTCGCGGAATTAACTGAACGGAACTATTTATGAACGTCAATACCCTGATTGAAGCAATGTCGCGACCGGGTAGCGTCATCTGCCGTTTGCCCGGGCCCGAAAAAAATTGGGGCATGTTTGCTTCGCCGCTGCGGATTCTTGAAGCGGATTGTCCTGAAATGGTGCGTCAGGTCATTGCCGAACTGGAAAAATGTCTCGCGTCAGGTCATTTTGCCGCAGGGTTTATTGCTTATGAAGCGGCGGCGGCATTTGATTCCGCGCTTGAAACATGGCCGCTGAACGGCTTTCCTTATATCTGGTTCGGCATTTATGATAAGCCGCCGGAACCGTTCTGTTGCCCGGAAGGCATTTACGCCTGGAGCGGCGCGTTGAATCCCGAACTGGCGGAAGCCGAATACGCGGCGATGCTTGCGGCGGTGAAAACAGAAATTCTGGCGGGCAATATTTATCAGGCCAATTATACTTTCCGCAGCCGTGGCGGCGCGCGGTTTTCGCCGGAGCGGCTTTTTCTGTCCTTATATTCCGCGCATCCGGTGCCTTACGCCGCATATGTCAATACCGGTAAAAATATGATGGTATCGCTGTCGCCGGAACTTTTTATCGAAAAAAACGGTCGGGAAGTACTCAGTCGACCGATGAAAGGAACAGTATCCAGAGCGGAAAATCCGGATGATGACCGTCAGCGGATGCAATTTCTCGCGTCCGATCCGAAAAATCTGGCGGAAAATCTGATGATCGTCGATATGGTGCGCAATGATTTAGGCAGAATATGTATTCCCGGCACGGTTCGCGCTGAACCGCTGTTCGATATCAATACCTATGAAACCCTGCATCAGATGACCAGCGATGTCCGCGGTGAGTTGCCCGCAAATATTTCGCTGTGGGAACTGCTGAGCGCGGTATTTCCGGCGGCTTCCATCACCGGCGCGCCGAAAGTGTCAGCAATGTCGGTTATCCGCCATCATGAGCAAAGTCCGAGAAAAGTTTATACCGGGTCCATCGGCTGTTTTAATCCGCAGAGCGACTGCTGTCTGAACGTGGCAATCCGTACGCTGGTGACGGATGATAATTCAACTGAACTCGGTATCGGCGGCGGCATTGTTTATGATTCACGAATCGATGACGAATGGCAGGAAGCTCTGCTGAAAAGCCGTTTCACAAATCTGGCAGCGCCGGATTTTCGTATTCTGGAGACCATGCTTTGGGTACACGATAAAGGAGTTTGGTTCCTTGCGGAACATTTGAGGCGCGCCGCAAACAGCCAACGCTATTTTGAGAGGAACTGGAATATCGGTGCAGTTGAAATGGCCGTCGCGGAAGCCGTCGGCAAATGTATGGCGCAAAAGTTTGTCCGCGCCCGTATCCGGTTGCTGGTTGAGTCGGACGGCACTCCGAACGTAGAAATATACCCATTTGACCATGCCGATAGCTGGAGCGCAAAGCCGAAATTAAAGCTTTGCTCCGAACCAACCGATTCCAGCGATATTTTTCTCTATCACAAGACGGACTGCCGGGAATTTTACAACCGTCATTTCAGCCGCGCCAAATCAGAAGGTTTTGACGAGGTTATTTTCTTCAATGAACGCGGCGAGTTGACCGAAGGCGCTATCTCAAATATTTTTGTCAGGCTGGCTGGAAAATGGTACACACCACCGCTTTCCTGCGGACTGCTTCCGGGAATATGGCGTGAAAAAATGATCGCGGAACTCGCAGCCGCTGAAATCCCCATCACTCAAACCCAGTTACAACATGCCGAAAAGATTATGATCGGCAATTCACTGCGCGGCGGTGCTGAAGCCAAAATTCACTGAAAATCCTGTACAGCCGCGGATGGCGGCAATCATTTTATCTTCCACAGCGACTTCGGCTATTCCAGGTATTTTGAACTCTCAATCGTTTTGACCGTGAATGTTACCAGCAAGATAGTTTGTTTTGATTTGAAGGCCGCAGTTCAGGTGCGCAGTTAAGCGTTGTCTGTACTTGCTGGTCAGATTTTTTTATACCCATCGATTACCATTTGTACGGCTAAAACAAGCAGATAGAGACCGCCGAGGCGAGAGATGAGATTGCGTACAGTATCACCTTTGATTCGGGAAAAGAAATACCCGCCAAAAGACCAGACGAAATAAGACAATAAACTTGCGATAAAAAGAGATAATAACAGATTGGTTGGAATATCCTGGGACTGTTTAGTAACGCTAAGCGAGACGATAATCGCTATGCTTCCGGGACCGGCCAGCAATGGAATTCCAAGCGGGACGATTCCTGGCGAATCAACTTTTTCGATATTTTCTGACGCTTTCGTTATACCTTGCAATGTAGTTGTGCA
>JAAYPP010000154.1 GCA_012519765.1 Lentisphaerota bacterium
CTGGCTTCAAACTCTGATTTTCCCAAATCCGCATGGAGCGCAGCGACAATCTGCCGCTCATTTTCTTTGATAACGTCAAAAAGCCGCCACAATTTGCTTACCCGGACATTGACTTCGGAATATTCGCGGTTACGCCAGCTCAATCGCTGTTGCTCTAATTTACATGCATTATTCATCTTGAAATCCTTATTTTATTGAAAATCTATCCGCCAACGCTATTGTACAATATAGTTGAAATTCCATATTTTTAACAGCACAACGGGACACCCAAAGTATGAAAAATCTGATTATATCGATGGCTTTATGTTCCATTTTCAGTATTACCGCCTCAGAACTGACCACTATTACCAGTGCATTCAAACAAAAAAAATATCCGGAAGTGCTGTCACTTTTCGAAAATTTCCCTGAAAACGCCACCGGACGCCATGAAGCCGGATTATATGCTGCCATGGCGCTGTTCAGACAAAATAAAAACCACGAATCACTCGAACTGATCGAACAATTAATCAAAAACAGTACTGAAGACCGCGCTTGGCAATGTCGATTTAAATTGCTGAAAATGACGGTTTTAGCCGAAATGAATCAGCCACAAAAATCGCTTGAAGTACTGACCCCGGAAAATGTTCCGCCAGCGTTTCTCGGAGAATTTTACTGTATGCAGGGCAAATTATTGAATCAATCCGGCAAGTGGCGTCAGGGCATAGAGGCATTTTATTATGGAACCCGCGTCATGAACGATTTTGCCGGTCGCGCTCAACTGCTCACTGCCGATACTTATAAAGCCAACCAGCTCCCGCTTCCCGCCATCGAATCATATCTTAAAGTTCTCTCGATGCGCCATTCATCCATGAATGACCGCCGCACAGCGGTTCAGGCAGCGGCCGGACTGTTGGACAATCTTGACCTCGGCAACGAAGAAGTCGATGATGTACTGAAAAATTATCCTTACGAATTAAAATTGACTAACGCAGAAAAGCTTCTGCTCAAAGGTCGCAAATTACAGGCTGATTTGATTTTGAATGAAATTATTTCCGAACAGCGCATTCCGTTGCCCATGCGTGAACTCGCAACCGCAATGAAAAATTAATTTTCGTTTGAAGCCATCAGCATATTGCGCAAAAGGCTTTTTCACTCAAAAAAAATCCACATACAGTTGATTTTTCGGCGAATTGTTTTACATTCAATCAATATGAAAACGTAAACCGTGGAGGAAATACTATGGGAATAGATAACCTTTTGGAAACGGCTGAAGAAGCCATGATGAAGGCACATGATGCGATGATCCGTGATTTCAACGGCATTCGCACCGGCAAAGCTTCGCCGGCACTCGTTGAAGGAATTCAGGTTGATTATTACGGCAGCACGGTTCGCCTTAAAGAGGTAGCCGGAATAACTACACCGGATTCGAAAACTATTGTACTCCAACCTTGGGACCGCAACGCGCTTGGACCAATTGAAAAAGCAATTATTGCTTCACCGCTGGGCATCTCTCCGGTCAACGACGGACGGGTAATCCGGCTGCCGATTCCGGAATTAAGCACCGAGCGCCGTTTGACGTTGACCAAACAAGTTAAAGCACGCGGTGAAGAAGCGAAAATTGCCATCCGCAACATTCGGCGTAATGCCAACGAAACAGCCAAAAAGGGTGAGAAAAACGGCGATCTCACCGAAGACGACCTGAAAGAAATGCTTGACAGCATTCAGAAACTTACCGATGATTACACAAAAGCCGTTGATAAGGACATTGAAGCCAAAGACGCCGAGTTGTTGTCCATCTGAAGTATTCAACACTATTCCCGGGAGATAACCCGCCGATTTGGTGAGTTATCTCCCGAATTTTATCATGAACAAAAAAATTTATTTATATCTCGCACTGATTGCACTATTTTCTGCCCTGCTCAGGATTATCACCGGGGTGGAGTTGGCCTTCGCCAACAGCGGAATAAACAGCGTTGCCACGCCTTCGCTTCAAACCGATATGGCGACATACTGGGATATTTCCGGGCGTATCGTTGCGGGAACATTTAAAGAAGAATTTTATTATCAGCCGTTTTATTATGCGGTTTTTCTACCGATAATCCGTTGGATTTTGGGCGACTCTATTTTTGTTGTTAGCATAATACAGGCTCTGCTCGGCGGCGCAGTGGTATTTCTGGTCGGGCTGTGCGGCAACAAACTTTGGAATCGCCAGGCGGGAATTACCGCCGCAATTTTAGCCGCGCTTTCCAAGATGCTGATGCTTTACACCCCATTCATTCTGCTGGAGATTTTGCAAAGTTTCTGGTTGATTTTGATTTTGTATTTGGCATTGCTGGCATTTGAAAGACGCAGTAAAATCGATTGGGGCTTATGCGCAATCGCGTTGGGATGTTCAATTCTGACCCGTGGCAACAGCTGGTTTTTCGTGCCGGGAATCCTGATGCTCGCCGTTTATTCTTTGCGACTTGAACAAGGAAAAACCGCGATAAAAATCATCTATAGCTTCGGGGTTGCCCTGATTTTTATCGCGTTGACCATCTTGCCGCAACTGCCTTTCATGATTCGTAATTCACAAATTCGCGGTTCACTGACCGGTCCTTCAACCGCGGCTGGAGCGGTGCTCGCCCTCGGGAACACACCTGAGGCGCCTCCCGGCGGGCGCACTCCCGGGTTGCCCCCCGGCCCGATGGAATACCCCCCGACCTGGGGTGCATGGATGTCAGAAGCAAGCACTGTTCCAATCCATCAACGTATCTGGCAATGGTTCAAAGAGGAACCTGGTGCAGTTATTGAATTAACTTTTCGTAAACTTTTGTTATTCTGGGACTACCGCGAAATACCCAACAATATTGCCTTGGCAACTGAAGGAAGACAAAGCAAGGTTCTCCAGATATTCGGTTTCATGCCAACCGGTTTAATCGCCGCATTGGCTCTTGCCGGAATGATAACTTCAGTGCTTGAAATCTTCCGTAAAAAACAGCAATGGCTGCTGTTGCTGCCGATTTATATGATTGCGGCATTCTGGGCAGCTACTGCCTTATTCTATATTCTTGCCCGCTTCAGAGTACCCGTTATTCCGCTTCTGGCAGTGTTCGCCGGTATTTTTGTGATCTGGTTCAAAGATTCATACCGCATCCGAAAAGAACTGTTAATCGGTGGCGGCATGCTGATTTGCGGAGTTTTTATCTGCTTCAGTGCTTATGATTTCTATCGTTACAATCTTGAATCCACGATCATCAGGAAGGTCAGACCTGACGGAGTCGCAGTAGCACTGACGCCAGGTCAAATGATGTATCTTGACAACGGTCCGTTTACGTTCGGTGACTGGGATTTCATTGAGTTCAAACCGGGCATGACTATCACCAAAAAATTTGCCGCAGTAACAGACGATGATGTTTCTTCCGAAGTGGAAATTTCTTTTTACAACGACGAAAATTGCCAGGTTATTCTTTCTGTCAATGGCAAAATTCACACGCTGGAATTGAAGCGGCCCGGAACTGCCGCTCATCGCTTTAAGCTTCCGGATAACTCACCGCCGGAAATCGAACTTAAAATCATTTCCTCAGAAAAACCGTTGTCGTTTGTCATCGATCGACAACGCAATTACGGAAGAACCCTGATCAACGGTTCCCCGGTAAACGGAGAACTGGTCTGCCGACTTTTTCGCACTGACAACCGTCTTCAAGTCATTGAAGATCGCAAAAACAGTTCAAATGAAGTCATTGAATTCAACTTTACGGAGCAGTCGGCATTCAATTCCCCAAAATAAGAAAGTCATCATGAATCAACATGAAATCAACCAAGCAGAATGGATCAATCCCGATAACTGGTCTGTCGGATTTTATTTCAGCAAAAAGGATAACCGTACCTGGGTTCCAAAATCTATCCCATGGATGGGCTGGACAGTGAATATCGGGACAAGAGCCGGTGCCTGCTGGATGCTTGGATTTCTGATTGGACTGCCGCTTTTTATACTCATCCTGATATGCCTGACCTCTGAAAAATGATTTTCCTCATCCCGACATTTACACCAAAAAATCGCATCCTGAACTTCGCGCGCGCATTATGCGCGCGCAAAGTTTAAAGCATACAGCTTTGATATTTATCAACAGCTCATCGCACTAAAAAAAGATCATTTACCCTTCGAAAAATATTAAATTTTTAAATTTTTTTAAAAAAA